>CAZFVB010000023.1:0-22593 GCA_964522375.1 uncultured Chloroflexota bacterium
TAGCATCGAAGCTTTCGAGAGTTTTCAAGGCATCGGCCGGCATCATCTCGTTCTTGTCCAGGTAATACTCACAACCCCAGGGGAACGTTTCGAATTCCCAAACGAGATCTCCGGTCACCTCGGCAAGGGTTTCAAGGGTCAACTGGCCTTCGCGGATGACCTCGATTCCAATCCCGTCGCCGGGGATAACTGCGATGGCGTGGTCAGACATAACATCAGAATGCGGAAAACGTCGGACGAGTATACGGGTGCTGAAATTTGCTGCATGACAGTCATGCGAATTCGCGAACCCAGCCGGTCGTTCCAAGCTGTTTAGACGAACACAGTCTCCTGCCGTAATTCATACGTGAGGCGAACGTGCTCGGGCTCCTTGATTTCGCGGTCGAAGAAATCTTCTTCCGTCAGGCCCTTCCAGCATTCCCAGTTACGTTTATCCCGTCTTCTGTGAAGCCCAAACAGCAGGATGACGGCCGACAAGACGTAATCGCGCACGTGTCGGAATCTGGTAATGCGCCGGGCCAGCCGATAGATTGCCCGCGGTCGCAGATAGAAGCGGCGAAATGCGTATCGCTCGAAACGGTATATCTCCTCGTCCGTGATTTGAGGCTGGTCCACGAGTACTGTGCCCTGACCGTACTCATACCAATTTTTGTTCTTGAGCAGGCCGCGGTCCACCGCCTCCTTGTACAAGGCGCTGCCCGGGTACGGCGTCGAGATCGTCGGCTGGAAAATGTCAAGGTCGATCTCGATGGCGAACTCGAGCGTCTCCTGCATCGTCTCCCATGTCTCGTCCATGTTGCCGAGGATGAACGAGCCGCGCGCCTCCATACCATGATCGTGGGCGATTCTCACCGCGTCGCGGTATCGTTCCTTGTCGATCGGCTTGCCAATCCGCTTCGCGATCTTGTCGCTCCCGGTCTCGATTCCCAACAGCACCTGGTGGCAGCCCGCCTTCTTCATTGCCAGAGCCATCTCTTCGCTAAAGCAGTCACCCCGCACGTACGCGACCCACGTCAATCCGAGGTTCTCAGCCGCAAGCAGTTCACAGAACTTCAGGCAAACTGGTTTCAAAACCGTGAACGTGTCGTCATAAAAGGTGATCTGTCGGATCCCGTAATCTTGTCGAAGCAGTTTGATCTGCTTGACCACCAGTTCCGGATCCCGCGCCCGTAGCGTGGTGCGCGCCGAATTGCAGAAAGTGCACCGCCCCGGGCATCCACGGGTCATGAGCATATTGATGGCCGGCAAATTTCGGTACGTTCCCACGGCCGGAAAGTAGTTGGCGAAATTGACCAGATGGTAGGCGGGGAACGGAAACTCGTCGAGATCCATATTGACCGGCCGTGGTGCATTGTGCTGCACGCTTCCCGCATCGACGTAACTTAGGCCCAGAATCGTGGAGAACGCACTGCCGGTCATGATCTCGATCATGGCCTTTTCGCCGTCTCCGCGAACCACGCAGTCAATCGCCGAGTTCCGCAGCATGCGCTCAGGCAGCGCCTCGGCGTGCACCCCGCCCGCCACCACGACACAGTCCGGCACCTCCTCTTTGCAGATGCGCGCGATCTTGTGGGCTGGGAGGCACATATTGGTTAGGACCGTCATGCCCACGAATCGCGGACGGTGTCGGCGAAGGCGCTCACGCAGTTGCTGGTCGTCCGCCCGCTCGGCGTGCACGTCCATCACGTGCACCCGGTATCCCGAGGATTCCGCATGTGCCGCGACCGACAATAGTCCTAACGGGGGCAGACAATTTTGAAGCATGGCCCGATCTTCCAGGACCGCCCACGGCGGATAGATCAGGAAGAGGTCCGTACGCTCACCGGCCTCAGGGCCGGGGTCCGACGGGGGTACGCCAATCCCGCGATCTGCGGTGGCCGGCCAGGGGCCAAAGCGGGTTACTTTGCGAAGCAGAATGAAAAACCCCAATCTTCAATCCATGCCAACCCAATGATCCTACCCCGGCCCGGCGGACACCTCCAAGCCGTGTTCCCGGCACACTGCTCGGAGCCGGGTGGACGACCAGCAGTCATCCCGTTTCCAAGGATGACTGCGATGGCGTGGTCAGACATAACATCAGAATGCGGAAAACGTCGGATGAGTATACGGGTGCCGCAATTTGCTGCATGACAGTCACGTGCTGTGGCAGGGTGCGTCTATAGGTTCAACGCATAGCGACGGATTGTGTCTACGGAAGCTACCTACGAAGACTTGCTGGACGCGCTTGGCCGTTCGGGTTGCGCGATTTGTCGGCTTGCGACACGGCGGGCCGATCGATTTCTTGCTTCCTACATCTACGAGCATGTCAACGATGTTGACCTGCGGTCTCAGATCCGGTCATCCCGTGGATTCTGCGAGCCACATGGCGAACAGTTCTTGGAAAAGTTGGATGCCCTTGCCGTCGCGATTACTTATCGGGACATTCTAAATTCCCTTGTGGTGGAGCTTGATGCGTCGCCCTACGAGAGAGGGTCGAGCGGAGCTTTTTCCCGCCTGATCGCAAACCCGTGGCGGCGTTTGAGAGCGAGGCTTGCCGGGGTTCGTGGTCGCGAGGTGCTGGCCGTATCAGCTAGATGTCCCGTCTGTATCGCCGAATCGGCTGCTGGTGAACGAGCAATGGACGTGCTGGCTCAACAAATCAAGGATGAGAAGCTGAGCCGGATGCTAGCCGAAGGTGACCCGCTGTGCCTGGCACATACGCAGGGCGCTTTACGGAGAAGTGGCTGGACGCCTGCGCTGATGTCCCGGCAACATCAGGGGTGGTCCGAACTGCGGGATCGACTGCTCGAATTTATTCGAAAATCGGATCACAATCATCGGTGGGAAGAGCTGACGGACGCTGAACGTGCAGCGATTGTGACGAGCGTGCGCACGGTAACCGGGACTCGGGCTCGACCGGCGGACGATGCGAGCGCGGAAACGCGAAAGTTGCGTCGTGGGGGAACGAACGCTCGTAGAGCGCCCTAGATCATTGCTGTTTTCCATGTTTACGTGATGTGATCTCGTCAAGGACATGGCGTCACTGCCTATACTTCGCCCCATGGCCAAAATGAATTCCGATCGATCCGGCGTCCAATCATCCCCCGTGCTCCTGGCGGGCATTGGTCTCGTCGGCGGGTCAATCAGTGGTCTTGTGGGAGTCGGGGGCGGCATCGTGATGATTCCGCTCATGGTGGGGTTGCTCGGGATGTCACAGCATCGGGCCCACGGGACGTCCCTGGCGATCATTGTTCCGACGGCTCTTGCCGCCACAATTCGGTATGCCACCGCAAATCCCATCGACTGGACCCTGGTCGTGGCGCTGGCAGCGACCTCGGTGGGTTTTGCGACGGTTGGTGCTCGTCTTACGGCACATATCAATCCAACGATGCTTCGCCGGTTGTTTGCGCTGCTGCTGCTTGTCACAGCGCTGCGAATGATCTTTTCGATTCAGGATGTGGCGTTGTTACAACTGGATGGTGGGCAACGAGTGCTGGCTGCTCTTGTGACAGGGGTGGTAACAGGCCTGGTGAGCGGTGCCATGGGTGTGGGTGGTGGCATCGTGATGGTGCCGGCCATGGTGATCCTTATGGGCATTGAGCAGGTCGATGCGCAGGGCATTAGTTTGGCCGTAATTGTTCCAACTGCTCTGTCGGGCGCCTTCCAGCATTTTCGCATGGGGCATGTGGATCGTCGTCGGGCTCTCACAATTGGGGTCGGCGGCATTGCAGGTGGTGTGGCCGGCGCGCAGGTGGCACAGAGTCTTCCGGCTCCAGTCCTGCGGGGTATTTTTGCGGTCTTCGTCCTGTTTTCCTCCCAGCGTATGTTCGGTGTTCAGGGGTGGATTCGGCGCTGGCTCACGTCAGTTCGAGGCTCCCATGACGATTGATCTGGCGCCTGATGGGACCCGTCAGGTGACGATTGATGTACCCGTCACGATGAGGCTGGCGCGGCAGAAGGACCTGGGGGTGCTCACAAAGATGTGGGGACCTGTGGGCATGGCCGAGCGGACCCGCGTGCTCCGACGCTATTTCGAGGAGTACGACAAAAACATTCAGCGTGGCTTGGTTGCTGATTTCAATGGCAACGCAATAGGCCAGTTGTGGCTCCGGTTGAGTTTTATTGAGCCGGCGATCGAAGATGGGCTGGCGGTGGCATATGTCCATACCCTGGTCGTGTTGCCGGAATTTCGACGGTTGGGTGTGGCCGAAGGATTGATTCGAACCGCCTCGACGATTGCTGCTGATCGCGGACGTACACATCTGGCAATTGGTGTGGACCGGCCCAATGAGGCCGCGCGTCGACTATATGCCAAATGGGGATTTGAACGGTATTACGAAACGTTCGATTTGCGTGGAGATCTGGTCTTTATGCGACGTGCGGTCTTCGAGTCAGATCCCGTGTAGCGTGGTCCGGTGCTACCATGCGGGCCGTCTGTGACGGTACGGTTACAGTGGGCCACGTCCGGGGCGTTCGACACGGACGGTAGGCGCTCCTTGGTAAATGGTTGTAGTGAGGATTGCTGTGCAAGCTTTTTTTGAAGGTAAGTACGTGGACATGGCTGACGCCAAGGTCAGTGTGATGACGCACGCGCTAAATTACGGCACGGGTGTCTTTGAAGGGATCCGTGGTTACTGGAATGCTGAGGAAGAACAACTACTGCTTTTCAGGGTTCGGGAACACTTTGAACGAATTCATCGATCGGCCCGGATAGTTCGGATCAACATTCCATACACCGTTGATGAACTTATAGATATTTGCGCGAACGTGGTTCGATCCGGGAACTTTCGGGAAGACGTGTACGTGCGACCACTTGCGTACAAGAGCGCGCTCCAGATCGGCCTGAGCATGATCGTCGGTGGATCTGACGAGCCTCGCTTGGTTGATGACGACTTCACGCTGTTCGCGGTTCCGTTTGGAAACTATCTCGATATCGAAAAGCCGATCCGGTGCACGATTGCGTCGTGGCGCCGTGTGAATGACAACATGATTCCGGCCCGCGCGAAGGCCACCGGTACATACATCAACTCTTCTATGGCCAAGACGGAAGCCGTGGAAGCGGGCTTTGATGAAGCAATTATGCTCACCCACGATGGACACGTCAGTGAAGGGACGGGTGAAAACCTATTTATCGTGCGGGACAACATGCTGGTGACTCCGGCAGTCAGCGAAGATGTGTTGGAAGGGATTACCCGCAGTACGATTATTCAGATTGCTCGCGACGAACTCGGGCTTGAGACCGTGGAGAGACCCATGGATCGTACGGAACTATTCATCGCTGACGAACTGTTCCTTGTTGGTACCGGTGCCCAAATATCTCCGGTTTCTGAGATTGATGGTCGTATCATTGGGGATGGACAGATCGGTGCTGTAACGGGCGCCTTGCAAGATTTGTACTTTGACATCGTGCGCGGGCGTCAGTCCTCGTATCGTCAGTGGTGTATGAGCGTTTAGGGGTGAGTGGTAGCTCCGAACGCGTGATCGGGAGGCAGGAGGTAGTGTTGCGCTGAGTGCTAAGCGCTTGCGCTTTCCCGTTCGCCGGACTGTTGGTTTTGTCCGGACCTTTCGCCACCCCCGCCGGGCCTACTATTCACCCCTCCACAAGATGTTGCTCAATGACAAACATTGAGCTCAAGGAAGCCACTCTAGAACGCATACAGAGGTTGCTTGGCGTCCAATTTAGGGACCACTCCTTGCTTACTCGCGCGTTGGTCCACAGGTCCTACGTCAATGAAGCGGATCTGGATGATGCCGATAGCAACGAACGTTTGGAATTCTTGGGTGATGCCGCGCTGGGTCTTGTCGTCGCAGAGATCCTCTATCGGCGGTACCCGGATCGTTCGGAGGGTGATCTTACGTCTGCAAGGGCGTCAATCGTGAGCCTGACAGGCTTGGCTGACATCGGACTGTCCCTTGGGATTGGTGAGTTTGTCCAGCTAGGACGTGGCGAGGATCTTAGCGGGGGCAGGTCGCGGGAGAGTGTTGTCGGTCGAACGTTCGAGGCATTGCTTGGAGCAATCTACCTGGATCAGGGCTTGGAAGCGGTTCGTCTAGTGCTGGCCCCGATTGTCGAGCCACAGTTGGAACGGTATGAATGGAAAGGCTCTGCCAAAGATCATAAATCTCAGTTGCAGGAGCAGCTACAGGCGGAACGTGGAGTTACACCCGTGTACGAACTCGTATCAGAACAGGGTCCGGATCATGCGAAGACATTCGCTATTTCGGTCGTTGCTGGCGATGCAGTGCTTGCGTCGGGCGAAGGTTCGAGTAAACAGCGGGCCGAGCAGGCGGCTGCCCGGGCTGCATTGGCAACCTTGCCACAGTTGAAGGGATAGGCGTGTGCATCTGAGGCGGATCGAACTGCAGGGTTTCAAAACGTTTCCTCGTCGGACGGCTGTGGAACTTCCTCCGGGTATCACCGCGATTGATGGTCCCAACGGGTCGGGTAAGAGCAACCTGTCCGATGCGATTCGGTGGGCGATGGGTGAACAGGCGCCGACCAATCTTCGGATTCGTAAAGCGGAGGATGTGATTTTCGCTGGATCAGAAGTTCGTTCTCGGCAGAGCATGGCCGAGGTCTTACTGACCTTTGATAACGCGTCGGATTGGCTCCCCACGGAATTTGATGAGGTTGTGATTGGACGACGACTGTTCAGATCTGGCGAGTCTGAATACACGCTAAATGGAGCGCGTGTAAGGCTCAGGGACATTGTGGACTTGATGAGCGCGGGTTCAGCAAGTCACGGAGGTCACTCGGTAATCAGTCAGGGGCAGATTGATCAGGTGCTGCAGCAACGGCCAGAAGGTCGGCGCGCGTTTCTCGAGGAAGCGGCGGGCGTTGCACGGTTCTACACCCGACGCGATCAGGCACAACGACGACTCAAGGAAACACGACGCAACCTCGAGCGTCTCCGTGATCTTGTATCGGAAATCGAACCACGAATCGAAATACTCAGAGACCAAGCCGCGGTAGCAGAGCAAGGTGAAGAGCTCGGCCGTGAGCTCCGATCTGGGCAACTCACGATCGCAAAGCACAAGTTGTTTGTAGTGACTGAGCGACTTGATGCCGCAGAATCTCGAGAACAAGCAGCAGCAGCGGCGCTTACATCCATATTGGCGGAACCGGTTGAAGAGTTGCGCCGCCAAGCAGCCGCGGCAGCGATGTTAGTGAAGGATCTCGAGGCAAAGCTTGTCGATGTTCGACACGAACTCGAGGTGAGACGGGAAGCGGCTGCTGAACGTGCTGCGCGTGGTGTGGTCCTGGAGGAACGAAGATCAAATCTGCAGGCCCGGTTTACGGATCTGGCAACGCAGCATGAGCAACTTTTGGCGCGGGCGGACGGATTAGAAGAAGAAGCAGGGGTGGCCCGGCAAGCACTTGTGGAACTGGAAGCTCATCTGGTGGAGGTCCGATCTGAGCAGGTCGAACTGAGCACGGCGCTGGCCCCCGAGCGTGATCGAACCAAGCAGCGAACTGCGATTGGCGAGAAACTCGAGAAGCTGAAGGATCGGCGGTCGTCGTTGCTTGAACGGCACCGAAATGCTTCTGAAGAGCGCAAGGAACTCGCCTCTCAGCTGAAGCAGCTTGAAGGCAAAATCTCTGAAGCTGAGCGTGCATCGGTCGTTGCGCGGGAACTTGCGCAATCGGCCGTTCTCGCTGCTCGTGAGGCTTCGGATGGGCTTGAGGAGGCGACGCTTGCGCACCAGGAGGCTGTAAGAGCTGCCCGTGATGGACAGCAAGCAGAAGCGGAGATCCGGTCGCAACTTGATGTCGCGATAAACACCGTCAAATCACTCGAGCGCGAGCGGGCTGGTATGAAAGAGGCGTACGCGGAAGCTGGTGCGACATCGATTGACATCGAAAAAATCCGCGCGGAGATTCCGAAGACGGCTATTTCAGGCCAGCTCCGTGACCAGTTACACGCGGTGGGGACCGAAGGCATCATATTGCTTGAGGCTGCCTTTCCGGACGGGCTCGACACGGTCATTGTTCAGGCTCCCGAAGACGGTGTTGCGGTCAGCGATGCGGCAGCCCGGCTTCAAATGCCACGTGTTCGATGGCGGCCTGTGGACGGATTTCTTGGATGGCCGTACGAGGGTTCGTCCAAGGACCATACAGCTGATGAAGTTTTGGGCAATCTGGGAGATATGGTGACCGTTGCTGGCGACGGTAGCCGTGTGTTTCAGCGCCTGCTTGAGAATATTTTGGTAACGAAAGATTTGGGTTCGGCTCTCCGGGTGCGCCAGAACTCGGTTGATGTGAACGGGCACACGATAGTTACGCTGCGCGGGGATGCCATTGAGCCAGATGGCACAGTGCGAATTGGGAAATCTGGACAAGCAACGATTGATGTTCGCGAACGTATAGCTACAACTGATCGAGAGATTGAGCGGGTTAGAACGGAAGTCGTGGGTCTGAAAATTTCCCTTGGGGCTGCTACAGAGGTGTTGGCACAGGCTGACAAAGAGCTCGCAAACACTGAGGCGTTGCTGGCTGAAAGGCAGGTAGCCCAAGTAGCGATGCAGGCGGCGGCGGCCGAAGCCACACATGGGCAGCAGGACAATGAATCAGAGGTCAGGGTGTTTCGCATGGGAGCTCAGGACTTGCGAGATCGCGGTAGCGCCCTTGAAACGATCGTCAGCACGGCCGATTCTGAGATCGGTGAACTGGCAGGAACCATCGAACAATTATCGGATGAACTCAGGCGAGTTGGTGGTTCTGGTGGGGAAAGCTCTACGTCCGAGACCCGTCTTGCTGCCTTGGATGCCACATTGGCAGCGGGGCTCAGTCGTGTTGAAGAGCTGAATCTACAAGATAGGTCTCGATCCACTGCTGCCACTACAGCGCGGGCTGAGGTCGACACAGTAAAAAAATCGTTGATCGATGTTGAGCAGGGATTGGCCGCTGTTGCGGATGCGTTGAAAGCTCTCGAGCCTGAAAGCTCAGATAATGCTGAGCTTGACACGGATCATGTCCGAACAATGGAGGCGCAGGCTCTTGATGCTCGATTGGACCTGCAGCGTCTCGAGTTTCAGGCCGGACAGCGTGCGGGCGAACAGGAGCGTGCAGAAGCTGCTGTGGCGATGGCCCAACGTGAAACGGAACGATTGGCCGAAAGACGTCAGGAGATTAGGGGTCAAGCACGAGATGAACTCGGTGAAGACAATCTGGACCCGGAAAAGTCCTCAGATTCGGTTGGTGGGATTGAACGACGCATTGCTGAACTACGTCGGATGCTTGAAACCCTTGGTCCCTTAAATCCGCTGGCACCAGCTGAATACGCCTCCGAACGGAAGCGTGTGGAAGATGCGCGTGGGCAGATCGATGACTTAGAAGGTGCGGCACACAACCTATATACGCTGGCGCGTGATTTACAGCAGCAGCTTCACGATGAGTTCATGACGACGTTTGACGCCATTAATGACGCCTTCGGTGCCGTGTTTACGGAGCTGTTTGGTGGAGGGTCTGCTCGCATGGAATTGACGTCACCTGAAGACGTGGAGCAGACGGGTGTGGAATTTTCAATCAAGCTGCCAGGGAAACGTGCGCAAGAGCTTGCTGCTTTGTCCGGAGGTGAACGAGCTTTAGTGGGCGCCGCCTTGATACTGGCCTTGCTCCGGGTGAGGCCGGCACCTTTCTGTCTTCTTGATGAGGTTGATGCGGCACTCGACGATCAGAATGTAGCTCGTTTTTGCCAGCAGATTGATGATCTCAGTACGCGGACGCAGATGATGATGATTACTCATAATGCCGTCACGGTTGAGGCGGCTTCGACGGTTTATGGGGTGACGATGAGTGAAGATGGCGTCTCAGAACTTTTGTCCGTTCGTCTTGATGAGGTTGGGACAAATGCCGATGGCGTAGGTGGTTTGTCTGAAAAACCGGCGCCTCCGGTTGCAGCTGCTGGGACACGCGATGGAGTTTCGTAAGGTGATGAAATCTCGTTGTTCTCAGTTAGCTAATCTGGTTTAGCGACGCCCGCTTTGTGTTATGAGTCGTGCAAGCGGCTATCGTTATATTCGTTCAGGTGGTCGCCGGCCACGCAAGTTGCGACGTGACCGGAGACGTTTCAGTTCTCGCCCATTCGGGGCTGGGCGTCCGACGCTTCCAGTGTGGGGAGTGCTTCTGGCTCTTGGTGTCGCCGCGACAGTCTTTGTATCGGCCTTGGTCCTCATAGAAGGTCCACTCCTTAGCCTGAAGCCATTAATTACGGAGATTCAGGCGTTGCTTCAGCCCCGTGATCCAAAAACAGCAACAAGTGATCAACTTGTCCCGCGTCGAGATCCGGCTGGTGCAGAGTTGCGCCCCGTTCCTTCTATTCTGGGGCTCGATGAAGCGTCAGGTCGGACCCGGCTTGCAGAGGCCGGATTGCGGCTGCGTGTTGACGAAACGTTTGATGCGACGGTCGCCGCGGGTCGTTTCAGTCAGCAAGAGCCTTTGGCAGGCGCCAAATTGGAACGTTTGGGCTTAGTGACCGGGACTATCAGTCGTGGACCTCCGTTAGCGTCGCTGCCAAGTGTTGTAGGACTTCGATCAACCGATGCACGGGAGCTGTTGGATGTGTCCGGGTTTCAGGTGGTGGAGATCGCCGTGTTTAACGAAGATGTGGCGGCTGGCACGGTGCTTGGCCAGAATCCGCTAGCTGGAGCGGTGATTGATCGACGATCAGTGGTCACCCTAAAGATCAGCCAGGGCGTCGAAAGTGTTTATGTGCCGCTCGTGATAGGCCGTTCCGAGAATGATGCTCGACGAGCTATTGAACTGGCAGGTTTGCAGATTGGCCCGATCATGTATCGGGACCGAGGCAGCGTTCCCAACGGGATTGTGGAAGCGCAGACGCCGAACGTCGGGATATCTGTTCCGCGGGGGGCAGCAGTGCAAATCACTGTGGTGCGGGTGGGTGACACGACCGTTCCTTCCGTTGTGGGAATGCCACTTTCTGTTGCTGAGAGGGAATTATTAGATCGAGGTCTTCTGGTGGGGTCGGTGCGGTTTGTGGCAACGGCTGAAACTCGGTTGCCGGTCGTTAGTGATCAGGAGCCTGGTCCCGGTGCTTCTGTTCCGCGGGGATTCGGAGTACGGCTGACCATTAAGACTCCTACGGACAGCGGGCAAATGCAGGGCCCGTCAGGCGATCTGCAGCGAACGTCAGCTGCTAGCGGTTAGTGGTGGTGTCGGGCCTACGATTGCCTCTGTACTAGTAAGCCGAGACCTGCTTGCAGGACAGGATCGTTGTCACCGCCAATATGGTCAGATGTATTTAGTACTTCCAGATCAGGAATGAGGCCCCGGTCTCCCAAATTTATCTCTCCAGGTGTTACCCAGATACCGCTTGTTACGCGAATGGTGGAGTCGTCTGATAGCCGATGCAACTCTTGCATCGAGCCTTTGCCGAAGGTTTCTTCCCCGACCAATGGTGCGCGACCGTGTGCTTGTAGCGCTCCTGCAACAATTTCAGCCGCACTCGCGGTTCCACCATTTATAAGAACAACGATAGACGTTTGGGTGTCATGGGCTCCAGAGGTTGCCCGGAACTCGCGAGAGGGCTCTCCTCGTACTTCCTGTCGCAGTACCAAAACGCCGTTTGGGAGGAAGTGACTTGCGACATCAACGCTGGCATTCAATAGTCCACCAAAATTATTTCGAAGATCGATGACCAATTGGCTGACAGCCTGGTCCTGAAGTTGATTCAGGGCGTTCCCGACCTCTTGTGCCGTTCGGGCCGAGAATCTGTTGATGCGCATGTAGGCAATATCATCAATCATTGTGATTGCTACAGACTCGACAACTACACGGGCGCGAACAATCGTCACATCGCGAAGTCGAGTTTCACCAAGTCTTCGCAAGGTAAGCGTCACCGGTGTACCAGGCGGGCCACGCACCAGCTCTCCGACCTTAGCGAGGCCAAGATTTGCTGTCGAAACGCCATCGACGGCAAGGATGAATTCTCCCGGCCCTACGCCTGCGAATTCGGCAGGTGCCTTGGGAATTGGCTGGACAATAAATGGCAGGCCTTCGCGTAGCTCAATACGAATCCCAACACCTACGAAGCTGCCTGCAAGTCGAGTTCGGGACCGTCGTGCTGACTCGGCGTCTTGAAAAAAGGTGAAGCGATCACCGGTTGCCTCGGCCATCCCCTTTATTGCGCCCTCCTTGAGCGTTTGAGGGTCGAGTGGGCCCTTGTAGTAGTTATCTTGCAGCGCCCGCCAAGCCTCCCAAAAGATCCCAAAATCCGCGGTCTGCGCGTCCTGCTGCAGTTCAACTGGCGGAGTGCCTCTGAGTATCTGCGAAGGCGGGTATCCTCTCGTCGCTGTAGTCGATCCAATAACCAGACCTAAACCAAAAGCCAGACAAGTTGCGAGGATTAATCCAGCTAGCTGAACGAGAGGACGTAGGTTGTGGGCCATAAGCGGATTACGGATGTGTGGTTAACGCACGTTATCGCAAACAACAAGAAGCGAAGGTGAGGCAGAGCACATAAAGATACGTTTCAGGAGAACGACCACTTAGACCGAGGACTCCTAGCTTTAGGAGGTGTTAAAGACGCCCACGGCCATGTCTTCAAGAACACTGCCTGCGTCCATTCGAATCACCCGGCGTCTGAGGTCATTGACGATGTCGCTATCGTGGGTGGCTACAAGCGTAGTGACACCTTCGGCATTGATATCCAACAGTAGTTCAATGATCTCACGGGCGTGCAGGGGGTTGATGCTGTCGGTTGGTTCATCGCAGAGTAGAATCTCCGGTCTAGAAATGATGGCACGCGCAAGTGCCACCTTGCGCTGTTCGCCACCTGACAACTGCTTGGGAAATCTCGATGCTTTTTCTGAGAGAGCCACTCGTCCAAGTACTTCGGTTACTGCCATGGAAACATCTCGATTGGACCGGCCACGAACTTTCAGCGGTAGTCCTACGTTCTCGCTGACAGTTGCATTTGGGAGTAGCCGGGTATCTTGAAATACCATACCGATCTTCCGCCGGAACTTGGTAAGTGAGGCGCCACGGATCGTTGAAATATCGACACCGTTGACAAGAACAACGCCGTGATCAAAAGTTTCTTCACGTAGCAGAACGCGAAGCAATGTTGTTTTCCCAGCGCCATTTGTTCCAATTAAGAAAGCAAACTCGCCTCGAGCAATCGAGACCGAAACATTCGAAAGCGCAGTGAACCCTTCGTAAGTTTTTGATACGCCCTGAAGTACGATCACTGCGTAGTCCCTATATAGCTAGGTAGCGTCGCACGGAAAAATAACTCCCTATGCTACCGACGACTAACCCGACCAAGACTATGAATAAGGCTAGGCTGCGCACATAGTCCACATTGGTGTTTATGGGAAGGAAAGAAATGATTTGCGTGATCGACGGGCCGAGTTGAGCATAGAGTCCGAGCATGGTACCTGCCGCCATAGTTGCGCCGAAAACACCGATAAAGGCCCCTTCGATGACGAATGGGCCGCGCACGAACCAGTCGGTCGCGCCCACCAACTTCATGATTTCGATTTCTTGACGACGAGCGTATACGGCAACTCGAATTGTGTTCACAATGACGAACAAGGTCACGCCCGTCAGGGCTATGACCATGACGGTTCCTGCTACCCGTGAGACGTTGCTTACGGCTATTAATCGTTCGACAACATCAAGCGGGACGACGACGGCTTCAAAGGTGTCGCTCAATTTCCGCAACTCGTCGGCTATCGACGGAAGGATTGCGGGATTCTCCATGCGCAACTCGACGCTGGCAGGCAAAGGATTGGCTTGCAGAATATCGATGATGTCAGCCTGATCGGTAAATCTCTCCTGAAAAATACGAAGGGCATCTTCCTTGGTAACAAAAACTACTTCAGCGACACCGCTTCGGCCTTGAAAGTCTCGTATGATCCGGGTTACGTCGGAAGGTCGGGCGTCATCGCGGACGTAGGCAATTAAATTGCTCTTCCGCCCTAGAGCCGAAACCATTTGATTCAGCGTGTCGTTGATCGCGAGGAAAGCGGCCAGCGTAATCAGCATGATGGTCGTAGTTATGATGGCCCCGACACTCATCGTCCGATTGCGCCACAGCCCATTGGCAGCTGACCCAACCACATAACGAAGGCTGTAAAGGCTACTCCTCACAGCCGCGGCCTGATTCCTGGTGCACGACATGGTCGTGACGGATCTGTAGGAGCCAAGGTTGCTCGTGTGGGCCGTCGTTCAATCTGTCTGAGCTCCAGTGCTGCTGTCTCTTAGAGGATATCGGGCGGTGTTCGCGGTGAGCAACGACAGGATGCATGATGATTATCTTCGCTGCCGAATGTCGACACCGATCACAGCGGCCACAAATATGAGGAGTAGTGCTGTCGCGACGACAATGCTCCGGACTATTTCAGGCTGGTCTGGTAGCTCTGTCGGGTCCTGCGGAGGTTGAGTTTTCTCCGCGAGCGCAGGATCTGGGGTGACTGCTGTGATAACCGGAGCAGGCGGCGAGGATGTTCGGACTGGTCCTGGGAAAGCAAGGCGTGTCTCGTCGACCCAATTCCCGTCGCTTACTTGCAACCATGTCACGCCAAAGACCTTCTTGGTTTCTCCAGACAGGGTGATCGAGGTCCTGTCTGGTGCGACGTATGCAACCACACCATTAGGGCACGGGTGTGTACGCACATTCACCCCGCCCGCCCAGGTTACTGTGGCCACGATGGGGTTGGGTGACGGGGCCGACGTGGAGGGGATGACAGCAAGGTTTTGGATCCATGCGGCCTCCAGATCATCCAGTGAGAGGCCAAGCACTTGCTGAATTGCTTGGTCGTCGGTGATGCCAGTGCTGTACGCGTCCAATATTTCACGAATGGCGGGCTTTCCCCACCGATCGATAACAAAGGTTACTAACGAATGGCTCTGAGCGTAGGCAGCGATCGCCCGCGCGTCTGACGCTGGAAAAGATCCTGTCAGTCCACGTAATGAGACGAACTGGTCGCAGGTCGCGATGGCGGCCATGATCTCGTTGTATGGCGGACTGTTAACACCTACCCGAGTTTCGATGACGGTAGCGAGTCCTTCATGCAGCCAGCTTGGGACGCGTCCGAAGGGATTTTCGGTGGCATGGTCGATAACGATGTGGGTTAACTCGTGGGCGATCGCTTCCGTCAGGCCCGGTAGCCCTGCGTACAGGAGGATGACGTTTAGGTCGGCGACGGCTACACCACCAACCCATTCCCGGGTCCCCCCGCCTAGATCCGCACGCATGCGGTCACCATCGGTGTATAACACGATGCGTATTGGCCTGTTGGGAGCCAGATTCAAATCAGCTTTCAATGCCGATAGGGCTTTGATCACCGCCGTGCGCGCCTCAGATGTCAGTCCTGCCCGTGGGGATTGCAGCCAGAGTTCCACCGAACCCTCGGTCACGATATTCCAGTCCAACGTACGATCGATGTACGTAAAGGTGACAGGGTCGGTGCGGGACGTTCCGGTGAGGCTGGCAATCTCAAAGGCATATTGGATCTCGACTCCTGGAACAATTGAGCCTCGGGGTTGCCATTCATAGGAGGCTGAGAGATGCCTGTTCTGGACGGCAAAGTCGGCTGCCCCCCGGTGGTTCACGTTACTGTTGGGTAGCCCGAACAGTACGGACACTGCGGTTGGTGGTGGCGCTGACCAGGGGACGTTGAGATGAAACGTGACGGAGGTGCCGACCTCGATATCAACGGACAGCAGCTGTTCGGGTTGTTCAACGTCGCGAGCGGTCGTGACCGATACAGAGAATGCGAGCAGAACGGTCGTGATCGCGGCGGCAAGGACCATGCGTCCAAGAGAGGCGAGGATCGATCGATGTGTAGTGTTAGCTGGTCGACGCATCCGTAGATTTAATTGATGCACGCAGCCATGCTTCAATGAATGCATCAATGTCGCCGTCCAGTACTGAATCGGTGTCTCCGACTTCAACGCCCGTCCGCACATCTTTGATCATTCGGTAGGGGTGGAGGACATACGAGCGAATCTGACTCCCAAAGTCAACCGCCGAAGTTTCCCCCCGAAGCCGCGCTTGTTCCGCCTCCCGTTCAGCGATCTGTTTTTCAAGGAGTCGCGCCTGAAGCACCTGCATCGCCACTTCGCGGTTCTGGTGTTGGGATTTCTGGTTCTGGCATGAGACCACGATGTTGCTCGGAATATGGGTGATTCGCACGGCAGAATCGGTTTTGTTGACGTGTTGCCCTCCAGCCCCGCTGGACCGAAAGGTCTCAGTACGTATCTCGTCAGGGCTAACGGCAATTTCTTCGCTGTCCTCCAGCACAGGCACGATATCTACCCGGGCGAACGAGGTGTGACGGCGATTACTTGCATCGAAGGGGGATTGTCTGACAAGCCGGTGAACGCCGCGTTCAGCCTTAAGATGCCCGTAGGCATAGCGTCCGGAAACTTGGAGCGTGGCGTTTTTTATACCAGCTTCTTCTCCCGGTGAGGCTTCAATCACTTCACCATGGAAGGCGCGCTTGTCGGTCCAGCGCGAGTACATGCGCAAGAGCATCTCTGCCCAATCTTGCGATTCAGTGCCGCCGGCCCCTGACTGGATTGTTAGAAATGCGTCGTGCTCGTCGTACTCTCCGCCGAGCATTAATTGGAGTTCGAGGCTCGCCAGTTGTGTTTCGAGAGACGATATTTCAGACGCTATTTCTTCAATGATCGAGACATCGTCAGGGTCGAGCAACTCAATCAGGCCCACGACCGCTTCGGCATCGGTGTCGAGCTTGGTCCACGTATCCAGTTCTTCTTGAGCTCGACGGTGTTTCCGCATGACATCACGGGCGCGATCGGGATCATCCCACAGGCCAGGCGCAGCAATCACACGGTCAAGTTCCGTTAGCGTGTTACGTGTTGCCTCGAGGTCAAAGATGCCTCCTGATCTCAGTTACTCGATCTTGCGCGTCCCGTGCTCGACTTTCCAGCGCTGAGGCGTCAACAGATTCTTCCATGGTGTCCTTCCTCGATGGGTAGCACGGTAACAGGGATGGTGTGGTCTAGCACCACTAAGGCCTTAGCCGCGTCGCTTGCGGCGGTCGCGCTTCTTCTCGGCGCGTTCTTGTGCTCGTCGTTCTCGACGGCTCACGGTGGGCGCCTGACCACCTTTCGTGTTTTGGGTTGAAGGCGATGTCTCATCCTGGTTGGAGGGCTTAAAACTGTCTACGGCTTCTCGATGGCGTGAAAGCGCTGTTTCTTCAGAGAGATCATTTTGAAGCTGAACACGGAAAAATCTCTTTACGATCTCGCCTCGGATTGTGGCAATTAGTTCGCTGAACATCTGGAATCCCTCGCGTTTAAACGCGACCAATGGATCCTGTTGGCCGTACGCGCGAAGGCCGATCCCTTGGCGGACATCTTCGATGGCGGTCAGATGTTGTACCCAGTAATAGTCGGTAGTTTGGAGCATTACCCAGCGGAGCAAGCGTGTTCGAAGATCCTGTGGCATTTCAGAGAGGCGTTGCTCGTAATGTGTCTCGGCGTCTGCAACTAACGCATCAGTAACTTCGTCTTCGCTGTGGCCTTCAAGCTCCTCTACGCGTACGGTTTCTTCGGACTCGGACCCTATGGCGGACGTGTGTGCGTTGAGCATTTCACGGATGTCCTCGACGCTGGAGTGATGGCCAATCGCATGTGCTGTGACCAGTTGTTCAACTTCTTGGCCAATCATTTCACGGAACAGAACGTCGAGATCCTCCGCGTTTAGAATGCGTTCCCGCTGGTCGTAAATGACTGTGCGCTGCTCGTTTACGACATTGTCAAATTCCAGTACGTATTTTCTGATTTCGTAGTTGTGCGCTTCGACTTTTGTCTGGGCTGATTCCAGTGCACGTGAGACCATCCGGCTTTCAATAGGGATATGCTCCTCAACTCCGAGTCTCTCCATTACACCCTTGACTCGATCTGAGCTAAACCGGCGCATGAGGTCGTCTTCTAGCGAAACATAAAACTGTGATTTTCCATCGTCGCCCTGACGGCCGGATCGGCCACGAAGCTGATTATCAATACGACGGGCATCGTGGCGCTCGGTTCCGATCACGTACAGCCCACCGTGTTCTAGGACTCGATCATGTTCCGATTTCCATTCGTCGAGATCTCGGTTGGCTGGCTTACCGCCAAGAATAATGTCTGTGCCTCGACCGGCCATGTTAGTCGCGATCGTGACCGAAGCTTCTCGCCCAGCCTCGGCGACAATTTCTGCTTCCTGGGCGTGATACTTTGCGTTGAGGACGTTATGGGTAATGCCCCGTTGTTTCAGCAGGCGGCTTAGGGCCTCAGATTTTTCTATGGACGTGGTGCCGACGAGAATTGGTTGGCCGGTTTCATTGATCTGCTTAATCGAATCAATGACAGCCGTGTCGCGGGCCGAGGCTGTTCGATAGACCAAATCCGGTTGGTCTTGACGGACCATTTCCAGATTGGTTGGTGTTACAAGGACATCAACATCGTAGATCGCCCGTAGCTCGTCTTCTTCGGTTTTGGCTGTTCCAGTCATTCCGGCAAGCTTGTCGTACATGCGAAAGTAATTCTGGAAGGTGACGGTTGCGAGTGTCTGGCTTTCTCTTTGGACGGTGACCCCTTCTTTAGCCTCGATCGCTTGGTGTAATCCTTCACTGTATCGACGTCCATGCATCAGCCGGCCGGTGAACTCATCCACAATTACGACTTCGGCGTTTCGGTCTTTGTGGTCAAGGACGTTTCCGTCTCTGAAGAGCACATAGTCGCGACCGCGTTCGTGGGTGATTTGGGCTTTTACTGCTTGCTCGATGTAATGGACGAGTTCGAATGACTGGTCGTCGTACAGGTTCTCGACATCCAGAATGCGCTCTAACTTTGCGATCCCAGCTTCAGTGAGACTTACTGCTCGCAACTTGAGGTCTACGGTGTAGTCGACGTTTTCTTCGAGACCTCGGACCACCTGTGCCATACGGTAGTAGTGATCCGTAGAGTCTTCTGCCGCTCCTGAAATGATTAGCGGCGTTCGAGCTTCATCTATGAGGATGTTGTCGACTTCATCGACAATCGCGTAGTGCAGGCCTCGTTGCACGCGATCATCAAGGCTATGAACCATGTTGTCTCTAAGGTAGTCGAACCCGAATTCGTTGTTGGTTCCGTAGGTGATGTCGGATTTGTAGGCGGCGCGACGTGCCTCAGTATCCATGCCGCTTTGAATAGCCCCGACCGTCATGCCGAGTCGTTCGACCAGTGCACGCCCATACCAGTTCGCGTCACGGTCAGCTAGGTAGTCGTTTACGGTTACGATGTGGACGCCGTGTGTCGTAAGGGCATTGAGGTACGCGGCTAGCGTGGCAACAGAAGTTTTGCCCTCTCCTGTTCGCATTTCTGCAATGTCGCCTCCGTGAAGAATGGCGCCGCCCATAAGTTGCACGTCAAATTGCCGCTCTCCGGTTTGTCGTCGTACAGCCTCCCGGACGGTTGCAAATGCTTCGATCATTACGTCATCAGCAGTCTCACCTGCGACGAGACGTTCTCGGAAGTGTGGGGTTTGTCCCAGGAGTTCTTGGTCAGATAACGCCCGAATTTCGTTTTCAATATCGTTGACACGACTGATGAAAGAGGCGTACTTGCGCGCAGTTCTAGTTGCGTTATCGCCAACGAGGCGGTTGAGGAGTCCGAGGGCCATTACGATCTAATAGGTGGTTGTGGTGGAGCGAGCTCCGAGTATATCGGGGGGGGCAACTGTGATGCTCCTGATGCAGTGCTGCTCGTCATTGGAGCCTGCAAATCAGGTGCTGATTACTTCCTCATAGAGCGCGATGATTTCCTCATGGCTGGCTGTTCGAGGATTGTTGGCTGGGCTCCCACTATCCATGGCGTCGCGTGCCATCGTGCTCATCACCTCGCGGAATGCCTGTTCATCAACACCCCATTCTCGAAGCGTAGGTACTTCCAATTCATCCGCCAAATCTCGAACAATCTGAACGCTTGCTTCAGCTGCCGCGGTAGGCTCGTTGAGGTCTGAGCCAAGAGCCTTTGCCACCTGCGCATATCGGGCAGGGTGTCCACTGGTGCTAAACGCCATAACCGTTGGTAACAGCATGGCATTTGATAGTCCATGTGGTACGTGAAAATAAGCGCCTATCGGTCTCGACATTCCGTGAACGAGGGCGACCGAAGCGTTGTTGAAGGCAAGCCCGGCATGAAGCGACGCAACTGCCATTTCTTCCCGTGCTTCAATGTCGTTGGGTTGGGCATATACACGGGGAAGTGCCTCAGCTATTCGGGCGATAGCATCGATCGCGAGCGCATCGGTGAGAGGGTATCCACGCCGAGAGACGTAGGCTTCAATACCGTGAGTCAGAGCATCCAGACCTGTTGATGCGGTGACGGTTGGAGGCATTGTCTGGGTTGGTTCAGGATCAACAATTGCTACCGCAGGAATTAGGTGGGGACTCATTAGTAGCATTTTCACGTCCCGGAGTTCGTCGGTTACTGCTGCACCGCGAGTAACCTCACTTCCAGTACCGGCGGTTGTGGGCACCGCAACGACGGGAGTTCCTGGTTTACGGATTTGGTCATACCCCTCGTAGTCTGCGGTTGTTCCACCGTTCGTCCTTAGCACGGCAGCCACCTTGGCCGTATCCAAAGCGCTCCCGCCTCCAAATCCGATAACAACGTCGGCTTTGAATGTTTTGATTGTGTCGAGAGCGGCGTCCACGTCTTTCGTTGTTGGCTCGCCCTTAAGCTCGCCAATGACGCGTGTGGCTACGTCTGATTCAGCTGCGAGCCCTTCGAGGCGATCGGCCCATTCCGAATCTGCCATGACACTATCAGTGACGATGACTGCGTGTTTAGCGCCCATGGTTTGGAGAGTCGGCACTAATTGATGCAGGGCTCCTTGCCCAACGTGGATGGTTGGAGGAGCACGGAAATCTCGGCCTACGGGTTTGTTCATTCTTTCAAGTATTCGCTACATGGCACGACCGGCTGCCTCCTCAAATCTTCCCTGTGGACGGATGAACCGAAGATCCACCGTGCCTGTTGGACCATTCCGATGCTTTGCAATATCGAGCTTGAGATTGACCGGTCGGCCGATCATCTCATCATCTCTGTCAGGTTCATGAAGGAACATCACAAGGTCGGCATCTTGCTCGATCGAGCCGCTTTCTCGAAGATCCGACAGGCGGGGCTTTGAATCGGGCCTTTGCTCAACAGCTCGTGACAGCTGGGCGCAGGCGACGATTGGAAGTTTTAATTCTCGGGCTAGAGCCTTTAGTGAGCGGGTGATTTCCGTGATTTCCTGGACCCGATTTTCTCGTTGTCCTGAAGCTGTCATCAATTGGAGGTAGTCGACGACGATGAGGCCGATATTGTGCTCTAGATGCATGCGACGGGCTTTACCTCGTAGTTCGAGCACGGTAAGTGTGGGCGAATCGTCGATAAATATTGGGTACTCGGCAATCTCAGCCATAGCACGGACAACACGTTGGAGTTGTTCGTCGTCAAGATCGCCGTCCCGTATTCGCATTGCATCCAGACGAGCCTCGGCGCCAACTAATCGTTGGACAATTTGGTCCGACGGCATCTCGAGAGCAAAGAACCCTACGGGCACTTCATTCTGTTTAGCGGCATGGAGTCCTACCGCTAGCGAAATGGCAGTTTTTCCAACACCTGGCCGTGCAGCAAGAATGACCAAATCGGAGCGTTGCAGGCCGCCAGTTAAGGTGTCCAGTCCACGAATGCCGGTCGAGACGCCGGTCGGCGTGCCTTTATTTTCGACTCGTTTCATGAGTTCTTCGTTGAATTCGTGCAGAATCTCGCGAATTGGTTCAAAGTCTCTAGCTAGCACTTCGTGTGCAATCCCGAATATGAGACTTTCTGCTTGGTCCAAAACTTGCTCAGGATTTGCATCGGTGTCATAGGCGTTGGCAACCATGCGCGTCGCGCCTTGAATGATTTGCCGAAGAATTGAGGCCCGACGGACGATCGCCGCGTAATGTTCCACGTGGAATGGTGTCGGGACAGCTGAAGTGAGTTCAGCGACGTAGCCTTCGCCTCCGACAGCTTCAAGGGTGCCTGCTCTCACCAGTTGGTCACAAAGTGTTACGTAGTCTGCTTTCTCGTTCCGAGTAGATATTGTTGCGATTGCGTCGTAGATGGAGCGGTGAGCTTGTCGATAAAAGTCTTCGGGACCGATGGTTCCTGCAATTTTCGTAATGGCCTCTGCATCAATAAGCAGGCTTCCGAGCAGGGAACGCTCGGCATCCGTATTCTGAGGTGGGAGGCGGTCAACCGCCGTCGTCATGTGTGGTTTGCTCGGTGTAACTCAAAGGAATGTTCGAAACGGTAACGGCTAGGTGGCTAGCTGATCAAGAGACTTGTGGGACGCTGCGGGACCGAATCAATCCTTACGAACTATCCACAGTGCCCACACGGCTTTGTGTTAACAAGCTGCAAAAAGGGAACAGCACTTTCTTGAATGTAACAGGAATCTATTAACAGGTTATCCACAGTTACGATTGACACCTTGTAATTACTAGTCGGAAAAGAATTTTTTTTGAAGGAAGGTAGTGGTAACGCAGGATCCATAAGAAGCTGCACCTTATAACCTTACGTTACGCCGAGACAGGCTCTTCTTCCACAGAGGCTTCAGGGGAATC
>CAZFVB010000024.1:0-22552 GCA_964522375.1 uncultured Chloroflexota bacterium
TGGCCTGATGCTTCGACCCATGGCTTCGCCGTGGTTGGTGGCTGAACGTAGACGTGCTCTGCTCCAAACAATGCCGGTCCCGAGTTATCGACCAGCCTACATAACGCCATAGAAATCATGCTTTCGAGAGCCATAGCCCCACTGACAGCCAACGGTTGACCCAGTACATCCTCAAGAACCATCTGCGAGCCGCCATTGTCAGCCGTAGCCACCACATGATGTTTCGTGAGCAACGCCCCTAACATGTCGGTACTCACCAATCGAGCATCATCTCCATCTGGTTCAGCAAAATACCAACGGTTTCGACCCGCCGGGAGGACAACAACACAATCCGAGCGTCCAACGGATCGTTGAACAACACTAACGGACGTAACTCCGAGCAACGGTAGTCCACGAGCGAATGAAAAGCCCTTAGCAAAGGCCATACCACCACGTAGAGCAGCAAATCGTCCGGGCCCGGTCGCCACAACAACCGCGTCCACATCATCGTTCAAGCCATTATTGTTAGAGGCATTTCCTAAAGCTTCGTCCAGCAAAACCTCAAGAGGAGCTGGCCACTGGCTTTCTGTAATGCCCAGCAAACCATCCGCGCCACCAACCCCCACCGAGGCTTTTTCAAAAGACGTATTAATGGCAACAATCACGATACATCTACCTGCCTGGCCACAACCTGATCGATAATGGTGCAGGCCACCGCGCCGTGACCCCAAAAGCTTATGTGCCGACGGTCACTCGAACTTGCAACAAGCTCGACATCAATCCGCATGTCCGGTACCTGTTGCTCAGCTCGATCAACCCACTCGACAGCTATCACATCAGCCTCCAGCATCAAATCCAACCAACCAATAGATTCAAGATCCTCAACCTGGCTAATACGATAGAGGTCCACATGAGTCAGACATCTACAACCCGCATGATGCTGCGCCACAAAAGTGTAGGTCGGCGAAGTCACGTCGTCGGACATCCCAAGACCATCGGCAATTCCCTTCACGAACACCGTCTTGCCGACACCGAGAAACCCACGAACACCAATAAACATAGTGCCGGTCAGCGCCTGACCAAGTACACGTCCAAGCCATCGAGTCTCTCCGGTATCACTCGTGACCAATGTTACGTGGCGTTCGGTAACCATAAGTTAGCGCTCACAACTCGCTTTACCACCGGTAAAGTCCGGGCCTAGACTTCGTTCTGCCTTCATTGAATTAGAGCGATGGGGGTACCGCATGTACCGGAGATTCACGCCGTGCGCCGTCATATTGTCAAAATCGCACCTACCGACTTTTTCTCTGATTACGGTTGTCATGTTCGAATCCTTGAAGAAGCTCGGCGGCTCCAAACTCACAATCACGATGTCACGATTCTCACCTATCCAGGCGGCATTAATCCTGAAAACCTTCGTATTATTCGTGTTTCTCGATGGTTGAGTAGTGATCGCCCACGCGTCGGATCGCGATGGAACAAGCTGTTGCTTGACCCGGCGCTCCTTGCAATGTCGCTTGGGCGTATGGTCGGACGCCGTATTGACGTTGTACATGCCCACCTACACGAGGGCGTCCTAATCGGATGGCCACTAGCGCGGCTGTATCGAGCTCCCCTCGTTTTTGATTATCAAGGCAGCCTGACGCGAGAAATGGTCGATCACCAATTCATTAAGGACCAGAGCCCAACGTTATCTATTTTTGGTGGGCTGGAACGCCTGGCCAATAAGCTACCGGACAAAATCCTCACAAGTTCAGAGAACTCCAGAACCTCCCTTGTTGAGAATTTTGGCGTGGCTCCGGCCCGCGTGGCCGCGGTCACTGACGGCGTTGACGTAGACATCTTTCGCCCCCGAGAACTGAAGGATAACGATCGGATCTTCCGTCTACGCCAAAGGCTAGGTATACCCCTCGATCATCTAATCGTCGGATATCTCGGATTACTAGCTGAATATCAAGGAACCGGGGATTTGATTCGGGCCGCTCGAGAAATCATCAGCCGAACACCAAACACTCATTTCTTAGTAATGGGTTTTCCCAATACAGAAGCCTATCGATCTGCCGCCGCGGACGCCGGCCTCTCCACTCACATGACCTTTACCGGAAGGATCGCCTATGAAGACGCTCCTGAAATGCTCCGCCTGCTCGACATTGCGGTCGCCCCCAAACGGTCAGAAACAGAAGGCAATGGGAAAGTCCTTAATTACATGGCCACGGGCCTGCCAACAGTCACCTATGACGGCCCAGTAACACGAGAACTTCTTGGAAAATACGGCCTTAGAGCTCCAGTTGGCTCTGTTCCAGAACTCGGGAAATCAATCGAGCGTTATCTTGCGGAGCCCAATCTACGAAAAACACACGGCGATGGGTTACGACACCGGGCCAAACAGCATTACTCCTGGGACCGACAGATCCTTAGGATTCTCGATGTGTATGCATCACTGTGGAACCCAGAATGACGGCTGCCTCTATACTTGAAATGTCACTGCACCCCAGCGACCACGATGGATCCACGACTTAGCGGCCTTGTAGCCGCAGGGATAACCGTCCTTATTACCGCAGGGGTAACCCGAGCGGCGTTAGCCTTTTTTCCTCGATTTACTTCGCGGGAAATCAAGGTGGGCACCCACCGTATCGCTGAAGACCAATCGACGAGCAGTAAGCTGCCGCTCGTTGCAGGGCCAGCCTTGGCTCTAGGCCTTTGTGCCGGCGCAATCGTTAGTACGAGTAATGCCGAGGCCACATACGTTTGGTGGCTTCTGTTGGCCACTAGCGGGTTTTTTGTGTTTGGTTTCATTGACGACACAGCCAAGGCAACAAGAGGCCACGGTGTCAGCGAGCGGGCCTACTTCATCATGATGTTGCTTCTCTCAATAGGACTCGTCGCGCTGCTGGTAGGGTCAGGAGCAAACCAAACCACTACTGGATCACAGTTTGCGCTTGCCACGTACTTGGGACCAGATTCGCAACTGGTATTGAGCGTCTGGTACGTGTTTCTCGTGCTTGGAACCACGCTTGCCACCAGCTTCAGTGATGGAATGGACGGTCTGACAGCGGGATCAACAACGATACTGATGCTTGGAATAGCAGTACTTGCCGGGTCTATCACGCAGGGTTGGCCAATTCTTGTCGCTGCTGGCTCGCTGGGTGTTTTGCTATGGAATCTCCCTTCACGATGGTCGCCATCGAGAAACTCGCACGCCAGATATGCTCGAGTATTCCTCGGTGATAGCGGTGCACTCCTATTGGGAAGCGCTATGGCTGCGTCTGCAATCGCAGCCGGGTTTGATCTCCTATGGCCCCTACTCGCTGGCCCTCTGCTCTTGGAAGGATTCTCTTCCCTTATTCAGGCAAAACTTCTCGTACCTCTATACCGACGCCTCGTTGATCCAAGACATGCCGATGGATCGCCGATGTCACACCAACGCTTCCCTCTTCCATTGTTGGCTTCGCCATTGCACCACCATTGGGAATTATTGGGAATCAACCGCCTGCATGTGGTCATTATGTTTTGGTCATTTATCGCAGCCGCAACAATTCTGGGTATTGCTGGCGCTGGGACTACTGGTGCTTGGACAACTGTGACCCTGCTGGCACTGAGCGGGACCTGTACGCTAGGTTTTTGGATTGTGGCAATGTGGTTTCGACCAGCCTTTGTTCGTGTTAGAGACCAATCGATCGTTGTCTTCCACGGTCGACCGATTGAGATCGGTCCGTTCCACCTGTCTCGAGAACGTGAAACCATTGCAGATGCGGGACTCTCAATAAGAGCAACGCAGGACAACATGCTGAACAAACCAATGAACGCCCAGGCTCTGGCCGAGTGGATATCCTGTAATCGAGATCCACAAAGTTAAATGAGCTCGCCGCACCCATTCAATCACTCTCAAACCTGACTGACCGAAGTTGCTTATGAAACCCATCGACTGGTAATCGATACGAGGTCTAGACCCCATGTTTACGCTCGCCGACGTTCTTGCCGCTGGAGAACAGCCAACTACAAGAGAAGCCCATTCCGTAAGCCTCCGAGGCGCTCATTACGATAGTCGGAAGGTTGGCCCAGGCATGTTGTTTGTGGCTATGCCAGGCGCCCAAGTGGACGGCAACGATTTTATAGATGATGCGTTCACAAGAGGTGCCTCGGCCGTTCTCGCCGAGCGTCCAGACCCAACATCGAACATTTCACGGCAAGTTATTGTTCCCAGTTCCATTCAGGTATTTCAGAGGCTCGCTCGTCACATCCGCGCTCAATCTTCTGCAGAAATAATTGGTGTTACCGGTAGTAATGGGAAAACCTCCACTAAACAGGCTCTATTCGCAGCACTCAGCGCACATGGATCAACACTCGCAACAGACCGCAGCGAAAACACTGATGTCGGCGTTCCTACCACGCTCTCTCGCTTACATCCCGACCATCAATTTGCGGTCATAGAGATGGGTGCTCAAATCCAAGGGGAGATTTCGTCTTATTGCCAAATCGCAGATCCAAACATCGCCGTCATAACAAATCTTTCTGCCGCACACATCGGCGAGTTCGGCTCAATGGAAAACATTGTGAAGGCAAAATCCGAACTCATTGAAGGAATTCTGAACAGCGGCCCCACCATCCTTCCTCATTCAGGTCCATCGATCGACCATCTCAGAACATTAGCTCCGGGTCGCGTTGTTTCGTTTGGCCGTGAAGCCGAAGCCGATGTATCTGTTGGCTTATCCCTCACGTCGACAGGCAGTACAGTCACTATCGAAGCTGGATCCCATAACTCAACGATTGAAGCAAAAGGAATTGCCGGACCTGTTGACCTAGCTTTCGGAGCCGCTATCGCTGTAACCCTGGCACTCGAACTGCCAATTGAAGAATCGGTATCCGGACTTCGGGCATTCCAGCCGGCCCCGCACCGCATGGCCCTCAGATCCAGCGCGAGCGGCATCATCGTCCTTGACGACAGCTATAACGCAAACACAGCATCGATGACCGAAGCCCTTCGTATGCTCAAAGAACTTCCTGTTAAAGGTCGCAAATACGCCGTGCTGGGTGACATGCTTGAGCTTGGTCCAACTACGCACACTGAGCATCGAAAAATTGGTCGTAGGGCAGCTGCGGTCGACACCTTGTTTGCCATCGGCCAGATGGCGGACCTATTTGCTCAAGGTGCGATCCAAGCTGGAATGTCGAGCCATAAAATACATGTGCTGGCTACAGAAACCCTATCCTCAGAGGATCTCGGCGAAGCTAGAAAACAACTGAAACAGCTACTCGATGCGCTTGTTAAACCTGGAGACGCAATTCTTCTGAAAGCCAGCAATGGGATTGGGCTAAGTGAAGTTTCGGACGCGATCGCTATTGGCAGTGACGATCAGCCAACCACTTAGAGATCTCTCCCATCAACCGTTAAGCATCATTTTTTGCAGCTCGACGTTCTGCTCGACGTTCCTTAGCAGCTTCTTCACTCCGAAAATTTTGTATCCAGGTTGATGAAAATGAGTCGTGACCATGAATAAGATTCGCAGCCATTACCGCATGCCGAGTTTCCTTGTGAGTCATGTCCAAGATCGCAGCTGTTAGGCCAGACTCAATCGCAAGTAGCAATGTTGCAGCATTAAGCGAACGACGATTAGGGAGACCAAACGACACATTGCTCAGGCCAATGCTCATGTTCACACCATCCTCGTCAGCCAATGTGTGAATCGCTTGAATCAAGCCAGGACCATACACGTCATTAGCACCGATGGGTAGGCACACCGGATCAATCACGATGTCTTCAGGCCGAACCCCATGCTCGCCAGCAGCTGCAATGAGCGAGCGAGCATTGTCGACTCGTTCCTGCGCGGTCTCGGGCATGGCCGCACCACCTTTAGTGCACATGCCAATCATCGCCGCGCCATGCTCTGCAATCGCCGGGAGGAGTTCGTCCATATAGTCCGCCTCAAAAGGCACGGAGTTAACGATGGGACGCCCTTCCGACACCTCAAGCCCGGCAAGAAGAACCTTCACCGTATAACTGTCAATGCTCACTGGTACGTCCACAACTTCCTGTACCGCACGGACGGCATCACGCATTTTGCTTTCTTCAATATCGTGATGTGGGTCACCCGTGTTGACGTCAACAACTCGAGCCCCGGCAGCTACCTGGCGTTTGGCGTCGCGTTGTACGAACGCCCAATCACCATTGTCATAAGCTCGCTGCAATCTAGGCTTGTTGGTCGGATTGAGTCTTTCACCGATGGGGGTAAATGGTCTATCTCGACCTATCACTACCTCGAGACCATCACGACCACGCAACACTGTGTCCACTACTTCAACCTCGCGCGGCGCGCAACCACGCTCGGATCTCGAACGGGCGAATTCGCAGGATACGCGGGGCAGGCACCGACCGGCAACGATTTTCCATAATCCTATGGCTGTCGGAACACACCGTCAGCAACCGCGAGAGCATCACGCGTCGCAGCAACATCGTGTACACGAAGCATATCGGCACCACGCATAGCGCCCAAAACAGCAGCCGAGATAGATCCAGCCAGGCGGTTTTCGACTGGCTGGCCGGTTAGTTCACCAATGAACGACTTCCGTGAGACACCAACTAAGATAGGAAATCCAACTTGTCGAACCAGTGCCAGATCCTGCAACAGTTGAATATTCTGAACCGGTGTTTTTCCAAACCCGAATCCGGGATCAAATATCAGAAGGTCTTGGTCGACGCCACGAGCCACAACACGAGCACAGAGTTCCTCGCCCTCCCGTAACACGTCTTCGCTTACATTTAAATATTCGACTGCACGAAACTGTCCGCCAAGCGGTGTCACCATAGCCTCAGCAGGACGATTGTGCGTCACCACCAACGGAACACCTGCTGACACTGCCACGTCTACGAGTTCTGGATCGTGCATTGATCCGCTGACATCGTTGATCATGTTCGCTCCGGCTTCAATTGCCTTCTGTGCAACCCGAGCTCGTCGCGTATCCACAGAGATTGGCACATGAGCGGCAATAGACTGAGCCATCTCTATCGCAGGTAGAACTCGACTGATTTCCGTGTCCACCGAAACACTTGAGGCACCTGGCCGAGTTGATTCCCCTCCAATATCAAGAACGTCCGGATGCTCGTCTACAAGACGATGGATACGTTCTCGTATCTTGCTCGGCTCGCCAGCAACACCGTCGCCGCTAAACGAATCAGGTGTCACATTGAGTATGCCCATCACATACGTTCTGGCTCCCCACACAAACTCCTGATCGGCAATCAACATGACCAAAGCATTCGAAATGTGCGCAACGTGACGTCTACGCGCGATACTGAACTAAGAATATGCGTTCTGAAGAACATCCGGGAGAAACATTTGACGCAAAGAGAGTTCGGCGCCCAGGTTAGCCGGAGATTCTTCGTCTGCGGGATCAGTTTGGGCAGCATCCTGTTGGCCATTGGCGGATGCGGATCGGACGATTCCGAATCGTCCCCAACACCAGCGGAAAATTCAAATACTGATGCTGATCAACCATCGGGGCCTAATCTCGCACGTGCCCTTCCGGCCCTCCCCGAAATGAAAGGTGGCCGAGGTGATCAATCCCAAAGCTTCACAGAAAATGGCCGCCTCGACCGGGTTGTCTACTTCTCGGGCGTGACGGCTGGTCACGTTCTGAACTACTACCTTGATGAAATGCCGGCTATTGGATGGACAGAAGTTTCCCGATCAAAACTCAGCGCCAAAGGTGGCGAAATCGAATACGAAAGCCCTGATAAAACCGCACGTCTTCGTATCAAGGTCACGCGGGAACCCAGAAACCGATCAAACACAGTGCTGGCCTTATCTACCAAGTTAGACGGCAAGAACTAGCGACCTTCGTTTGAAGCCCTACATTGGTGATCAAACAATTCTCCAAACCCGATCACTATGAAACTGTTGGCGGAAACTCAGGGGTCAAGACCAATCACACCTGATAACGGCGTGTAATGAACCTGTCCTTTCTCGTTGGAAAAGAAAAGAAGAGGGATGATCTGCCAAACCTTTTGGGAATCAGAATCTTCCGGTATACCAGCCAAGGTTAGAGCCAACAGATAGCGCCCATCGGGAAGAGGCGCCGTAGAGCTGTTCGACACGACACCGTCAACAGCAAGTCGTTGTCCGTCAAATCGCATTGCACCCATCTGCGTCTCTACCGAGAGGATGATGGGGCCGGGCCACCACGCAATTGACTGAATAGGATCGTCAACCGCAGGGCCAATGGCCGTAACATCAGCCCTATATAAGCGCAGTTCAGTCCCAACAGTAAACGGCACACCCCCAGGATTCCTATACCAGTAATTGATCACCGCCTCATGCCCATCCGTCCCACCATCGAACCCTAAACCCGACGACGGAACATGGTCTGATGATCCGTTCGACCATTTCTTACGCGCCTGCACAAAAGGCGCAACGACACCGTCCTTTTCCATTAGACGAACATCAACACATTCGTCGCCTGCAAGCTCTACAACTTGCAGGGCACCCCGCAAGCGCACAAGCGAATCATCCAAATTAGGTGATGAGATCACAAGCGTGCTTCCTGGTTCACCTAGCACCCGCAATTGGCGGGGTGGGGCATCTAAAACACAAGTCTCTTGGCCAGAAACAGACAACCGGTGCACCGTTGGATTGGCCCGATTTACAACCGACCAACGCCGGTCTGCCAGGTACGCCTTCAACCCGTATCCTGACCAAACAGCGTCATCAGCGTACAAGCCCATCGATGTTGGAATAGCCCATTCGGGAAGCACCACCATCGAAGGAACAACTTCAGCATTCCATGGCTTAATGACCGGACGAACCGAACTACGCGCCAAGAACGTGGTTGGTGGACCATACACATCCACACTCTTATCCATCGACAAGAGGAGAACAAGACGCTGCGGCTCAGATATCGCATTCGTAAGAAGAACAGATCCGGCTTCCCTGGCCAGGCTTCGAAATTGCGCGTAACTATTGGAAGGAACCAAAGGCTGTCCAGCCTTCGGCATAACCTCATAGATGTGATGTGTCTTTCCGACTGCGTCGGTCGTTTGGTAAAGAAGGCGGAAATGGTCACCCCTGTTAAGGGCTTGAAGGCCTTCCGGATGCATTGCCTTGGTCACATCTGAAGTGAAATGCAGATGGGTCACACCGAGTGCTTCTAGAGACTCCCTTCCGAGGTATCGCAGCGCATCGAGATAAGTATGAGTGAGTACGTTGTCATACACGGCCACGTCCTTCGTACTCGTTGGCGACACCCGCCCGGTAGCCGCCACAAGAATTGGCGCATTACGGCTAAGGACTCGAGCATCTCGTGGAAGGTTATCCCTGATCCACTGATAAACCCACCAATCATTCCTTAGTGAGCCTGCAATATCAGTCGCGTTGAGATGTCTATGGATCGGATCACGAACCATGGGATAACCAAGATCAATTCCCTCCACAGCAAGCTGCGATGCCGACACGGCTCGAGGCATCGAGCTTGGCACCACTACAAGACCCACCAGACCAACCGCGAAGAATCGTACCCATAGTCGACTTCCCCGAGCAGCTAAAACTCCGATAGCTATCAGGGCAGTAATGGAAGCCAGAGTCTTAGTCGTACCCAAGAAACGAGCGTCGCTGCCGGCCTCACCAACAGAGATCAACTGATACAAGCAAAAAGATGCCACCGACGTGAGCGCCAGAAACGCAAGCGTCCACGACCGCGCCCAAAACGCACCCACCAGTCCTGTCACCAATACGAGTGAAATCCCGGGCGTCAGTGAAAGAAAACTTCCGGTTGGGATCACAAGCGTGTACAACTCCGACATTGCCCGAAATCGGAGATCGACCACGCCAGCCGAGCCTCCACGATCAAACAACGTATCGCTCACCGCGCCCCCCGCGACCACTGCCAGCACGCCCCCAACGGTAAGGGCTATAACTAGTCTCCATCGGTCTGGTGCCTGGAGGTGCCACAGACGCAGAGGAATACTCACGAGAAGCGCTGCCCACAGGGCAACAAACACCGAGGTCTCCGCGAGCGGTGTGAGACCAGTTGCCGCTGCTAACAGTCCCCACCCAATGAACGACATCTCACCGCGCAAAATCGCCGCGACAACTATGACCAGGACAATCGCAAGAGCAAACTGTGGACCGTTGAGAAGCGTTGTGGCGACTCGTTCTGTTGGATGCACATCTGCCGCACGAGCAAACGACTGAAGAAATCCCTGCACACCAACACCAGGTGTCGATAGCGTCTGTGGCAACCCAACAACAAGAAGTCGATCTGCAAGAACAGCAAATACAGCCACACCAACCGCGAGATACCGTGACACCCCCAGATCCCTAGCAATCGCCCCTACCGTGATGGCCATCACCGTCACAACGAATGGGCTCGTGATCGCAAAGGCTGTCCATGACGGCACACCGGCAACATTCATAAGGCTGGCCGCAAGCAAATCGGTACCGTAGTGATAGCCAATGCCAGTATCTGGAGTAAAAGCCGCTACAGGAGGAAATGAACCCGCAGCCAAGATACTTGCAAGCGGAAGTCTCCAACGCTCATCGACGAACAGAGTTTGCGTCCGATTAGCAAGTAGGAACACGAATGTCCCGGTAGCCATCAGAATGACCACAACGGCGTTCCACCCCAGCGAGACCCCAGGTAGGCCTGATCGAATCACCAAGACCACCGACAAACCGGCCGTGATAGCCAGCTCATTCCACATTCCGCCGCCGCCGGGAATGATCCATGACACAAGATTCATGACCAACAAGTGCGTGATCACCCCGACCGCCGGGCCATACAAAGCCCAGACGCCAGCCGGCCGTGTAGGAAATGCCGCACGGGCAATTGGCATACCGGCGATAGCAATCCATAGAAGCACGATGTGCGACTTGACCAAGGAAGGCCAAACTGGATCCGCAGGATCTAAGCTCATAGTGCAACAGCGGTTGTTTTAAGCAGCCGGATGTCTGTCTACCCGGGTTCGGCTACATCGTCAGACGACATGTGGCGCACGGTCTGTCCCGATGCCACAAATGTCCGACTGACCTCGGCCTTCCCATATGTCCAAACAATTCGCATTGGAACCGCACCGTCGTTCCAAAACCGATGGTGGGCGCCTTCTGGAATCCACACATGGTCGAATGGCTGCATCGTCAGTTGCTCGCCATCAATCTCACACGATGCGATGCCTTCGACACACGTAATGCATTCCTCGGTGTCGTGGAAGTGCAACGGTAGCCCGGCGCCCGGTTGCATAATCGTCATTCCTGTCGATACATTTTGAGAACCCCGGGCACCACTCATGAGTGGAATGCTCTGAACCCCACCACCACGATCAAAAACCTCTGCTTCGTTCTCACGAATAACAATGCGGTGCATTACTTTTCCAACAGCTATCTCATCTGGTTAGCATGCAGCCTATCGAACGTGGAGCCCTTGGCACTATCACTGATTACAATTCCATCGCCTGGCAATAGTTTCAGCCCCGCAAAGTTTCTCTATCCCGAAGCATCCTGTTCATCAAGGTCCGCAATCCGAAGCATCGCCTCGGCCCAAACGTCATCGGGAACTTTCTTGTACGCCTCGAAGACATTGGTCTCAATCTCATTAGGTGTTGCAGCCCCGGTTAGAACAGCGCCAATCTGATGGTTCTGGAGCACAAAGCGCATATTCAAATGCCGCAAATCGACGTCCCGCTCGCGACACCATGTTGACCATTCTGCAGCCGCTTCTACATCCCCACTAGAAAACTGAGCCGCGTAGTCCAGGGGCCGACGACCAGCAGTCGCCAGTGGATCTCCCTTCGCAAGAAGACCAAGCATCTGAGGAGATCCGAGCAATACACCTACACCGGCGCTATGCGCCTGGGTGATTAGTGAGGCCGCGTGCCGGCGCACCACGTTGTAGTCCGCAAAGGTCAAAATCACATCGACCCGTCCCACCTCGATGGCCGTCCGATGGAAATCATGATCGCGAACACCAAGGCCGATAAAATCCAGCATGCCCTCGGACCGCATCGTCTCCAGCGCATCAAATCCGTCGCCGGCACGAAGTACCGGATCCATAGATGGGGGATCGTGAATCAGCACAAGATCAATATGGTCTCGCCCCAACAACGTAAAACTTTGTTCCAACGACCAACGCAGATCGCTCGCCGTATAACTGTAGGGACGTTCCGGATGGGTGCCGACCTTCGTGGAAATGGTCAGACCAGTCGTATCGACAGACTCCAGAGCTATACCAATCCGACGCTCACTCGGTCCATAGAGCGGCGAGGTATCAATATGCCGAATCCCGAGTTCGATAGCCCGATGTACGGTAGCAATCGCTAGATCATCAAATCGATCACTTGCCATTTCCGGATCATTGAGCGAAGGATCATCTCGACCGCCAATAAACGCGGCTCCCAACCCTAACTCCGTTACCGAGAATCCTGATCGACCAAGGCTACGGACGGGAATCATCGAGACAATCCGTTCTCGAACAATCGACACTTGGTAATTCTAGTCGCTGGAAATCACCCAACCAGGATTACCCGCAAGCACATCGCGCCAGTACATCATAGAATCCGTAGTTCTCCATCTCCGATTGATGTTGCATGGCTAATTTTCGAGCAGTTGTGATCGCCGACAGCACTGGTATTGGCGGCTCCAGCCGTAACGGGCCTTCCCATGGACTTCACCAAACCTTTGACCAGCATCCCGACGTGGATTTGGTAGCCCTTTCAGATCCGTCGGAAGATAATCGCAGCCGATGGATCGCCGAGAGCGGCGCAACTACCGGCTACAGCGACTACGAAAAGATGCTGGCTACCGAAAATCCAGACATTGCAATCATTGCTATTCATAACTACAACCAGGCTCGCCTCGAGACCTTCTTGGCCACCGTCCAAAGTGGGGTCCGGGGTATCTTGATCGAAAAACCGGTAGCCGCACAGCCCGCCCATGCCGATGAAATGGTAGCCGCAGCAGACGCCGCAGGAACACAGGTCGTTGTAGCCCACAGAGGACGTGAAAACCCTTCAATTCGCGAGGTCAAACGTCGAGCGGATAGCGGCGAATGGGGACCGCTGATCCAGATCAAGGCCCACGGAAAAGGCGACCATCGATGTGGGGTCGTCGATGCACTCGTACTGGGCACACATGAGTTAAACACAATGCAGTTTTTTGCAGATGCCAACCCGATTTCTTGCTGGGGAACCGTCCTGATTAACGGAAGCCCTGCCAAGCGAAGCGATGCCACGGAAGATCAGGTCTACGGGGCGGGGCTTATGGCTGGCGATCGGGTCTTTGCCGAGTACACATTTCCGAACGGGATCATTGGTTCGTATGAATCGATGCCGGTGGGAACTGGCACCCACTCGGGGGAATGGTTGGGGTGCGACCTGTATTTTCAGAACGCAGTCGTCACTACGCGTGCAAAACCAAATGCACAGATTCACGTCTTTCCCGAAGGGAGCGTCTTTGCTCAACCAGAGGTTGGAAGTTGGGAACCACTGCTTCCCGAGGGTTGGACGCCGCCCTCAAGCGATCCGGCCGCAACATACTGGACCGAATGGAAAGGGTCAGAATCCACCGCTGCAAGCAACCGGTCAATTGGAGCCGAATTAGTTCGCTGCCTCATCGAAAATGTAACGCCAATTTTTGCCAGCAGCCTCACTGATGCAGCCTCGACTGTTGACCTCATTATTGGCCCGCAACGAAGTCATCTCGAAGGACAACGACTGGACCTGCCGTTGCATACACGAGGGAATCCATGGGAGGCCTAGCGTAGAGGGCTGGTGAGGTCTCGGGACGACACTCGTGACCGCTCCAGGACGGCGCACCACGGTAAGGTTCAACCTTTCCACGTGATACCGTCTTAGCTCCCCTGCCGAAGAGTTCAGCGTCACGTGCCTATCACTGCCGTCGTTCTAGTCATAGCCTCAGCATTTCTACACGCAACCTGGAACCTTCTGGCCAAGGACAGCCGCGGCGGTCCCCTGTTTTTTTGGCAAGCTCTCATGGCTTCCGTTTTTGTATTCCTCGTTCCGTTTCTGGTCCTGCTGAGTCAGAACCCCATTCCGGCGAACGGATGGGTTTGGATTGCAGCAACTGGCGTGTTGCACACAGCCTATTTTTCAACGCTGGCAATCGCGTACGTGCGTGCCGACCTCTCGCTTGCTTATCCCATTGCCCGGGGTCTTGGACCAACCCTCGTGCTCATCGTGAGCATCGGTTTCCTGGCGGAATCACTAACCCCGCTCGGTATTGTCGGTGTAGTTGCGGTGGTCATGGGTATCTACACCATCACCGTCCGTCGCATGACACTCGCCGCCTGGCGTGCCCCACTAACCACACTAATCCGACCGGAAGGTCGCTATGCAGCCGCCACTGGAATCTTCATTGCAGCCTACACACTAGTAGACAAACAGGGCGTACAACTCGTCCACCCATTGGTCTACATCTACTTAATGTTTGCGCTATCCGCGGTTGGGGCCACAGCGATATTGCTTACGCACCAGCGAAACTGGAAAGCCACCAGAGAATTGAGAACCTGGAGCAAAGCAACCGCTGTCGCTGTTCTCTGGATCAGCGCATATAGTCTCGTGCTGTTTGCTCTGAGATTGGCCCCAGCCGCATATGTATCGGCAGCACGTGAATTAAGCATCGTGATCGGAACCGGGCTCGGAGTTTTCGTGCTGAGAGAACAGGGCGGACCAACTCGGCTGATCGGAGCAACCAGCATTGCCATAGGCGTCGCACTTATCGCGATTTCGAGCTACTAACCCGGCCAGAATGTCGCGTATAAGTTCAAAACTCTCGTCATCACCCAGCTTGCGAAGCAGTCCCGCTGCCTCAGCGTAATGCGTGGCATCCGAAGCGTAATCACCTGATGCCCACGACCTCCTCAGGCGAGACGTTGTTCGTTTGCCACAATCTCAAACGAGCAATCGAGCGATCCAGCCGCGCTCCTGGCCATCACCATCCGTGAAAGAAATATTTCGAAATATTCCATGACGCTGGAGCTGGAAGTATCGATTGTGAGTTGCAAGCTGATCGTCCGAGTTTCGGCATCGACATTAACGAACGATTTTTCCACCGCGTGATTCACTCGATCATGAATGTCAAAATCGGCCTCGCTGGGATTTTGAACACGACTGCGATGCACATCAGATTTGTCCGCGATGATAAGCGCAGCGGCTACAGGGGTAGAACTGTCTCCCGATGACTCTTCATGATTCCCAATCGCATTTGCCACAGTCAGCGCATCATCGTCTGCCATGCCAAGAGAACGTAAATGAGACAAGGCCATACTCCCGCCAATCACCCAATGATGGTCCCGAGACACTACATTCCCGATGTCATGCATATAGGCAGCGATCGCAGCCAGTTCGGCGTCTCTGTCTGAATGCCCAAGTCGAAGCAAAATATTCCTGCTAATGCTCGAAACCAATGCCGCGTGTCGATGCCCATGCTCTGTATACCCGATGGCCTTCAGATGTTCGTTGGCCCGAGTTATCACCGTAGAGACGTAATTGTCAGCCTTGACATCAGCCAGCGTAATTACGCGCGCTCCGGCGTTCACACAGGCCGTACCTGTCCATCCCCCTGGACAATCCACTTGTAGGTGGTCATTTCCCGCAAGCCCATAGGACCACGCGCATGAAGTTTTTGCGTGCTTATCCCAATCTCAGCTCCGAGGCCAAACTCTCCCCCATCGGTAAATTGAGTCGAAGCGTTTACGTATACCGCGGCCGCATCCACTTCGTTTACAAATCGACGTGCGCTGCGATGGGAGCTCGTCACGATGGCCTCAGAGTGACCGCTTCCATGTTCCTGAATATGCGCGAGCGCGTGCTCAAAGTCATCAACCATGACCACCGACATCCGTAACGCCAACCATTCAGTATCCAGATCGTCGTCACCAAGCACTACGGACGGTATCTCAGGACCAAGCACCGAGGAAGCACGCCCATCCGCATGTAATTCCACACCAGCATCCACTAACGTCCGGCCAACAGACGGTAGAAAGACGTCAGCACTCTCACGATGAACCAGCAGGGTGTCGAGCGCGTTACATATCGATGGGCGTCTGGTCTTAGCGTTTAGGACGATGCGTTCTGCCATAGCCAAATCCGCTCCAGCATCCACAAATGTGTGACAAACACCCCATCCAGTTTCTATGACCGGAACAGTCGCCGTGGCCGAAACAAAATCTATCAACCCGGCTCCACCACGAGGCACTACAACATCGACATGCGTACGATCACGAAGCAATTCTTCTAACAAACTGCGGTCCGGGTCATCGATGAGCTGAACGGACGCAGACGGAGCGCCAGCCGCCTCAACAGCCACACGGATCACGCTAGCCAAAGCAATATTGCTCTGCAACGCCTCTCGGCCTCCACGAAGAATCACGGCATTTCCAGCCTTGAGACATAACGCCGAGATATCAACCGTGACATTTGGCCGCGCTTCAAATATGACCGCAACAACGCCGAGCGGGACACGACGCCGACCAATCTCTAACCCATTCGGCAATCGTCGAGCATCGTCGACGGCTCCAACAGGATCAGGGAGCGCTTCCGCCATATCGACAGCAGCAGCAATACCCTCCAACCGCTCGCGACTCAACGTCAACCTGTCGATAATCGACGGGTCCAGACCTTTAGCTTTCGCTGCCTCAACATCCAAGGCATTGGCCTTCAGAATCGTTACATTTTGAGTTCGCAAAGCCGCAGCTATAGCTGCCAAAACTTCGTTCTTCTTCGTGGTGGAAAGCTGTCCCAGACCTCGAGAGGCATCACGAGCTGCCGACCCGATCGCTCCCAGGTTCAACGACCTATCGCTAGCGTTCACCACGCTCATCTTTCCTAACCATTTTTCTCGTCCGACCGATCCATCACAACAAGATTATTCCGATGAACAACCTCGTCGCCATAGGAAAACCTCAGCGTTGCAAAAATTTCCGATGAAGGCCGGCCTACAATCTTCGCTAAGTTTTCCGAATCGTAGTTTACGAGGCCACGGGCAAACACCTCCTGGTGTGGATTCACAAGACCGACGAGATCACCGCGTTCGAAAACCCCTTGGATTTTGGTGATTCCAGCCGGAAGCAGACTCCGACCATCGTGCACCACGGCACGTTGCGCGCCAGAATCAACGACAATCTCCCCGCGTTGACCCAAACTTGAACTAAGCCATCGAGCTCGGCTTGAACGAATTGGCCCTAGTGCCGAAAGACTCGTTCCCAAAGACTCGCCGCGCTCGAGCCGAACAATCACATCTGATTCATTTCCGTCGGCAATGACCACGTCAATGCCGTCAGTCACTGCCTCAAACGCCGCCTGAAGTTTTGATCGCATACCTCCCGACCCGCCTTCCGAAGCATCGCCGGCCATCCGTTCGAGATTTTCTCTAGGAACCTTTCCAGCATCCCTGATCAGTTCGGCATGTGGATCTGTTGTTGGATCACCCGTATATAAGCCTCCAACGGAACTAAGAATGCACAACCGATCAGCACCAATAAGCTTTGCGATCAACACTGAGAGAGCGTCGTTATCGCCAAATCGAAGTTCCTCAGTGGCCACAACATCATTTTCGTTTGCCACCGGAAGAATATCGGCATCCAGTAAGCCATTTAATGCGTTGCGCGCATTTAGGTAACCGGAACGGTGCACCAAATCAGCCCGCGACAACAAAGCCTGCGCAACCACGATCCCTTTGTTGCCAAACTTCTCAGCATATTGGGTCATCAAAGGAGCCTGACCAACCGCCGCTAAAACCTGCCGAGTGACGAGGGCATCACCCGACATAGGCGCAATCGTTCTCCCAGCTGCCACAGCCCCAGATGTCACCAGCGCCACCTGGGTCCCCATTTCACGAACCTCAGCAATTTGTTGGGCAATGTCGGAAATAAATACGTCGTTGAGGCCGGTTGGGGTTGTCACCAACCGGGTTCCGCATTTAATTACTATCCGTCGAGAAGAATCAGGCATCGATTAGATTTATTAGTGGCAACACTTAAGCGCTCAGGCTGATTGTAAGCAGCTCAGCCTTCTCAGCACGCTCCTCGCCTCTATAATGCGCGTTCGCGCCGCTCACGTGAAGAGTCCATGGAGCATATGCGCGGCGGAGGGGGCACGTATGGACCAATACGACACCAACAACATCCGGAACATTGCGCTCATCGGCCATAGTGGGGCGGGCAAAACATCTTTAGCGGAAGCACTGTATTTCCTGACAGGAAAATCATCTCGGCTCGGGCGGGTCGAGGAACACAATACCGTCGCGGACTATGACCCAGATGAGCACGAACGCGGAATGTCCATCAATCTAGCCCCAATCGCCTGCGAGTGGGATGGAAGCAAGCTCAACGTCGTCGATACCCCGGGTTATGCAGACTTCGTCGGGGAAGTGATTTCCGGTCTTCAGGGTACTGATGCTGCAGCCTTACTGATCGACGCAACTTCCGGAATAGAAGTCGGAACCGAAACAGTTTGGCGTATTTCTTCCAATTTGAAACGGCCTCGGATATTGATCCTCAGTCGCATGGATCGTGAGAACGTTGACGCTACAGCCGTTGTGGACGACCTTCGCGAACGATTTGGCACGAACGTGGTACCTATTCAAGTCCCAATAGGTGAAGGACCAGATTTTCGCGGGGTAATCGATCTACTAGATGGCAAAGCACGAATGTTCAAAGACGGCCAATCTACCGTTGAAGATGTCCCTGAAGAACTCACCGAGAGTGTAGAAACCGCGAAGGAACAATTGCTCGAAGCAATTGCGTCAACAGATGATGTGCTTCTTGAGCTTTACCTTGAGGGTGAAAATATTTCCCGCGACGCAATGCTCACGGCACTTCACGCAGGCGTCAGAGATTGCAGCATATACCCGGTCGTCTTCTCAGCAGCTACCGAACTGAAAGGAACGCGTGAGACGCTCGAGACCCTGATCGCGTTAACACCGTCACCAACCGAGTCATTAAAACTTTTGATGGATAGCGACGCCCCTGCAATCGATGGCCCAGTGGTCGCCCAAGTGTTTAAGACTCTTGCTGACCCGTTTGTCGGCAAGGTGTCAATCTTTCGCCTCCTTGCTGGACAAATAGAAGGTGAGGCTCAGCTGGTTAATCAACGAACCGGCGAAACACAACGCCTAACAAATATTCAGTTTGCTGTTGGAAAAGATGGGGAGTCAGCTGGGACTATGGCAGCAGGAGATATTGCCTTTGTTACCAAACTGGACGGAGTAGCAACCGGTGACACGCTAACCGATCCAAGCCACACCGTTACAACACAAGCCTTCGATCTACCCGCCCCGCTCTTTGAAGCGTCCATCACACCGGAAACAAGTGCGGATCTCGACAAGATGGGCTCAGTACTTAGTCGTCTGGTTGAAGAAGACCCTTCCCTACAATCCTACCGGGATGAGGAAACGGCCGAAACGATCCTTGCTGGTCTCGGAGAATCACATGTCCAAATCAGCCTGGACCGAGCCAAACGAAAGTTTAGCGTGGGACTTCACGCTGACGTGCCTCGTGTCGCCTACCGCGAAACAATTAGGAAAACCGTGAACGCACATGGCCGCCATAAGCGCCAGTCAGGTGGATCGGGTCAATTTGGTGATGTGCATATCGAATTTTCCCCACTTCCGCGAGGCTCAGGATTCGAATTTGAAGACCGTGTGGTTGGAGGTCGTGTTCCCCGCAATTACATCCCCGCCGTTGAAAAAGGCCTGATCGAAGCCATCGATGTGGGCTTGCTCGCTGGCTACCCGATGGTCGACTTCAAAGCCGCGCTGTTTGATGGTCAGTACCACGCGGTGGATTCGTCCGACGAATCATTCCGGCTTGCTGCCCGTCTTGCCTATCGGGAAGGAATTCCAACGGCCGGCCCGGTGATTTTAGAACCCATCATGAAGTTAAGCATTTTCATTCCGGAAGCCAACACTGGCGACGTCATCGGTGATATTAGCTCCAAGCGCGGTCATGTGCTCGGGATGCCGCCGTTTGATGACGAAGGCTTTGCCATCGTCGAAGTAGAAGTCCCGGCGGCCGAGGTGCAACGCTATGCGACAGATCTCCGATCAATCACGCAAGGACGAGGACGGTTCACACGAGAATTTGTTCGTTACGACGAGGTTCCCAGCAACGTTCAAGAACAACTTGTGGCTAGCGCTGAACAGCAGCGTGAGGCTGTAGGTTAAGACGCCAAGAGAGGATTCATCTATGGAAAAACTACAACGCGACTTTCTCGAGTCACTCATCACTGCGCCTAGCCCTGCTGGGTATGAACAGCCTGTTCGTCAGGTCTATCACGCATATACAGAGTCTTTTGCGGATGATGTCCGCTCAGACGTCCATGGAAATATGATCGCCGTTCGTAATACCGATGGTAATCCTCGGCTTATGTTTGCCGGGCACTGCGATGAGCTTGGCTTCCAAGTGAACTACATCAACGACCAGGGCTTTATCTACTTCAACACGATAGGTGGACACGACGCAGGCCTAGTGCCCGGCCGTCGAGTGGTCATTCACAGCGCAAGTGGACCGGTGGCTGGAGTAACGGGACGAAAAGCAATACATCTGACCCCACCGAGTGACCGGGGAAAACCAGCAAAGATTGAAAACATTTGGATTGATATCGCCGTCAGTAACAAACAAGAAGCCGAAACCTTGGTAAGCATCGGCGATCCCATCACATATGACGTTGGGCTTCAGGATCTACGCTCTGATGTGGTGGCCGGTCGTGCGCTCGACAACAAAATAGGGACGTGGGTTGTCGCTGAAGGTCTGCGTAGAGCATCCATCCAACAGCTACAGGCATCTATACATGCAGTAGCGACCGTTCAGGAAGAAATTGGGCTGCGAGGCGCCGAGACCAGTGCTTACGGTATTAATCCAGCCGTCGCCATTGCTGTAGACGTGACTCATGCCACGGACCATCCAAACATCACGAAACAAACAGCAGGCGACGTAAAACTCGGTGGTGGTCCCACCATCTCCCGGGGACCCAACTTCAATCCCAAAGTAGTCGAGAAGCTTATCGACGCAGCAGAAGCCCTGGACATCCCCTATCAACTCGAGGCCGCCTCACGTGGCACTGGAACCGATGCGAATGCAATTCAATTATCCAGATGTGGTGTAGCTACGGGCTTAGTCAGTGTCCCCCTGCGTTACATGCACACACCTTCAGAAGTTGTGGCATTGGACGATGCAGACGCCGCCGCCACGCTGCTCGCCGAATTTGCCAATCGGCTAGCACCTGAGGACGACTTCACCCCCTAAGACACTAGGGACACACCGACCGCATAGCCGTCTCGCCGAGGATCAGCCCCCCCCTGCATGCCACCGGTATTCGGATCACAAGTAACGCCTTGCATACCACCCACCATCATCGTCCATGGATCCGTCGCCTGCGCCAGATGACCACGGTTACATAGTTCCTGTATGACCGATGACGCCACACGGGATTCCACGTGCACCGTCGAACCATCCATGACTCGAAGCCGAGGTGCCTCAATAGCTCGTTGAATATCGAGACCGAAATCTACGTGCTGTAGTAGTGCTTGAGTTTGCGTCTGACAAATCCCGTAACTACCTGGTGTACCAAGCGCCAGTGTTGGCACTCCATTTCGCATCGACACCGTTGGTGCAATAGGAAGCGACAACGGAGCTCCAGGAGCCAGGTGATTAGGGCTTTGAGGATCCAAGTCTCCCCAATAAAGAAAATTGTTCGTCGTCACACCGTATCCACGAACTACAATCCCCGACCCAAACGCACCACCTAGACTCTGAGTCAGACAGATCATATTTCCACTCGCATCCGCGATCGAAAATGAAGTGGTGTGCTCGCGCCGAGGATCTGGAATTCCAGCAACTGGCGGGGAGGAGTCATATTTCTCAGTAGGACTCGTAACCGAGGATCTGTCGTCCCACAAAGCTCCCAAGCGATCAACGGACTCTTCCTGGAGAAGATCTTCGATCATCTGGCGTGGAGCATTGGCCAAACGCAACCGTTGTACGGCGGAAATTCGAGTTGCACGAATAACAGCATCCAGATGGTCAGAGCCGTTAGGCTCTAACCCAGCCACATCCCTGTTGTCGAGAAGACCGACCGCCAGCAGCATTTGAAAGCCCTCAGCAGGCGGTGGAACGGTATAAACGTCCAGACCTCGGTAATTTATGGATATAGGCTCGACCCATCGAGCTTCGACTGACGCCAGATCATCTGTAGATAGTGCGCCACCCAGATCCCGAATCTCCTTAATAAGCGCAACGCCAAGAGCCCCTTCATACAGATACTTGGCTCCGTCCCGACTAATCTCCTCATATGTCCGCGCCAGATCAGGTTGTCGCAAAATCCACCCGGGTCTAGGGACCTCACCAGCATCTAAGAATATGTCCGACCAGCCAACAAAATCCTGAACAGTCTCCAACTGAGCCTTGCTGCTGATCATCGCCACATTGCGTTCGGTCGTCGGGAATCCATTACGAGCCAAATCAATGGCATCAGCAAAAACCTTGTCTCGAGACCACGAACCGTAGGTGTCAAGCAGTGTCAACCAGCCGGCAAGATTTCCAGGTGGCCCCACACTGTGAGCACCGGCAACCA
>CAZFVB010000025.1:0-21927 GCA_964522375.1 uncultured Chloroflexota bacterium
TACAACGCAAAAACCCGAATCTCCGGCCACCAATCACTCACGTTGGGCACCCCAACAAAAGCAGTGACCATGAAGCACAAGAGATCCTTCATCGGTTTCGACCCCACATTGTGCTCGTTGCGTATGGGGCTCCCCTGCAAGAGCAGTGGATCGCACGAAACCTTCCTGCATTAAACGGAACAGTTGCCATAGGCGTAGGCGGTGCACTCGACTATATCTCTGGCCGAAAACGTCGTGCCCCTGCAGCCGTTCGGCAAATCGGCCTTGAATGGGCCTACCGGCTATATCGAGAGCCATGGCGCTGGCGTCGCATGCGCGTCTTGCCCCTATTTGCATGGTACGCATTAGTCGAAGCCATCCGCAGTAGAGGCGAGACACGATGAACACCATTGCCGTGGTTGGAAGCATTAACCTCGACATTGTGATCCGGGTGCCACGCATCCCGCAGGTGGGCGAAACGATTCACCATGGAGATCTCGCCCGTCATCCAGGAGGAAAAGGAGCCAATCAGGCCGTCGCCGCATCTTTGGCAGGGGCTGAAGTCAGCATGATCGGATCCGTAGGCATGGATGCAGCAGGCTCTGAACTACTCGCCAGTCTCAAAGCTCACCATGTGGACACTCGATATGTCACACCTGTCACATCGACTCACACAGGAACCGCCATCATTACGGTTGACACAAATGGATCAAATTCAATAGCCCTCGCCGAAGGCGCCAACGCCGTGGTGGAACCTGGCATCGTTGCGGACGCGGTTGACCAACTCGACCCCCGAGCCATCCTGTGCCAGCGAGAGATTCCGGACACCGTGATCGCAACCGCATTTAGCCGCAGAAACAGTGCTGCGCTACACGTTCTTAACGTCTCACCCGTCGAACAAACCGCCAACATCCCCATGGATGAGATTGATCTTCTCGTAGTTAACCAAATCGAAGCTGAACAACTCGTCGGGACCCAGACGGGAGCCATGGACGCAGCTACAATCCTTGCACAACGCACGCGCCGTGGATGCATTGTCACGCTGGGGGGAAAAGGCCTTGTGGCACAGATCGATGGGCACAAAATCGAACAACCCGCGTACTCAGTCAAAGTCGTTGATACCACCGGGGCAGGGGATGCATTCTGCGGCGCGTTTGTCGCCGCGCTGCTAGAAACGCAAAGCCCGGAGCACGCGCTCCTATTCGGCCAAGCAGCAGGAGCTATAGCCGCAACACGCCACGGCGCTCAGCCTTCGATGCCAGATTCATCAACCATTCGTGCCTTGATGCAAACAGCCTGAAGGCTCCGCTATAGAGAGCTGAAAGCTCCCTGGGCAAGCAGCGATGTGCGTTGCACCAAATCCTTAATTGAGAGGTAATCCCCGTGTCCATACTGACCCGGCACGATCGTTCGGACACGATCGCCAAACGGGCGTGTCCATTCGGCCGGAATCGAATCCTCTCCATGCAACGCCCCAAACACCGATCCCGCCGTAGCACCATTGCAATCAGTATCTTCGCCACATTCAACCGCAATACCAATTGTGTCTGAAAAGCTCGGATGACCGTACATCAAACCCAGCACCACGAAGCACGCGTTGTTTATGGTGTGCACAAAGTGATAGTGCCCATAAGCAGCCTGAATCTCCGCATATGCCTCCTGCCACGTTGGAAGGGAGGCGGCCCAACCTAAAGAATTTTCAATTGCCTCATACAACCGACTGCTAGCCGGAATTTGCGCGAGGCCAGCCCGAATAGCATCTCCAGGATGATCTAAAACAAATGCTGCAGAGATCGTAGCTGCCGCCCACATCTCGCCATATATCCCGTTCTTTACGTGCGACAAGGCCGCATCCTGATACGCCAGTCGGGCAGCAACTTCCGGTCGCCCAGGAACCACATACCCAAGAACATCGGCACGAATTTGGGCGCCAATCCACTCACGGTACGGGTTGTTATAGAGAGCAGCTTCATCCGCGGGATAACCCGATACTAAATTTCGATACGCCGCTCGCTCAGCGGTGTAAACACGCGCATACGGCAATCGGTCCAACCACATCGAACCATAATCAGCTGTCGTAGCGTCTGGACCATATTGCTCGAGAACCTCAAGAGCCATAATCATGTAATCAATGTCATCATCGCGTGGCATCCCATCAATATTGCCGCCTGTGGACTCTCCAGCTGAGTGATGCCAGCTTTTGCCTTCAATCGGGATGGGCTCAACCATGGGTACATACGCACGTAAATCACCCACGTCAATGGCATCTAGATACGCACGAATCTGGCCGTGCGACCAACCCTCCACGGGCTTTCCAAGACAACATCCCGCACACCGTCCGAACCATGCGCCGGTTAATCGACTCCCATATGATGACACCTCGAAACTAGGAAGGTCAGGCGGTTCAGAGCGAGCCTCACGGATTCCGCGAAGATCGCTGGGCTCGACGTAACCGAACCCGTCACGAACAGGCAAGCGTGCAAGAGTGTCTAACAGCGTCTGAGTTTCAACGGCTGTAAAACTCATAATATCTTGTTGCTCAAGCGCCTCCCGGATGGCCTCGACCGCACAACCTTCTTCTTCCCGCTGCACAAGTTCGTGAACCAGGGTCGCTCGGGCCAGGCCAAGCTCGTTTTCCGCTAGCTGCACGTGCATAACCCGGAGTTGTTCAAGTTGTTTCATACGGTCCTCCGATCAAGAACTTCAACAAGAGCCAAGAGACCTACGGCTTAGCCTATATACGCTCCGCTGGTGTTGCGACCGGGAATCCAGCGTAGCGCTACCAGAACTAGTACTTGCACAACTGCCAAAAGGAGAAACGCAACACTGAGTCCAGCCATCTCACCGACAAATCCAGTTATCAGGTTCCCGATCGCACCAGCTCCAAATGATACGCCCAGCACGATCCCTGTCCCTGCCCCCATGCGTTTCGGAACAAGACGCTGCATTAACAGCACCGTCGGTGTAAAACCTGCGCCAATCAGAGCACCGGTAGCCGCAATAAGCACATATGACGACCATCCGACCTGTAATAGCGCGAAACCTGCGATAGTCGGAATGATCAGAGCAGATGAAACTCCCACCATTAACCGCACACCAAATCGATCAGCCATCACGCCACCGCTAAAAGCGCCGGCAGCGTGAAAGGCAAGAAAAATTGAAAGCATAGAACCGAACAGGGCCGGGTCCGGATTGCCGGGCGAAACAAAAAGCGGAATAAAGACAGTGAGGCTTGCGTACGCCCAACCCCGTATTAAGGCAACCACCAAAATTGCGGCGATCGCCAACCCAAGAGCCGATACGTTATCCGATGAATCGACCGGTGAAGACTGATGCACATGTTCCACGCCTTTAAGACCAAACGGTAGTACTAATGCAATCAAGAGAGCTGGAATTACCAAGAACGACATGTATTCCAAACCAGATGACGCCAAGACCGCTCCGGCGACCAGCGGTGCCACCGTAAAACCCAGATGTCCTCCTAGGAAAAAGGTAGCCACATTGGTTCCCTTGTTAGCGAGACTCGCCTCATTAGCAATTGCACCGCCCTGCGGGTGAAACGCGCCAACGGCTATTCCGGCAATAGCGAGTAGGACAACAAGCTGGCCAAAGCCCTGAACATTTGGAATTAATGCAACCAGCACCGCCATCGCGGCTATTGTTCCGGCAGCAAGCCACCGTCGACCTAAGCGATCGCCCAGATAGCCGAATAATGGCTGGCACGTGGATGATGCTGTAGCCCAAACGAAAGATGCCACTCCGATTAAACCTAGAGACAAACCCATCCGGCTTGCTAAGTACGGATACATCATGGTTGGCAACATTGCAGTGAAATCCACGGCAAAGTGTCCCAATGCAACCGTCGCAACCCAACGTTGAGCAACACTCAGCTTGAAAATAGCTCCCCCTCATCCGCGAATTTCCACGGAACACATCCGGTTGCGATGTTACAGTCGTTCATGAGTACATCTCTTACTTTCCTCAACTGCGGAGAAGCTGTACATGTCAAGTAGCGGCCATCAGTGGGTGTATGCGTTCCGCGATGGCGATGAGTCAATGCGGAACCTGCTAGGGGGCAAAGGCGCTGGCTCTGCAGAAATGACCAAGGCGGGAATGCCGGTTCCTCCAGGTTTTACAATTACCACAGAGGCTTGTCTCGCCTACTTCGAAAGCAATGAATCGTTCCCGGAAGGCTTGCAAAGCCAAATCGACGCCGCCTTGATCGACATCGAGTCACAGACCGGCAAGAACTTTGGAAGCAGCGACAATCCCTTATTGGTTTCCGTGCGTTCTGGAGCTCGCGTATCAATGCCCGGCATGATGGACACAGTCCTTAATCTAGGTCTCAACACTCAAACAATGGCGGGATTGACCGAACTTACCGGTGATGAACGCTTTAGTAAGGACGCCTACAGACGATTCGTGCAAGGGTTTGGATCAATCGTCCTCGGAATCGACAGTCGGGCCTTCGAAGCAGTGATCGAAGCTCACAAAGAAACTGTCCAGAAGACCGAGGACCCGGAGCTAACCGCAGAAGACTGGGAAACCGTCACTACCCAATTTAAAGACATCATCAGGAGAGAAAGCGGTGAGGTCTTTCCTGACGACCCTCGAGAACAGCTTACTCGGGCAGTTCAAGCTGTCTTCAAGTCCTGGAATGGGAAACGGGCCATTGACTACCGCAACTTCCACCGACTGCCGCACGATTGGGGCACCGCGTGCAACGTGCAAACAATGGTCTTCGGCAACATGGGCGAACGATCCGGAACCGGCGTAGCATTTACACGGGATCCCAATGATGGCAACCCGGTGCTATACGGCGAATACCTCCTCAATGCCCAGGGAGAAGATGTCGTGGCTGGCGTTCGAACACCCCAGCCAATTAGCACCCTCCAGAACGCAATGCCCTCCGTCTACGCGGAATTTCAGGCGTACGCTGAAAAACTCGAGAGTCACTACACGGAGATGCAGGACCTCGAATTCACTATCGAGGATGGCAAGCTGTTCATGCTGCAAACCAGAGCCGGCAAGCGCAGCCCGGCCGCGGCAATACGAATCGCCGTTGATCTTGTGAGTGAAGGCAAGATCACCAAGGAAACTGCGGTGCAGCGTGTTGAAGCCACGCAGGTTGATGCCATGCTGCATCCACGGATCGATGGCACAGCGAAAATAAGCCCCATTGCTCAAGGACTTAACGCCTCGCCAGGTGCAGCGAGTGGGAAGGTGGCCTTCACCGCCGATACAGCCGCTACCCGGGCGGAGAACGGGGATGCCGTTATCCTGGTCCGACCCGAAACATCTCCTGATGATTTCCATGGCATGGCTGCATCTCAGGCCATCCTGACGTCCCGCGGTGGGGCGACAAGCCACGCCGCAATCGTTGCCCGCCAACTCGGGTTACCTGCGGTTGTAGGTTGCGAAAACCTGCACATCGACGTCAGCGCCGGCATATTACGAGTAGACGGCCTCGAGGTCTCTGATGGCGACGTTCTTACCGTCGATGGGTCTACTGGCAACGTGATGCTCGGAGAGGTTCCTCTGATCCCCGGCGAAGTCACCCCGGAACTTGAGCAACTTCTCGAGTGGGCCGATGACATTCGCCGACTCGAGACCTGGGCTAACGCCGACACTCCAGTGGAGGCTGAATTAGCAAGGTCCTATGGCGCCCAAGGCATTGGCCTCTGTCGCACAGAGCACATGTTCCGTGAGGGCGACCGACTGCCAATCGTCCAAGACATGATCTTGGCTGAAACTGAAGAGGAACGCCGAAAATCACTTGCCCGGCTTCTTCCGATCCAACGCGGCGACTTTTATGGAATCCTCAAAGCAATGCACGATCTTCCGGTCGTCATTCGGTTGCTTGACCCGCCGCTTCACGAATTTCTGGCTGGCGTTGAGAACGAATTAGCCGACCTTGAAGCTCGCGATACCAATGCAGAGGATCTCGCCTTGGCCCAACGGAAAGTAACCCGAGCTAACGAACTACACGAAGCCAACCCAATGCTGGGGCTTCGTGGTTGTCGGCTAGGCCTCATTTATCCCGAGATCTATGAAATGCAAGTCCGAGCAATTATTGAGGCCGCCTTACAACTAAAGGCCGAAGGCGTACGGGCCAGACCGGAAATTATGATTCCCCTTGTAAGTCACATTGCGGAGCTGAAAACAGTCGAGTCCGGCCTGCGAGAAACTGCTGCCGAAGTGCAGCGCAATGCTGGTGACGAAATAGAATTTAAGTTCGGGACAATGATGGAAGTGCCAAGAGCATGTCTGACCGCTGGTGAGATTTCTGCAACTGCCGAGTTCTTAAGCTTTGGAACCAACGACCTAACTCAGACAACATTCGGCATCAGCCGTGATGACGCAGAGGGCCGTTTCCTACTCCGCTATGTAGAAGATGGGATTCTTCCTGAAAATCCGTTCCAAGTTCTCGATCGGACTGGTGTTGGAGCTTTGATGGAAATTGCTGCCCGTGCAGGTCGCACTGCCCGTAACGATATTGAGATTGGGATCTGTGGAGAGCACGGTGGCGACCCCTCATCGATTGAGTTCTGCGAATCGATCGGGCTGGATTATGTCAGTGCTTCTCCGTACCGCCTCCCGGTCTCAAGAATCGCCGCTGCCCATGCACGACTCGAACAAGGATTTCGTGACCGGTAGCATAAGCACCACTACAGTAATTAGGACGCTACAACGACGCACATATGGCGACACCAGTCGAGGAGATAAAAACTAGGCTCGACACTGTCGAGATTGTTGGACGTGACATTCGGCTGCAGCGAGCAGGACGAAATTGGAAAGGCCTATGCCCTTTCCATGACGAAAAAACACCTTCATTCCATGTTTTCCCGGACCGCGGCAACTTCAAGTGCTTTGGCTGTGGGGAAGGTGGGGACATATTCACATACGTTATGCACCGCGACGGGGTGGAATTCCCCGATGCGCTCCAGGAATTGGCACGAGAAGCCGGCGTGGACATTGGGCACAACCAGCCCAATCCGGAAGCCCGCGAACGTCGACAAACCATCCGTGCTGTACTGAATCAAGCGGAACAATTTCTACACGAACAATTATTGAACTCCCCAGCTGCCGCTAGAGCGCGTGAATACGTTCGCGAGCGCGGAATAACAGATGAAACTGCGAAACAGTTCAAGCTTGGCTACGCGGTATCCAGAGGCTCACCGCTCCTTACCCACCTGCAACATCTTGGGTTCGATGAGCCCGTAATTGAATTGGCCGGCCTCATAACATCGAATGAACGTGGCAAATATGCTTACCTTTCTGACCGACTGACTTTCCCAATATGGGATTCTTCGGGAAATGTAGTTGGATTTGGCGGCCGCACACTGCGTGATATTGAGCCTAAATACCTAAACACACGAGATTCCGAGGTTTTTACTAAAGGGCATCATCTGTACGGTTTGCACTTGGCCCGAGAAACAGTTCGTGAGATAGGAACCGCAGTAATCGTCGAAGGCTATATGGATGCAATTGCCGCTCACCAAGCAGGATTTACCAACACGGTCGCCTCGATGGGTACATCCCTGACCCTCCAACAAGCCCGAAGCCTCTTGACGTCAGGAGCCAAGAAAGTCGTTATCGCCCTCGATGCTGATACCGCAGGAGCTACGGCCTCACGCCGAGGACTCGATGTACTCCGTGAGGCTGGCGAGTACACGACTGGTACGACCATTGATGTCCGAGGCTTGGTCCGACATGAGGACCTCTTGAACACGGATATTGCTATCGCCCAGCTTCCACCAGGTGAGGATCCTGACAGCCTGATACGCAATACTCCCAGCCAATGGACTGAGACGATTGATGCACCAACTCCGCTGGCCGACTTTGCCTTTCAGTGGGCTGGCCAAGACCATGATCTCGATTCGCTAGTTGGTCGTCGGGCAGCTATGCGCGAGCTTCTCCCCATCGTGGCAGAGGTTGAGGATGCAGTGGTCCGCTCACATTATTTTGATCGTCTATCTGATCTAAGTAGCGTCCCAAGCGATGAACTCCGACAGCTTGCAGCTCGGGACGGACGTCGCGGTGCGCCTCGCGCTTCTCAAACAAGACCTCCACTCCAAGCGGCGGCTGAAAAATCGGACCCGCTCGAGGAGGGACTGTTGGAATACGTTGTGCGTGGAGACGCTCAAACCACTTCGCTCATTGGCGGGATCAACCCGGCCAACGTTCGGAACCCGATGGACCGCCACATCCTGACGGCGATCATCGCGGAGATTCAGGATATGGAAAACATCGATTGGTCTCGCATTGAAGAAGGACTCGACCCTTCAGTTAAGGATCGACTTCAGCAGCTTCGAACGCAGGCCAGCCTGCTTCCTTCCATAACAGCAAAAGAACTCGGCACCGGCTTGCAATACACGACCTTGCAACTCCGGTTACGCCGGCTAAACGAAGAGATCGAAGAAACCATACTCGCCGCATCCGAGGACCCAAGTCTTCGCCAACGAGTACAAGAACTACACCAACAAATCCTCGCTATCCATGAAGCACGGGAAGAGTTAGGCGGCACGAGATATGTGCCTCCCAAATAATACGTTTCACCATGTCCTCGCGATGCACACCTGATAGAGGTGCAAAAACCCTAATGCAGTCACCACCATATCGCGCGTTAGACAGAATCGCTGGCTATGAACCCGCTAAAACCGCGTCAAGTTTCGAGGAGATGTCCTGTTCCGAGGTAAACCCTACGATGCGATCAACTTCCTTCCCACCAGCAAACACCAGCAAAGTCGGAATACCCCGGATACCGAAGCTTCCAGGGGTTGTCGGATTGGCATCCACATCGACCTTCGCAAATTGGACTCGACCGTCATATTGCTCGGCAAGTTTATCCACGACAGGCGCGATCATCTTGCATGGACCACACCATTCCGCCCAGAAATCAACTAGTACCGGCGTTGTCGCTTCAATAACTTTGGATTGGAATTCTGCATCACTAACAGCTTCAGGTTGCGCCATTAGCCTTTTCTCCCGTCAATATGAAGTAGTGTTAACTGAGCCTAAAAAGAGCCCGATGAGAAGTCAACGAAACCCCTGGTGCAAATGAAAACCTCATTCTCGGTCGTGCTTCTCGCGGGCGGTAAAAGTCGGAGGATGGGAAAAGATAAGCGCTTTCTTCGATGGACTTCATCAATACAGGGTCGTCCGCAAACTCTTCTCCAACACGTGATAGCGCGTGCATCGGAATTAACCGATGACATCATCGTCGTCACAAATGATTCTCTCGACGTGGCGCCCGCTCGTCCCGTGACTGATATCCACCCGGACTCAGGAAGCCTTGGCGGCATCTATTCGGGACTTATGTCAATCTGCAACAACCTTGCCTTTGTAGCCGCGGCTGACATGCCCTTTATCGACACACATCTGGTTAAAACTTTGATGGAACGCGTCGGAGAAGCCGATGCCGTAGTCCCAGTGATTGATGACAGGCCAGAACCACTGCACGCCGTGTACCGAAAAACGTGCGCAGCATCTATGCATGCACGAATAACCTCAAACCAGCTGAAGATCGCTCCGGTATTCAACGCACTCAAGACGGAATGGGTTAGTGAGGTTGAACTACGAAAGATCGACCCAGCACTACGCTCATTTCGAAACTTGAACACGCCTTTAGACTATCGGCAAGCGCTTGCTGACTCGACCGGCTAAAAAACGAGCGGCCGTGGCGATTCGAACATTCGAGGCCTTAACCGTGTCTGCGGACCCGAACGAAAGCCCCCGCTGACGATACGAGGAACTATCCAAAATCCTGTGCGTCTCGACTGCCGGGCAGCCAACTGCTCCACGACAGCCGTAAGACCTTCAGGCCGAGCTCCATGCGGAACATTGATCCAAAGAAAAGCGTCCTCGCCATCCTCAGTCTCAGTATCAATATCTATCCGTATACCAGGATACTGCTGCTGAATAGCCGTCGTCATCGATAGCGCCGCGCCTCTAATATTTTTCCTTGCAGATGGCCGCGGTTTGCAACCAGATAGTTGGCGCATCGAGTTGGACGCTCCCTCCGCTATGCCTAGGATTACCGATGGTATCCGATTATGCGGCCAAATCGCCCTAAGTCACCGACACAAATCACCTAAACTTGTGCACCAATGTTCCGAGCCACGTATTCCTATTAACCACAACTTGAACGAGTTTCGCCTGCGTATTCATGATGCTGTTGCCCGAAAACTTCGAGTCAATCGTGATGAATCCGGGTCACTGGTAGAAATTCTCAGGACGGACTGGGCCGACATGTACAGTTCGGATAGCCGGGGATTTGCACAGACTTACTTCTCAACAACACCTGGTGGACTATCCAGAGACGAAACTGAATGGCATGTCCACAAATACCAAGAAGACCGATTTGTTGTAGCCGCAGGCGACATACTGCTAGCACTCTGGGACGGACGCCCTGACTCGCCGTCCGTTGGAACACTGGACCTGCTCCCAATGGGCGAGAGCCAACCCGACGACGAACAATTTTCGGTGCTTATTCCTAGGCAGGTTCATCACGGGTTTATGGTGACGAGTGACCGCGACGCAATTCTGCTCAATTCGCCGACACGCCTTTACGACCCAAATGACGAGGGCCGAGACCCCTTCTCACATGTGGGAGCTACGTTCGACGACCGCACACTATTCAACTGGGAAGAAGTACGGAAAGCGCTCCGCTCTTAGCAAGCAACTCTACGGGTAAATACCACGTAACCGTGTAGCCTCCGCAACACGACGAATCGCTACATGGTAAGCAGCGTCCCGAAGCGAGCCACTATTGGCTACCGATAGATCCCACACCGAAGAAACCGCCTGCCGCATATGTGTCGAGAGTCGCTCAGCAATTTGATCACTGGTCCAAAAAAACTGTTGAAGTCCCTGTACCCATTCGAAGTAAGACACCGTGACGCCACCCGCATTCGCCAGAATGTCGGGGACAACCACAATCCCCCGATCCCACAATTCCCTGTCTGCTTCCGGTGTCAACGGGCCATTTGCTCCTTCAACCACCAAGCGCGCCTGCACCTCGGAAACGTTCTCACCATGAATCTGCCCCTCAATAGCCGATGGAGCCAATACATCCACATCCAGCGAAAGAAGTTGGTCATTACTAATCAAATCGCCCCCTGCATCGCAGTTAGAAATACGACCTCCACCCTTGACATGTTCGGCCAGCACCGACCGGTCCAACCCTGAAGGGTTATAGACCCCACCACGACTATCACTTATCGCCACCACTCGATAACCGGCCGCACCAAACACCTCTAATGCCCCCCAACCAACATTTCCAGCACCTTGAATGGCAACAGTCGCGCCATCCGCAACCGGCTTTCCCTGACGCCGCAAGACTTCACTCGTCGCAACAAGCATCCCAGTCGACGTCGCCAGAGACCGACCCTCAGATCCGCCCACCTCTACAGGCTTACCAGTCACAACTGCGGGCACCGTGTGCCCCACATGCATTGAGTAGGTATCCATGAACCAGGCCATCACCTGAGCATCAGTCCCGACATCTGGGGCAGGAATGTCGGCATCCGGACCAATGAGCGGAATAATCTCGCTTGTATAGCGCCGCGTTAAATTCTCGAGTTCTCGCTTGCTCAGACTTGAGGAATCCACGGCCACACCGCCCTTGGCACCTCCATAGGGCAAGTTCATAACGGCACACTTCCAAGTCATCCACATCGCGAGCGCTCGAACCTCGTCAAGATCGGCTCGTGGGTGATAACGGATACCCCCTTTGGCCGGACCCCGAGCAACGTTATGGTGCACACGGTAACCCGTATGCATTTTGATCGAGCCGTCATCCATTTCCACAGGAAAATTAACCACAAGCTCTCTTTTAGGCCGTCGCAAAACCTCCCGCAAATCAGTGTCGAGATCGATCTGCCTCGCCGCCTGATCGAATTGGGCCAACGCGGCCGCATACGGGTTCCCAGCCGCAGACCTCACATGCTCACTCATTACTCACCATCCAACTCCCGTTTTATTAGCTCGCTGACAACCCCAGGGTTCGCCTTACCCTGCGTGACACGCATAACCTGCCCCATCAAGAACTGTACCGCCCGAGCCTTGCCTGCCCGATAGTCCTCAACCGCCTGTGGATTCTCACCGATGACTTCCCGGGCAACGGCCTGCAACTCCTCTTCGCCACTGATTTGGGCCCCTCGAGATGCCACCAACTCCGCCGCAGACGTACCAGTAGCAAGCATTTCATCCAGAACATCACTCGCCATCGTGCTACTCACAACCCCATCACCCCTCATCACAAGTAAGGAGGCCACCTCGGTCGCTTGGACAGGAATTCGACCACTTTGGATATTCATGTCATTTAATGCTCGCCTAAGCTCATGAACAATCCAAGTAACCGCATCCTTGGCCATAACCCCTTCCTCAACCACGCTCAAGGCAAACTCTGTGAGAGCCCGGTCCTGCACCATTTCCGCCACATCGTCAGGCGGACAACCCTGCGCAACTAGATCTGCGGCAACCTGATCAGGCATTACTGGTAACCGCAACGCGCTGACCCTAGCCTTCGTAATGAGGAGGGGTGGGAGATCGGGCTCCGGAAAATACCGGTAATCGTGCGCGTACTCCTTGGTCCGTTGAGGCACCGTAAGGCCCGAGTCCTCATCCCAACCACGTGTTTCCTGAACGATGGCTTGCCCGGAGTCCCGTGCCTGTGATTGACGATGAATCTCAAAATCGAGAGCTCTGCCAAGGGCACGGAAGGAATTCATATTCTTAACCTCGACCTTCACATCCCCGGTTGGCTCACCATGACGCCAAACAGAAACATTGGCGTCAATTCGAAGTTCACCGTCCTGCATATTGGCCGTAGAGACACCTATCCACCGAAGCAGATCTCGTATTTTGGCCCCATACGCCATCGCCTGGCCCGACGATGTAATGTCCGGCTCAGAGACGATTTCCATCAGGCAAGAACCAGATCGGTTTACGTCGATAAGACTCGCAGGAAACCCATCTGATCCAGTCACATGACTGAGCTTCGCAGTATCTTCCTCAAGATGCACCCGGGTAACACCAATGCGGTCCACATGACCATTCGTGACGACATCCAGATACCCTTCCTCGCACAGAGGCAAATCGTACTGGGAAATCTGATACCACTTCATTAAATCAGGATAGGCATAGTTCTTTCGGTCAAACTTCGCGTTTTCGGGGATCCGACAATTAAGAGCGAGACCCGTGAGGAGCGTGAGATCCACCGCCTTCCGATTAATGACCGGAAGAACACCGGGCAAACCCAGACACACCTCACAGACATGGGTGTTTGGCTCAGCCCCCGCATAATCCGCCCCGCATCCGCAAAACATCTTTGATTCGGTCTGGAGTTGCACATGCGTCTCAAGACCAATAACCACTCGATAGTCAGAAGAAACCACGTGACTCACAACCTATCCACCTGGCGATCGGGACCTTCCATGTCGCCACGGAGTTGCTCAAACAATCGAGCAATACGAAGCAAACGGTGCTCCTCGAACGCCGGAGCTATCAACTGGAAGCCGATCGGCAATCCATCAACAAACCCGCATGGAACACTGATACAGGGAAGCCCAGCCAACGACGCGGGCAACGTCATGATGTCCGATCGATACATGGCCACCGGGTCACCAAGTTTTGAGCCCAACTCAAAAGCGGGTGTCGGTGCAGTCGGCGCCGCAATCACGTCCACGTGCTCAAACGCCGCATCGAAATCATCCTTAATTAAGGTTCGGACCTTTTGCGCCCGCAGGTAAAAGGCATCGTAATATCCTGATGAGAGCGCGAAAGCCCCCAACATAATCCGGCGCTTGACCTCTGAGCCAAAACCCTCAGCGCGAACACCTGACATCATTTCGTCCACGTCAGACGCATTTGGATCCGACAGTCCGTATTTGACTCCGTTATACCTGGCAAGATTGGCACTAGCCTCGGACGGCGCAATCACGTAATAGGCAGGAAGAGCGAGTTCCGTATGGGTCAACGAAATTTCACGCTCCGTAGCACCTGCATCAACGAGAGTGTCGATAGCTGCCCGCACCTTGCTGCCAACGGACGGGTCTAACCCTTTGCCAAAATATTGTGGGGCAACCCCGATCTTAAGGTCGTGGATTCCGTCGTCTGAATCAGCCAAATAATTGAGCACCGGTGTATCGACAGACGTAGAGTCACGAGAGTCATGACCAGCAATTACACCCAACAGCATCGCCGCATCCGACACATCCTTCGTCAGGGTACCTACCTGATCAAGCGAAGAAGCAAACGCTATCAATCCATACCTAGACACACGCCCATAAGTTGGCTTGAGGCCAACACAGCCACAGAGGGCCGCCGGTTGCCGAACAGATCCACCGGTATCAGATCCCAGCGCGGCCAGACATTCATCAGCGGCCACCGCAGCCGCGGACCCTCCACTTGAACCGCCAGGTACTCTGCCTAAATCCCATGGGTTACGAACGACCTTGTACGCGGAATACTCGTTTGAGGACCCCATAGCGAATTCATCCATGTTTGTTTTGCCAAGCATGACCGCGCCTGCAGTCTTCAAATGCCTAATGACGGTCGCATCGTATGGAGGAATAAAGCCCTGCAACATTCGAGACCCACATGTCGTTTCAACGCCAGCCGTACTCAACACGTCTTTAATAGCAATCGGCAATCCATCAAGACGATCGGCCTCACCACTGGCACGCCGGGCATCAGCGGCTGCCGCCTGCGAAAGTGCTGCGTCAGCAGTAATAGTGAGAAAAGCTCCGACGTGCGTATCAATTGACGTAATCCTGTCCAAGAAATCCGTCGTCAGTTCAACAGAGGTGAAATCCCCGCGTGCCAAACCTTCCGCCGCAGCCTGCAGCGTTAAGCAATGAAGTTCGCGGCCCACTAGGACGTCTCGTCTAGAACAGGCGGCACATAAATCTGACCGTCCTCAACCCGCGGCGCATTACGTAACACCTCATCCCGTGGGAGCGAGTTGATCGCCACATCATCACGCTCAACATTCACTAAAGGGATGACCTGTGCCGTGGGCAAGATATCGTCGGTGTCCACGTCCGCAAGCGACTCAAATGCCTTAACAATCTGGCCAAGCTCCACACGCAGCGTCTCGCGTTCATCATCAGACAGATTAAGGCGAGCCAGAGCTGCCACATGATCTACCTGGTCACGATCAATTGTCACGACATCCAACCCTCAAAACCGCGAACCAATGAATTATAGAGGTGCGCACCCGATCAGTGGTTTCCATCAGTACTGGTGTACCCATCCACCATCAACCGGTATCACAGCTCCCGTAACATAAGAAGCCGCATCAGAAGCCAAGAAGCGTGCTACCTGAGCTACCTCATGGACTTCTCCATGACGACCCAAGGCTACACCTTCAGCAACCCTCGACATCCAGCCCCGATCCCTCGACATCCCAGCAGCCCCATCGGGCTTAATTAATCCTGGAGCTATTGCATTCACCCGGATTCCGTCCGCCCCCCATTTGCGAGCAAGACCGATCGTATATGAAACCAGTGCCGCCTTAAGCGGTCCATATAGGCCGCTACTTCCAGCCGTTGCCATTACCGAAGACAGGTTGATGATTGACCCGGTGTCCGATTGGCTCAAGAAGGGCCGAGCCTCTTGCATGATCATCACTGGCACCCGCAGGTTCACCCGAACCATGCGTCGATAGCTTTCGATCGTCATCTGTTCTTCAGTATCCCCTTCACCCAAAGCCGCATTGTTGACAATCACATCCAATCCGCCGAGCGCATCCGCAGCATCAGAAACAAGAGTTCCAGGCGCTTCTGCCTTCTCAAAATCTTCGCCAAGTGCGTATCCATCACCTGCCAGATCTCGCAAAACACCAAGCGTGTCGCCAAGATGATCCGGATCACGATCCGAAAGCGCTATTTGAGCGCCCGCCCGTGCAAATTCAATCGCGATCGATCTTCCAATCCCATGGCAGGCACCGGTTATCAACACACGACGTCCGTCCAGACGAAACCCACGATCACCGTTCATTGAACAGAGAAAAAGTCACGACCACCGTCAATGGCCAGCACCGCACCAGATACAAAATCAGCAGCCGGAGATGCCAGGTAGACAACCGTCGCTGCAATCTCCTCAGGATTTGCAACTCGACCACGTGCCGTGTGCGCCAACATTTGCTGCAAGCGTTCAGGATCCGCTCTGACATGGGCTGTCATATCCGTTTCGACCTGCCCGGGGGCAACAGCTACACACCGAATACCGTCGACCGCAAACTCCCGGCTCATCCCTCGTGTCATCGAATGTACGGCTGCCTTACTCGCCCCATAAATATCTACACCTTTTGTGGCAGCAATCGATCCCATATTGATGATCACACTATTCTCCGCATCTGCCAGATACGGCCGGGCCGCCTCGCAGGCAAACAGCACACCGCCAAAGTTTGTGTCCAACACACGATCAAACTCTCGAGCCTCCATCACGTCGAACCCACCAGGCCCGTTCACACCAGCATTGTTCACTAGAACATCCAGACCCCCAAGCCCCGCAGCTGCCGCATCAATGGCGGGACCTACCGTATCCAATTTACTTACATCGAGAGGCACAACACATGCGTTTTGCCCGAGACCCCGTATTTCCACAGCAATCTCCGTCAATCGTTCCTTGTCTCGAGCAGCCAACGCTACGTCCGCACCGGCAGAGGCAAGACCAAAAGCAATCGCCCGACCAATCCCTCGGCTCGCGCCCGTAACAAGCGCTCGGCGACCCGATAGATCAAAATGCTCGTTACTCATCACGACAAGCATCCCTGGCTATCAACACATCCGCGAACCCACACCTTTGCCATATAGACATAGGAACATTCCACCACAGCCACCTTGAACGTTGAACCGAAGTCAATTTGGTTAAAAGCCCACTACTCACGACTATTCGGAAGATGTCCTTTCGTTCTGACGTCGATACATCTCTTTCACCTCGATCACGGTCGTAGCGTCAGTTGATTCCTTGTCGTCTCGAACAAAATTCTGGACACGGGGAAATCTTAAAGCTAAGCCCGATTCTCTTTCGGTCCGGCCAGCCACGTGCATCGGGCTCTGCGTCAGTTCGTCAGCCAGCACCTCGACAACAATTTCAGGCTCGACCCACACGTCAGGGACGATATCCGAGCAAACATTCGACGGGCGTTCATCAACCGCAATCCCATCCAGCATCTCCCTAATCCGAAGCCATTCAGCATCCGAATAGCCAGTACCAATACGCGCTATGGACTTGTAAAGCTCATCGGTTGAATCCCAAACAGCACTCAACAAGGCACCAATCCCCCACGCGGCTCGCTTGCCCTGGCCGCGCCAATAACCAATAAGCACACAGTCCAGCGTATCGGTGAGTGCCGCCGAATAACTGGCCTTGTATTTGATCCAGTTAAAGTTGCGTTGCCCAGCCTGATATGGCGAATCAAGTCTCTTGGCCATCACACCCTCAAAGCCAGCGTCTACCTGCTGAATGAAATAGGCATCCAGTTCCTCAGCATCGTCCGTAACGATCACATCAGACACCTTGATCCCATCACCGGGTCCAACTAACGCCTCTAAACGCGCCCGCCTTTCGGTCCAGGGCAACTCGACCACTTCCTCCCCATCAAACAACACATCAAAAGCGTGGACCTGCAGTGGAATCGCCTCAACTGCCTCTGCAATGCCATGGCGCCGTCTCCGGGAGACCGTGGACTGAAAAGGTAAGAACGCACCAGTTTTGGGATCCAGACCCATCGCCTCGCCTTCGATAATGACCTGAGACGCTGAGAGCTGCTCGACAACTGCCCGTGACACATCAGGAAACATCTCGGACATATCTTCAAGGTTCCGGCTGAAGATATGAACCCGGGTGTCGTCACGATGAATCTGTACACGAAATCCATCTAATTTAGGCTCGACAGCAGCCCTCCCGATCTTACCCACGATCTCCTGACCACTAGCCAAGCGTGCCGCCTGAGCCATACGCACTGGATAACCCACGCGAACACAGGCAGCAGCCACAGCTTCCGCCCCATCCCGAACATACTCGCGAGCCACAAGTCCAAGATCACTTGTTCGGTTATAGGCACGCTCAATAGCTCGCCGATCCGACTTGTCGCCAATGCGGCCCACGGACAGAGCATCCATCACCGTCGGGTCTCCGACGCCTAATCGCAACCGACCAATCGGAATCCTTGGGAAATATCGATTCGAACATGGATCCAGATCCCGCAGAAGCCCAGCAATACCTTCGACCTTTCGATCCTGCGAGCCCGGACCCTCAGCCCCGGCAACTTCACGCAACCGCGCGAAAACCTCACTGACACTAGTCCCACACCCATCACCCGTCGTCAGCCTTTCGGCAGTAAGCCCCAGATCACCAGTCTCTGCAAAAATCCCTTCAACCAGATCTCGTTCAACCTCAAAAGCAACGGTCATCGATTCGATTAGCAACCGATCGGCCACACCAAATTCAATGTCGACAAATTTCGGAGCGACCCGACCTTGAATCAGGTAAACAACCTGCCCTGCTTCCGCGTCACTCACCTCCTTGAAGAGCTCGGCCAAGACTTCAACCATCGTATTGCGCGCTGAAACGCGGTCAATTTGTTCAAAATATGCGGCCAGCTCCTGGAATCTCACCGGGTGTTATCTCGATTTAGCAATAGGATTCACTTGCAGCCAGTGGTAGACATCCCGCATGCCAGTAAACGCATGGTAGGGAAGACCTTCCTGTTCACAACATCTTGCCAAGCTGCCACACGCAAAGAGCAAGTCAGCGACCCTTGCTGCTGAGAGATCACTCATACCATCACCGATATACGCCACCTGGGATCCCGTTGCCTGCACATTTCTAACAGCCTCACCCTTCCATCCTCCACGAGGATCATGCCCGGCGCGTTCGTGCGGAAATTCAAGCACAATCTCGTCCTCGCTGAATCGCAACATGTTTGACTGAACTGGCAGGTCATCGAGACCCTCGGCCCTAAGCATTCGCCCTACGTAGACATCGAATCCATCGCTGACCACCTGAACCTCGATTCCATTTTCCCGGAGAAACGTGACGAGAGCGAAAAAGTCCGGATCAACCTTATGCTGATCGATTAACGCCAGAAATTCCTGCTCTCCAGCCCGCACCAATTCGAACTGCCGACGAGCCCGTTCACTCGTAGGTATGTGCCCTTGAACCCACTCATCATCAATATCGCGCCATGATTGATCAGCAAACGCGTTGAAGATCACGTGCCCCATATCGGCCGGTGAAATCGTACCGTCAAAGTCAAACATAAATGACCACGGCGAAGCAGGGAAAATCAGGTGACCACCTCAAGATTGGCAAAGCTTACAGCGAGTTTCTTTAGGCCAACTTCTTCAAACATGACCGTCACTTCCTCGTCAAACTTAGTGATTTGCCCCGCCACAATTAGCCCTTCACCGAACACCGCATGACGGACACGCTGCCCATCCTGATAAGTCCGTTCGCTTGGGGGTTGTGGACTGGCCGGCTCAATGTCACCCCCACTCATGCCAATTCGCAAACGTCCCGGCCCCGAATCAATGCGTGATCGATAGTGCTGCAGTTCAGCCGGAATATCTTGTAAGAACCGCGAAGGGAATCGTACCGGAGCCCCCCAGCCAGCCCGATGCCTCGTATAGCTAACAAACAACTGTTCTTTCGCTCGAGTAAGAGCCACATACGCGAGCCGACGCTCCTCATCCATTTGCGCTGGATCGTCATAACTACGAACGTGCGGGAACATCTCCTCCTCCATTCCCACCATACACACCACATCGAATTCAAGCCCCTTCGCTGAATGCGCCGTGAGTAATGTAATCGCGTCATCGTCTACCGCGAGATTGTCAACGTCCGCCACCAGTGCTGCTTCACTTAGATACCGCATGAGACTTTCACGTGGCCCAAGGTCATCATATTTGGAAGCCGCAGCCTGCAATTCCACAACATTCTCCCATCGTTCCTCAGAACGATCCGGGTCTCCATCGAGGACGTCGTCATACCCCGATTCCTGAACGATCACGTTCACCAAGGAGCCGACAGCCAATTCATCAGCCAGTTCATCCAGGCGATGAAGCATCCGCCCCAGCTCTGTAAGGGCCCCCGTAGCCCGGGTGTTAAATGGATTCTCGAGCCCCTCAATTCCCGATTGGTCAACCGCCATCCACCGAACAAGCTCCCCAGGCGCGCGACCGTTTCGTTCCGCCCACTCCCGTAGCGTCCGAAGCGTCTTTGCTCCAACACCTCGTTTCGGCACGGAGACGATGCGTTCGAAACTCACCAAATCACGAGGGTTGGCAACCGCCCGTAAGTAAGCCAGTACGTCGCGCACCTCACGTCGCCTATAAAACTCTGTAGCTCCAACCAGTTGATATGGAATTCCTTGTCGAACGAATATTTCTTCAAAAGGACGAGACTGCGCGTTGGTTCGATAAATAATCGCAAGGTCTTTCTTGGCCGAATCATTCCCGTCTAATTCCCGAACAACGTTAGCTATATGACGGGCCTCATCCTCCTCGTCAAAGGCCTCAATGACGACTACAGGCTCACCATCTTCGCGCTCTGTCCATAAGACTTTCTCAGCCCGACCCGACACCTTGCTAATGATGGCGTTTGCTGACGAAAGAATAGTTCCAGTAGATCGATAGTTGCGCTCCAAACGCACGACGGTTGAAGAGGGAAACTGTGCCTCGAAATCAAGAATGTTTCTGACATCGGCACCGCGCCACGAGTAGATGCTTTGATCGTCATCCCCTACAACACAAAGATTGCCGTGGGCTGCCGCAAGCTCCCGAACAAACATGTACTGAGCCCGATTCGTATCCTGATACTCGTCAACCAGAATGAAACGAAACCGGTCCTGGTGATACGACCGAACCTCCGGAATCTCCCGAAAAAGACGTACGCAAAAGGCGACCATATCTCCAAAATCAACACCGTTCGCATTCGCTAGAAGGCGCTGGTACCGATGGTAGATCTGAGCCGACGTCTCCTGGAAATACCCCTCAGAACGCTCGGCATATTCGTAGGGCGTCGCTAGCTCATCCTTTGCCCTTGAGATCTCATTGCGAACTGTTAACGGGTTAATCGTCGTCAACCCTATGCCCACGTCAGTCATTGCTTGCTTAACGAGACGCAGTTGATCATCACTGTCATAAATCGTGAAGTCAGATTCACGTCCGAGGTGATGGATGTCGCGCCGCAGAATACGGAGAGCCTGACCATGAAACGTTCCAACGTTGACACCGGCGGCAGACTCACCAACCAGCTCAACAATACGTTCCCGCATTTCATTCGCAGCTTTGTTGGTGAACGTCACCGCCAGAATGTTCCATGGAGCCACGCCTGCATTGATGAGGTGAGCGACCCGATGGGTGATAACCCGGGTCTTGCCGGAACCGGCCCCAGCAAACACGAGAAGCGGGCCCACTACATGATTAACCGCAACATGCTGCTGCGCGTTCAATCCACTTACATCCAGTAGGCCCGGAGATTTCGATGCGAGACGGTCGTTTTCGTTGGTCACCACCGATTCTAGGCTAGAGATGCCCGACCGTCTCCCACTACACGACAACCTGGTTTATGGTGGGCCCTCGTGGATTTGAACCACGGACCTCGCCCTTATCAGAGGCGCGCTCTAACCGACTGAGCTAAGAGCCCTTTTAGGCATTGCCCTGTGCAACAGCAATACCATCTCCCTCATTCTACGGTTAACACAGAAGTCTCCGCAGAAAACCCGAAAGCAACCCTCAGTGCGCTCCCCCTGGAGTGCACCCTTAGTCCGTGAGATCTCTGCATCGACAACTTCCTAACGGTAACCAGTCCAAACTTTCGCCGTGAAGAAGTATTCCACCATAGAATTACGGCGAATGGGGACGTGGCTCAATTGGTAGAGCATCGCCTTTGCAAGGCGGGGGTTGGGGGTTCGAGTCCCCCCGTCTCCACCCA
>CAZFVB010000026.1:0-21572 GCA_964522375.1 uncultured Chloroflexota bacterium
ACCTTACGATGCGGGTGATTCTTCCAGTGGTGAAGTGGCCTCAACAACATGTAGATGGCCCGCCCAAGCGTTTTGCGCAGACGATAGGGCTTGTCCTATCGGTCGTAGCCACACTTCTAAATTTAGTGAATCCCACCGTTGCCATAATTCTGATCGGTGTTCTGCTGGTCTGCGAAATCCTGGAGGCGGTTGTCGGGTTTTGTGTTGGATGCTTTGTGTATGCGCAGTTCAATGGATGATCGAAAAATAAAGACGGTGGATTGTTGCTCCATATCCCTATTGGGATAGCGAATCGTGTTGGTATCTCTTTGTCCAAGAAACTACGGGAGTCATAGCTGGAGTTTAGGTCGGGGCTTCGTACACTGACTGGTATGGCTACGGCACAACGACCGCGACTTATCGTTCTCGATTCGATGTCGCTGATTCATCGCGCCTACCACGCGGTCCCTCGAAACTTCGCTACGTCTACTGGTGAGCTAACCAATGCTGTGTTCGGTTTCGCGAACATGTTGTTACGCATTGTCGATGAGATCGAGCCTGACCATGCGGTCGCGGCTTTTGACTTGCCAGGTCCTACATTCCGAGATGAGATTTACGATTCATATAAGGCAAATCGTGAAGCTCCCGACGACGAGCTAATTGCTCAATTTGGTCGTGTTCGCCAGTTGGTGAATGCGCTAGGCATCCCAGTTTTTGAGCTGCCTTCATATGAAGCGGACGATATGTTGGGCACGATAGCTCGTCAGGCTGAGGAGGTGGGATTCGACGTATGGCTGGTGACAGGAGATCGAGACGCGTTTCAACTTGTCACTCAGCATGTGCGGGTGTTGAGCACCAATCCCAAGACTGGTGCTCCGCTTGTTTACGATGAGGCTGCGGTAGTCGAGCGATGGGGTATTCGGCCAGCGCAGGTTGTGGATTTCAAGGGACTGTTAGGGGACACCTCAGACAACATTCCTGGAGTGAAGGGTGTAGGTGAAAAGACAGCAGCTGCACTGCTCTCAGCATACGAGGATATCGATGAGATCTATGCCAATTTGGACGACGTGAAACCCGCTGTCCGACGCAGGCTTGAGGGTCAGCAAGAGGTTGCTCAGCTTTCAAGGAACTTGGCCACGATCGTTTGTGATGTTCCAGTCCAGTTTGAGCCTCAGAAGGCGAAGCTTTGGCAGCCCGACTCTGAAGCTGTCCGTAGCTTGTTCCAGGAATTAGAGTTTAGAAATCTTGCTGATCGGCTCACGTTTCTTGACGGGTCGGAGCCGGAGCCAGTTTTTGCTCTCCCGAACGTAGCACCCAAAATCATTGACGATACGGCCGAAGCTAGGGCCCTTGTCCAGCAACTGATGGATGCTGAACGAGTATCCATTTTCCCGTGTGTTCGATCTTCAGCAGGAGTGGATGAATTGCTTGGTCTTGCGGTGGCCTGGACGGATGAAACTGCCTACATCCCGATCGCTACCAGTGGAGTCATTCTTGATGAATTCCGTCCGTGGTTGGAGGCGAAGGATTCGGACAAAGTCACATTTGATTCGAAGATTTTATATCGGGCTTTTTTCAATAAGGGCGTTTCCTTAAGTGGTGTGACAAATGACTTGTTTCTCGCGGCATATATCGCGACACCGAATGCGACCCCCAAGTCTTTAGAGGATTTGGTGTTTCGTCGTTGTGGTGTTGAGCTGGATGCGGATCTTCCACAACCACCGCCTGTTGGTAGCTTTGATCAACTGAATCCTGGTGATGTGGCGTATCCAGCAGCTCTCCGTGCTGCTCTTGTGCTACTCGTGGCTCAAGAACTCGCGGTGCAGATTGTGGATCTCAATCTCACGTCATTACTACAGAATTTGGAACTGCCTGTTGCTCGGATTCTTGGTGATATGGAGCGTCGAGGGATTACGCTCGATGGTGAAGTCTTGCGGCAGTTGTCATTGGCGATGACTAAGGAGGTCCACGAACTTCAGTCGGAAATTCACGTTGATGCTGGGCGTGAATTCAATATCAATTCGCCAAAGCAACTCGGCTCGGTGTTGTTTGAGGAATTGGGTCTTCCAGTCGGGCGTAAAACCAAGACTGGCTATTCGACGGCTAGCGGTGTTCTGGAAGAGTTGGTAGAGGTTCACCCGATAGTGAGTCGTGTGCTCAAATTTCGAGAGCTCAGCAAGCTTCGGTCCACGTATGTTGATGCTTTGCCTGACTTGGTCAGTCCGATTACTGGGCGTGTCCATACCACGTTTAATCAGGCGGGGACTACGACCGGTCGTCTTTCGTCCTCGAGCCCGAATCTACAGAACATTCCGATCCGTACATCTCGTGGTCGGGAAATTCGGCAGGCGTTTGTTGCCAAGGATAAGGATTGGTCACTACTGACTGTCGACTACTCTCAAATTGATCTGCGAGTGCTTGCCCATATCAGCGAAGACCCTGCGATGTGCCAGGCGTTTATTGACGGTCATGACATTCATTCAGCAACTGCTGCTCGTCTACACAATGTTCCGCTTGATCAGGTTACGGATGAAATGCGACGGCTGGCGAAGACAACGAACTTTGGCATTGTGTATGGGATCAGTGCCAGAGGGTTAGCGTCACAGACAGGTCTTTCCTTCAAAGAGGCCGGAGCGTTCATCGAGAATTACTTTGCCATGTATCCAGGAGTGCAGGCGTACATGGACGCAACAATAGAAGAGGCCCACGATCGAGGTTACGTAGAGACCTTGTTCAACCGACGACGATATCTCCCCGAATTAAAATCACGGGCCTTCAACGAGCGCGCGGCAGCTGAGCGAATGGCTATCAACATGCCAATACAGGGGACGACAGCTGACATTATGAAGATGGCGATGGTTCGTGTTGACCAGGCTATTACGGCAGAAAACCTTTCTGGTCGGATGATTTTGCAGGTGCATGACGATTTGTTGTTTGAGGTTCCATCTTCACAACTTAACCAGTTCTCGAGAGTTGCCTGTGATCGGATGACGTCGGCCGTCGACTTGCGAATTCCTCTAGCGGTGGACGCTAAGGCCGGACCAAATTGGCGGGATATGACCCAACTGTAGTGCTTGACGATTTATTTTTATCCTTCTGACGTACAGGGAAATGAGGCTCGGCACGCATTCACGTGCAATACTTGATCATTCAAGTCCATATGTACCAACACATATTTGGTACTCCGTAAATAACAGCGATTACAAACCTGTCTAGGCTGGTCATTCGACGCTCCCGTGCCGGGCAAGACAAACGGCCGGGATGAGGGCGACAATCGTGTACGGCTTTCTTGGAGCCGGCAAGACTACGTTGCTGCGGTCTCTCGTGCCTCGTCTTACTGCGATTGAACCCACGGTTTTACTAGTTAATGAATTCGGGATAGAAGGGACCGATCAGGTCGTCTTTGCTTCCGACAATCTCGTTGTCCGTGAATTGATCGGTGGATGCGTATGTTGTGAGGTCCGTGGTGAATTGCTTGTGGCGTTAGACCAGATCCATAAAACAGTGGATCCCGATCGTCTAATAATTGAACCTACGGGTCTCGCCTCGCCGGACACGCTTGCAAATGTGTTCATGTCTCCCGCTGTGCAATCTATCGTCACCGTTGACTCGGTCCTCACGGTACTCGATGCCTCAAACTTCGCCTTGGTTCGCGACAGCATGGGTGAGTTTTATCCAGGGCAAGTTATTGATGCTGATCTAGTGTTAATAAACAAGCAGGATGTGGCGACCGAGGCCCAACGGCGAGAGGCTCGTGAGTGGGTACGAAGCCTTAATTCCTTGGCTACGGTGGTGGAAACTGTTTACTGCAACATGAATCCAGACGTGGTGGTCGCGGCGATCAGGCAGGGTACTCCTCGGATGATGTACGAGGCTCCGAGGCAAGGCATAGATGCACATGATGGACTGGATGCGCTAGGTCTCCAGCGGGTGGTGGTAGGGACCGATGGATTGGACACGGAGGTGGCTGAGCGGTTTGTTCAAGAATTGGCAAAGGGGACGTATGGCGAGGTAATTAGGGCGAAGGGTTTTGTTCCCGCAGGGAGCGGGTCCCATTTGATTGATGTGGTACTTGGCGACTGGGAGATTCGGCCGTTTGGTCCGGCGCCGGCTCGAATTGACGTAATTGGAAAAAATCTGGCATCTCACGAAATGGAGCATGTGTTAACAAATGGCATTACAGAGTTCACGCGGACGACGTAGCCGTCGGTCATCGACCTCAGGCTCAAAACCCGCGACGAACGTGGCGGACGAGATGGCTATTCCAAGTGAAGAAAAAGCGGTATCGCACCAGTCTCATCATCGAATGATTGCTCAAGCCGCCAACGCGTTGATCGAAAACTTCGGTGAACTGCGTAATCAGGTTGTTGAGACGGAGCGGGAATACAAACGGGCTGACAAGGATCTCGATACGAGGTTCTTCCAGCTCCGTCAGCAGCTGGAAGCTGTGGAAAAACGTTTAACAGATTTTGTTGAAGAAATGACTCAGGTCGCGTTTGAATCAAACCTCAAGATTCGTGGCAATTCTGATCGAATCTCGGCACTTTGGGACGCGCTACAGGCTAGTTCGTCAAACGTCGATGACGTTAAGCAGCGTCGAGAAGAAGCGGAGACTCGAGAGGTGGCTCGCCAGGCCGAAATTGACAGGCGTTTAGGCGAACTTGCTACCCAGAAAGAGAAGAAAGTGCCAGCGAAGGCTAAAGCGAGGCGAACTGCGACCCGAAAACCAAAAGGAAAGGGCGCGTAATGGTGCGACAGATTTCACCGATTCCTGAAAATATTTCGGCAGATGTGAATGGAACTGGTCACTCGGACGACCAAGAGCTTCGGGTTCTTGTGGAAGAACTTAAACAGGCGGTTACTGCTGAGCGGCCTGGAGAACGGGAGCTTGTTGCTTCGATTAAAGAATTGGGCCGGATTTCCAGTGCTAATGGTGATCAGGCTGGTGCTGGGAATGGGCCCAAGCTACGGCTTGGTGTTTTTGTGGACACCGCAAACGTCAGTGATCGAGATCCCGACGATCCCATTCGAATTGATTTTTCTAAGTTGCTGAATCATGTGACGGCTGATCGTCGCTTGATTCATGCGAGAGCGTATTGCCCGATCTATGCTGACTTTGCAGGCCGTCTCGAGCATCAGCGTTCTGTTGCTCCGGTCTGGGGGTTGGGTTACGACGTGGTTACAAAACCTATCAAGGTGTTTTCAGACGGGACTCGGAAGGCCGATCTTGACATTGTGTTGGTTATGGATGTGATTCGTCGTGTTCCGACAATGGACGTTGTGGCTTTGGTATCTGGCGATGGCGATTATGTTCCAATGGTCGATTTTCTTCGAGAGCACGGGTTGCGTGTTGAAACCTACTCGTTCTCGGACGCGATTTCTGAAGACTTACGAGTAGCTGCTAATGACTGGACTGACCTTTCAGCCTCGAAGGCTTTACACGTTCGCAAAAGCCGTGCCCGACGCCCTGCATCGCGTGCCAGCAGGTCTCGCGCGACGACCCCGTAGGCTTTGTAAGCGTTTATGGGCAATCGAAAGCGTCGCCGGCGAGCATCTTCTGAAACGAGGCGTAGGGCTCGTCTGCCATCTATGCGGAAGTGGTTCACGCTCACGCGTGTTTGGTCAGTGCTTGCATTGCTTGCAGTGCTCGTGATGATTTTGTCGCTCATTGCGCCAGCATTTACATCTGGAGTGTAGGGGCAGCTCGTTGCCGGACTCGCTATCGAAGCATTCTGAGACTAGAAAGACGATGTTGGGTCAGTGGCGTGTCTTTTCGATTCGGGGCACTGATATTAGTCTCGATGCTAGCTGGCTGATCATTTTCGCGTTTGTGACGTACACGACTGCGACCTCAATAATTCCGGTTCGCCTTGCTAATGAGAGTTTCCGGACTGCCGTCGCAGTTGAGGCATCGGAACTCACTCTTTGGTTAGCCGGTGTAGTTACCAGTGTTTTGTTCTTTACGTCGATTCTGCTGCATGAAGCGGCACATGCTGTAGTTGCGGTTCGGACAGGGATTCCGGTGCGAAGAATTCGTCTCTTTATTTTTGGCGGAGTAGCCGAAATTGGAAGCGAACCGAGTCGTCCCGGACAGGAATTCGTTATAACGATTGTCGGTCCTCTCACGAGCGCAGCCCTCGGAGGTTTGTTTATTGTTCTCGCGGGGAACTTTCCGGCGGTATCGATTCCTCATGTCACCATGACATGGTTGGGTCAGATGAATCTGGTCCTGGCAGTTTTCAACATGTTGCCAGGATTTCCGCTGGATGGCGGAAGAATCCTTAGATCTATGGTCTGGGCTTTTTCTGGAAATTACTTGCGAGCTACCGGGATAGCGAGTTTTATCGGGTCGGCGCTCGGCGTGGCGCTCATCGTCTACGGTCTTGCCCAATTATTCATGCAGGCATCATCGGTGCAGTCAATCTGGACCCTTTTGATCGGGTGGCTGCTTTGGTCGTCGGCTCGAGGCGGCTACAAAGATGCGAAAATACGTGAGCGATTAAAAGGTGTTCGTGTTCACGACGTCCTTCATTCGGATACTGGGGCTGTTCCTGATGATGGAACCGTGGAGGAATTTATGGAACGAGGGCTCTATCACGATCGGTCCGAAATCCGGCCAGTTGTTGATCCGGTTGGGCGTCTCGTGGGTGTGCTGGTTATGCAGGATATTGTGGGCATTCCTGTTGAGCGTCGAGCGTATACCCTTCTGCGGGAGGCTACCCGGTCTGTGGATGCTGCTCACGTGATCGAACCGAACGAGTCGCTCGAGAATGCGTTCAATAGGGCCCGGGAGGAAGGAGTTCGACGATTCTTTGTCGTTGAACGTGACCGGCTTGTTGGCGCGGTCGACGTACTTGATGTGCTTCGGCGGGATCGGTTTTAGCTTGTTTAAGGTCGGATGCTGATCGCTGTGTCAATTATCATCGGTGTGCGTCTGACAGTTCGTGAAGGACAATCCTATTGGCTGAAATTTTGAAACAGGCGATTTTTGTTGATCTTGCTTCTCTAGATGCAATGTCGAGCGAGCATGGTGCCCCGGTTCATCATGGGTCTCTTCTAGAGAGACTTTCCCAGAATCGCCGACTTGTTCGTGCTGTGGCATACGGGACGTTTGACGATGACCGTTCTGATGCTGAGTCCAGACTTGCCCAAATTGCAGCCGGGGGTTTCAAGATCGTCAGTAAGCCCTTGCGGCGTCGCGCGGATGGTGTTCTGAGGGCTAGCTTAAACGTAAATATTGCGGTCGATGCGCTTGAGCTTGCACCACATATTGAACTACTTACGCTAGTCACTGCGGACAGTGACTTCATCCCACTAATTGAGGCTGTGCAGCGATCTGCTGTAAGAGTTGAACTTGTTACTAATCAACAACTTGCGAGCTTCGGGTTGTTGCAATCTGCCGATACAGTAATTGATGCTTCTGGTCTATTTGATGAGATCCGACGTGTGACGAATCGTCCTCGAAATCGAATTCAAGAACAGGCTGGCGCTAGACCTCGGGCACAGCGATCCGGCCAGAGATCCTCAGGCCGTCGGTATGCGCGAGAGCCGAAGAGTGCTGGAGTTGATGAAGCAGGTGATGTAAGTGCGGGCTCGACGTCTACAGGTGCTGCAGAAACAACGTCCGAGTCAGTCACGGCTGACACGGGGCGTGATCTACAACCGAAGCAACACGGTGCTGGAGAGCAACATTTGTCGAAGGACCCGTCTGCGGATTCGCGGACGGAAGGATCGCGTGATAAAGAATCATCGGACTCGCCGAGGCCTGTGACCGCGCTGCCCGAAGAAAATCTATCAGGGCGTGCTGTGGCTGCGCCTCGCGACACCGAGTAGGTGCGTGTTGCCGTCACCACCACTATGTGGGGTGACACACCCTTTCGGGAGGCTGCGGAAGAGGCTCGTGAAGCAGGTTACGCGGGGATCGAGGGTGTTGGTGATCTTGCGGGAAATGTACCGCTCGCTCGACGTGTGATCCGTGACGCCGGTCTTGACGTGTCAGCAGGTCGTTTCTTGGCTAACTGGTTTTCGGACGTCTACAGCGGTATTGAATTAGAACAGTTTCGTCGAGCGGTGGAGTTTTTTGCAGATGTTGATGTCGACTGTGTCATAACTTCGTCGCGTCCTGTTCCAGAACGCATGATGACGGCCGGACATGGGGCCGGCGACCGCAATGATGGTCTACTTGACTATCAGTGGGCACATCTCACCGATACGCTCGATCAGGCGACCCATATATGTCTAAGAGAGTTCGGTCTTCAACTTATGTTCAGAAACCAACTCGGTTCCTATGTTGAGACCAAAGACGAACTTGATCAGCTTATGAGTCTGACTGATCCGGATTCTTTGCTGATAGCTCCCGATACCGGTTATCTCTTTTACGCTGGTATTGACCCAGTTGATTTCATTCGTAAGAACTTTGACCGGATCGGGTACGTCACGCTGAAGGATCTGGATGCTGACTTGTATGAACAACATATGCATCGACAAGGATCGCTACAGGAATTCTGGGATGAGGGTGGTTTTCTCGAACTTGGGACTGGTGATGTAGATATTGAATCGATCGTCACACTACTCAGTGGTCAAGAGTTCAATGGGTGGGTAGCTGTTGGTCACGATCGACCTGGGCGTGATGCGGTGGCTAGCGCGCAAATCGCTCGCGAGTATTTGGTTGGGCTGGGTCTAGAGCTGGAATCAGAATTGGCATGATGCGAGAGATCAACAGACGGACAGTCCTTTTGGCAGCTGCCTCGTCACCCATTGTTGCTGCTTGCGGAGAGCCCGAAATCCGTCGTCGGCAATCAAGTCCCATTGCGTTGGCAAACGTTTCGCCATGGGGTGTAAACACTTTTCTCGATCTGGAAGTGGAGACGTGGAAGCGTCGCCAAACGCTCAGAATGATTAGTGATGCTGGAATCAGGTGGATGAAACAACATGTTCCATGGGCTGACCTCGAGGTTCCAAGTCGTGGCGAATATTTTGATGCGTCAGGTCGTCGATCAACTTGGATGAAATATGATGAGATTGTTGACTTGGCCGATGAGGCTGGGGTTGAAATTATTGCCCGAATTGATCGGGCGCCAGCTTGGTCCCGATCCAATCGTCCACATCCAACTTCCCCGCCCACTGACGAAAAATATCTCGAGGAATTCCTGGCCACGTTTGCTAGTCGATATGGGGATAGAGTTCGTTATTACCAGATCTGGAATGAGCCGAATTTGGCCAAGGAGTGGGGTGGTCTGGCCCCGGATCCTGAAGCCTATGCGCGGCTCTTGGCAAGTGCCTTTGGAGCGCTTAAAGGTGTCGACAACAGAAACATAGTGATCTCTGCGCCGCTTGCGGCCACGCTTGAAAACAGTCCGCGAGCGATGGACGAACTAACTTTTGTCGAGCGACTGTACGATGCTGGTGGAGGCGAATATTTGGACGTGCAGGCAGCCAATGCTTTCGGGCTTGAATATCCGCCTGAGGCTGCGCCAGATAGAGATGTTCTGAACTTCCGACGTGTAGAGTTCTTGCGGGAATTGATGGTTGAATTTGGACTTGGAAACAAGCCTATTTGGTTCAATGAATATGGTTGGAATGCCTCGCCTGCCGATATGAGTGCTGAAAAGTTGGTTTGGCGGAGAGTTTCAGAGGAACAGCAGGCCGAGTGGTCAGTTGAAGGCGTACGCTACGGATTGACCAATTGGCCGTGGGCCGGTGTGTTCAACATCTGGTTTTTCCGAAAACCTGAAGGTTCTTTGAATTCAGACAAGAGCGAGTATTACTTCCGGATGGTTGATCCAGACTTTACGCCGCGTCTCCTATACAGGGCTGTGAAACGTGCCGCGACCGGCGTCTCGTTCCCATAGGTCTGGACGCAACGTTCCAGTGTTACCGCTCAGGATAGGCTTCCATCGTCCGCTAATCGCGCTGACGTCCGTCATCCTTTCGGTCGTACTTTCGCTTGGTTTGCTGTTTGCGACAGCATTGGCTGATCGCGGTGTTCCGTATGGAGTTGGCGCGTTATCTGAGATAAATGACGCTGACGTAGCTGGCATCGGCGCAAATACGTTCTTGCATCGTGAACCTGATCCCGCAAAGGTTCGGCGTGAGCTGGAAGTCTTGAGGGGATCCGGAGTTGGGATCGTCAGACAGGAATTCAACTGGGCGGAGATCGAGCCTATTGGTTCTGGGCAGCATGTTGATGCAGCGGGACGTAATTCATGGGCGAAGTATGACCATATAGTGGCTGTCGCCGAAGAACTCGGCGTCGAGATTCTTGCACGATTAGACCGTCCTCCTGCGTGGGCCACACCTGGCTTTAATCCGCAGGCCAACCCGTCTATTCAGATGCCGCCCGCAAGCTATGCGGATTTTGGGGCATTTGCTCAACGTGTAGCAGCACGCTATCAGGGAAAAATTCGGTATTTCCAAATATGGAATGAGCCGAATTTGTTTGGCGAATGGGGAGGTCGGTCACCCAATCCTTCGGAATATCTTGAAATGTTACGTGTCGTTGGACGGGCAATTCGTGCTGTGGATTCTGGGAACCGGATCGTATTGGCTGGCTTGGCGCCAACCATCGAAACGGGACCGGACAATCTGAGCGATCTTATCTTTCTTCGCAGCCTTTACCAGCTTGGGGCGCGCGGGGATTTTGATGTTGCGGCCAGCATGGCTTACGGACTCTTTAATGGTCCGCGTGATATCAGGATTGCTCCAGAGCGAACAAATTTTCCTCGAAGCGTGCTCTGGCGGGAAATCATGCTGGAGTTCGGTGATTTCCGTACACCAATTTGGGCCACCGAATATGGATGGATGTCTCTGCCTGATGACTGGACGGGTGAACCCGGGATTTGGGGAAATCATCCAATTGAAAGGCAGGCGGCATGGACGGTTGATGGTATTCAACGCGCTCGGGAGCAGTGGCCGTGGATGCCAACGATTATCGTTTGGGCGTCCAGGTGGCCTGAAGATGTCAACCCTCGGGATCCCACCCCATTTTTTCGCTTGATGGATAAGGACTTTACGCCGCGTCCAAATCTTTCAGCGATTCGTCGGAGCTTTGCTGCGACGCCAGTGGCTGGTGTCGGGCTTCATCAAGAATCGCATCCAGCCATTAGCTATATCGGACCATGGCCTCGCGTACCTAGTGATTTGGCATCGCTCACATTTCACCGCCAGACCGGAACTTCAGGTGCAGCTGTTGAATTTCGGTTTGAGGGAAGCGATGTCGCCCTCTTGACCAGACGAGGACCCGACATGGGGCGTGTGCTCGTTCGGATCGACGGACAGGACTCTCTCGCTGATGCTATTCCACGGTCTGCTGCTGGTGAATCAATCATTGATCTTTACTCGGATCACATCGAGCCGTTATCTCGTATACAGATCGCAACACGTCTTCCTCCCGGGAGGCATGAACTTGAAATTACGGTGCAGACCAGGGCTAATCCGAATTCGTCGGGAGGGCTAGTAATTGTTGATGGTCTCTTTGTTGGTAATGGGCGATCAATGTTGCCGTGGTTTTTACTGGCAGGGGCATGGTCGGTGACAAGTGCAATCTGTCTCTGGGCTCTGGCGCCCATTACATGGATCCGGCGATTTGGAACGGCGATACCTACAACATGGATGGATAAAAAGCTTGGTCCGTTTCGAACAGCTGAACTATGTATAGCAGGTGCCTCGATTCTCTATGCGATGCTGCCGTCGGGTGGAATAACCTCGATGTGGACTGCTATCCGTCTTGTTCTAGTGCTTGGGATCGGGTTGATGGCAATTGCCAGAGTGCGTGAGGCCAGCTTCGTCGCAGTGGCGTCAATCCCCTTTGTCGGTGTGATTGGTCGTACTGGAATTATTGATAGACCGGTGAGCGAGATTCTGGTCATAGCAGTGGTTGGTGCTTGGATTGTTCGGTCGATCGTCTCGGGGCAGTTCGGATCTGTACGTGGTCGGTGGTTCGTACTAGGCGGGTATTTTGTCTTGGCGGCTGTAGCTGCTGCTGTGCTTGCGGATTTCCCGAAGTTCGCGTTCCGGGATCTTAGGACCGTCATCCTTGAACCGCTCGCCTTATTTTTTGTGCTGATATCGGTTTTGCGTGATCGCCGAGACATTCGGCGACTGCTCACCGCTTTTGTCGGAGGTGCAGGTCTGGTCGCGCTGGTTGCTCTGGTTCTCATTCCTGCTGGAGGTGTTGTGACGGAGCTTACGCCTCCACGTCTTCGGGGCACGTTTGGATCGCCAAATAATCTTGCGCTCGTTCTCGAGCGTTCCATTCCCATAGGGATTGCTTTGATTGTGAGCGCACGTACTTGGCGTACCCCATGGACGAGTGTGCTGGTGTTGCTGGTTGGGGTGCTGCTCGCGACATGGAGTAGAGGCGCGTGGGCAGGGACATTAGTTGGTGTTGCAATTGCAGCGGTTCCTTTGTTGAAAAGATTTGGAGTCAGGCACACGCTTATCGGTATCGCCGGCTTTGGGGCGATGGCAACTGGTGTGCTCGTAGCTGCAGGTGGAGATCGGCTTGCTACGTTCTTTCGGTTTGGCGACGGCACAGTCTTTTCCAGATTGTCTGTTTGGGATGCTGCATGGCGAATGCTTGGTGATCACTGGGTTTTCGGTTTAGGCCCTGACAATTTCCTGACGCATTATCGGGCGTATATGCGGCCTGATGCTTGGCGGGAGCCCAACATCTCGCATCCCCACAATCTCGTGTTCGACGCGTGGTTGTCTACCGGGATTTTCGGGCTTATCGCATTGCTGTTGGTGATTATTCTGTTCTGGAACATCTGGAAACGCGCGCGTTTCCGAGCGAATGGCGAACTTGATCCATATACATTTGGTGTAGGCGGGGCCATGTTGGCCACGCTTGTACATGGTCTTGTTGATCATAGTTATTTCTTGCCGGAGCTTGCCGCTGTGTTCTGGATGCTGGTCGCCGCTGTGGTACTCCTGCATCGGAGCAATGACCCTAAATATTCGCCCCGGCCAGCTGGAGGTGCTGGATCGGCTGCGATCGTTTGAGGGATGGTTACGGAGCTTGTTGGGTTATTTCCCGATGCAGAATTTGGAGAAAATAGTATCCAGAAGATCTTCAGTCGCAGATTCGCCTGTTATTTCGCCTAGTGCGTTCACTGCTCCTCGAAGTCCAATACTGATCAAGTCCGACGGCTCATTGTCCGCAACTGCACCTTGTGTGCTGATCAACGCCTGGTGTGCGCGCCGAAGGGCGTCTTCGTGTCTTACGCTTGCAATCAGGCTGAGGCCACCACCTTCACCGGCTATGCCAGCGACCTTCTGAAGGGCCTGCCGGAGTTCGTCGATGTCACCAACGATAGCGGCTGTTAGGACTGCAGAGGCATCGGGTATAAGTTCCTCAACATCTCGGGAACGTATTGCCTGAGGCAGATCTCGCTTGTTGAGGGCAACGATTAAAGGCTTGTTTGTAGCTTGTATTTGCGCAACAACTTTTAAATCGTTCTGTAATAGAGGTCGACTGGCGTCGAGGACGAGAACGATAAGGTCCGTTTGTTCAATCGTGCGTGACGTTCGAGAAACCCCGATGTCTTCGACCGGATCTTGGGTTTCTCGGAGCCCGGCGGTGTCATTGAGCACGATGGGTACTCCATTTAGATTGAACGATTCTTCGAGGACATCCCGTGTTGTTCCGGGAACATCCGTGACGATAGCTCGGTCCGTGTTGAGCAAAGCATTCATAAGCGACGACTTCCCAACATTAGGGCAGCCGACGAGCGCTACTCGTAGACCGTGTCGTTGCATGATTCCTCGGTTGGCAGATTCCAGAATCGTAGTGAGTCGGTTCTCTAGTTTGTCGAGGATTGTCGAGATGGTTTCACGATCCATGGCCGGTACGTCGTCCTCATCAAAGTCAATTTCGGCTTCCATCTGGGCGAGCAAGTCAACACATGCGGTGCGCATGTCATGGACAGCCTCAGAGAGGCGACCGGCCAACTGGTTAGCGGCGACAGCAACGCTTTCGGGCGTGGGCGCAGCTACCAGGTCGGCTACTGCTTCGGCTTGTGCAAGGTCTATCCGACCGTTTAGAAAAGCGCGTAGTGTGAATTCGCCAGCGAGGGCAGGTCGTGCACCCATGGCGAGTATCCGATCAAGCACCTGTCTGAGGACTACAGGACTTCCATGACAACTCACTTCGACGACATCTTCGCCGGTATATGACTCTGGACCCGGCATGTAAAGCACGAGTGCTTCGTCAAGTGTTAGACCATCTTTGTCGAGGATGTGAGCGAGATGCGCATAACGAGGTTTGAAGGGTGAATCCTCTGGTCGGTTGGTAAGTTTGGACGCAATCGGTTCAGACCCGGAACCACTGATTCGAATGACGCCAATGCCACCGTTGCCTATCGGTGTGGCGATAGCTGCAATTGTTTCCGTTGCCATAGCCTCACTCTCTGGCGATCTTCTCGAAACCTGCAGAACGGTCCTGGGTGTGGGTTAGTTTGACGGGGTAGGACCAGACGTCCCAGCCTCGATTGCACGGGCGTATTCACGCTGAAGCATGCGCTTCGTGACAAAGATATCGACGATGTCCCATGGCAGAGGTTCCTCGACACTGCGTTGACGGTGGATGTACCACGAGAGATCGAGGTCGGCGGCGTCAATAGCTTCGAACCAGCTGGCTGGCTTGAAATGTTCGGTCCATCCGTCAAAGCGACAACCACGTTCCCATGCGCCTTTAATCGCGCGTCCTACACGACGGTCGCCCAGGGCTAAGAGTGCTTCAATGTGACTTTCTTCAGGATCGTGCCACATGAGATGAATGTTTCGGTCTCGAGCGATCTCTAGGCACGCTTTTTGCTTAGCTCGAATAGTCTCGGATCTATCTTGGGGATGCCATTGAAAGGGGGTGAATGGTTTGGGGATGAATGTTGACACGGTGACATTGACCTTGGCTTTGTTTCCATGGTGACGACGGCCAAGTTCGATGACACGATTTGCAAGGTGAGCGATCGCTTCAGAATCGGCGAGTGTTTCGGTCGGTTGGCCAATCATGAAGTAGAGCTTGATTGTGCGAAAGCCTCGACCAAACGCCATATCGCAGGTTGTAAGAAGCTCTTCATCGGAAATTTCTTTGTTTATTACCTCTCGCATTCGGGGTGTCGCTGCTTCCGGGGCGAACGTTAGGCTACCTCCACGTTTGCCTCCACGTTGGAGTGCGTTTGCGATATCAACATTGAAGGTTTCAACGCGCGTTGATGGGATGGACACACGTACGTATTCCTCGCTCGTGTCGTAGACGTTGTCGATGAGTTGATCGAGCCCTTCGTAGTCCACCGCGTTAAGTGAGAGGAGAGAGACTTCGCTTTGCCCTGTTGTGGTCATGCAGGACTCAACAGTGTTCTTGACTATTTCAGCCCGGCGTTGGCGCACTGGTCGATACAAGTATCCGGCTTGGCAAAACCGGCATGCTCGGGCGCATCCTCGGTCGAGCTCTACGGCGACCCGATCATGCACGACCCCTGTGTTTGGTACGACCGGCCGTTCTGGACCAACAAACGAGTTGATGTCGACGTATTGCCGTTCAATTTGTGCTGGTAGTTGCGGATCCACTCGACTATGGCCAACGAAGGCTCCGTTTTCGTCGTATTTCGGGCGGTATCGTGCAGGAACATAAATCCCCGGGATACGGTGAGCGCAGGCATCTAGAAAACTGTCTCGCCATCCCGTAGTCGACCGGTCAAATTCCTCGTGCAGGTCAAGAATACGTAGAAGTAATTCTTCGCCCTCACCGACAGCGATCAGGTCAAAAAAGTCGGCCATAGGTTCTGGGTTGGTGACGGCAGAGCCTCCAGCCAGAATGATGGGATCACAGTCGGTTCGGTTCTTGCTCTCCAGCGGTATTCCTGCCAGGTCAAGCATTTCCAGAACATTTGTGTTGCCGCTTTCGTAACTCATCGAGAAGCCGACAATGTCGAATTCTCCCAATCGGCGTCGAGATTCCCAACCCCAGAGTTGGACACCGTTGTCCCGCATCGCGTCGGCCATATCTGGAAGAGGGGTAAAGCATCGGTCACAAAGGTGGGATGTTTGGTCGTTTACGAGCTCGTAGAGTAGGTTCATTGCCAAATTCGACATGCCGATTTCGTATGCGTCGGGGAAACACAGCGCCATGCGGGTAGTCGCTGTTTCCCAAGGTTTAGACCGTGCGTTGTGCTCACCCCCCAAGTATTGGGCAGGTTTTTTGACTCGATCGAGCAATGATTCGAGTTCTACGGTCGTGGCAGTGGGCATGCGAATTTGCGGACGTTGGTCGATGGATGCCTTAAAGCTACCGAAGGCGCGTTGGCCTCACAACTAGTCTGTTCGTTTTTCGGCAGGCGGACATCGATGGATAATGGTGAGATGTTTGCCGAGTTGAGTGCCTGTGGCTGATCTTATTCTCCGAGCGGCGACCCTGGTTGACGGAACAGGAGCCGATCCGGTCCGGAACGTGGATGTTGTTGTCCGCGATGGACGGATTGTTTCTGTCGGGCCGACCGAGCCAGCCGTGAATGACACCTGTGTGATCGATTATGGCGATGCGACGATTATGCCTGGGCTCATTGATTGTCATTGTCATCTGCAATTCGGGGCGTACGCGGCTCATGAACAAACGCGTCAAGTACATGCTGGTGCGTCGAACGAGGAGCGTATTCTGACGGCTGTTGCTAATGCGCAGAAGGCTCTTGCGACAGGGGTGACAACACTGAGGGATACCGGGGGATTCCTGACGCTGAACATGAGTGTGCGCGATGCATTTGTGAACGGTCGGGTATCTGGTCCACGGCTACTCGTATGTGGTGCACCGATCACGACCACTGCGGGCCATCTGAACTGGTGTGGATTGCGGGCTGATTCTGAGGATGAAGTTGTTCGAGCCGTACGTGCAATGGTTGAGGCTGGTGCTGATTTCATCAAGGTGATGGCGACCGGCGGAATGATGACGCCGGGATCACAGGCTGGGGAGTCGCAATACGATCTTCAAACGCTAGGTTCGTTGGTAACTGATGCGCATCGGCTTGATCGGCATGTTGCGGCTCACGTACTAGGGGCTGACGGTTGTCGTGATGCGATTGATGCTGGCGTTGACACGTTGGAGCACTGTAGTTGGCTCACCCCCGAGGGTGTTCGAGGGCAATCTGCCATGGATATGAATGCGGTGGACCGAATTGATCCTTCTCACCAGTCAGTACATATGACGTTAGCGGCTATGAATCGTACGCCGTTCCGGGGCTTGGATCATCTGGATGCGTTGGCCAGTGATGAGCGCGAAAGAATCCGTCAACATGGTGCGAATTTTCGGGAGATGCGAGAGCGGGGCGTGCCGCATGTGATCTCTAGTGATGCGGGTGTCATTGATACGCCATTTGATGAATTCCCGTTATCGGTTGTCAGTACGGTTATTGCGCTTGATACGACGCCAGTTGATGCCATCCATCTCGTGACCAGTGCTGCAGCTCAGGCTATAGGGCTCGGTGAACTCACAGGGGCGGTGGCACCAGGCCGACAGGCCGATCTGCTTGTCGTCGAGGGTGACGCTTCAGAAAACATATGTAACATCACTCGGACTGCATCGGTGTATCTCGGTGGCCGCGAGGTGGTTCGCAATCGCCATCTCCACGTCAATGCGGTTACACCTTAATGTGTCTCTCTAGATAATTCGATGGTGGAAATTAATATCCATTGGCCATGCTGAGGCTCCAGCTGACCTTTCTTATACATAACCAGCCCCGGCACGGAGACTTCCGATGACTGAGCAGCTTTTTCATATCGATAGTTATATGAACGAATTCGACGCTGCCGTGGTTGACACGAGGCCTGACGGTGTCGTGTTGGATCGGACAACGTTTTACCCGCAGGGTGGTGGGCAACCGTTTGACACAGGAATTCTGAAGAGCGGCGTGGAAAGCTGGCCGGTGGTTGCGGTCGCGAGACAGCAAGGAGTGATTGTCCATCGTCTTGAGGGAGAGGCTCCGTCGCTAGGGACGGCGATTCGTGGCGTGCTGGACTGGGATCTGAGATTTCGATACATGCGATTGCACACGGCTCTCCATGCGTTGTCTGGCGTGGTGTGGACCGGCTGGCAGGCTGATGTAACCGGCAGTCATATTTACGAGGATGGATGCCGGGCTCGAATGGATTTCTCGCTGGAGGCGGTTCGAGTTAGTGATGTTCGTGATGAGATCGAGGCGCGTTTGAACGCCGAGTTAGCCAAGGCTCGTGATGTTCGGGCGTACGAGTTGCCGCGCGAGGACGCCCTTGTCTTACCGGATTTGATTCGTACTCATATCAATCTCGTCCCCACTCATATCGAACAGATTCGAATTGTCGAAATCGAAGGTCTTGATCGTCAGGCTGATGGTGGCACCCATGTGGCCAACACCCGCGAGGTGGGTCCTATTGCTGTCGTGAACGCGGTAAACAAGGGTCGTATTAATCGTCGTCTTGAGATTGCGTTGGGAGAATAGTGGTATGAATGCTGGTCCGCCGCCGAACAAGGAGCTGGAAACGTTTTCAGCTCTACCGGATGAGCTTGACTTTCCATCCATGGAGCAACGGATTCTTAAGCTCTGGGATTTGGAGCGGACCTTCGATCGTCTTCGTGAGAAAAACTCCAATGGTGCTCACTGGTCATTTATTGACGGGCCAATAACGGCAAACAATCCGATGGGTGTGCATCACGCGTGGGGACGCACGTACAAGGATGTCTTTCAACGCTACCGGGCGATGCGAGGGTTTAACCAAAGATTTCAGAACGGGTTCGATTGCCAAGGGCTTTGGCTCGAAGTCGAGGTTGAAAAGGAATTAGGGTTCAAATCAAAACGGGACATTGAGGCTTATGGCCTTGCGGCTTTTGCAGATGCCTGTCGGAATCGTGTGAATACGTACGCGAGCATTCAAACCGAGCAGTCGATTCGTCTCGGGCAATGGATGGACTGGGACAACTCTTACTACACGCACTCTGATAAAAATATTGAACACATCTGGCACTTCCTTAGTCGCTGTCATGATCGTGGCTGGATCATGACGGCCCAACGGGCCATGCCGTGGTGCGCTCGCTGTGGAACAGCCTTATCGCAGCATGAATTGATTGATACATATGAGGATGTGTCCCATGAAGCCGTCTATGTCCGACTACCTGTGCGTGATCGGGAGAACACGTCGCTGCTTGTCTGGACGACGACACCATGGACGCTGGCTGCCAATGTGGCTGCGGCCGTACATCCACAACTCGATTACGTAGAAGTTGAGGTGGGGAACCAGCGGTACATCTTGGCCGAAGCGGCTCTCGAATCAGCCTTAAACTCGGAGTTTGAGGTGATCGGTCGGATGAAGGGTGCCGAGATGATCGGTTGGACCTATGACGGTCCATTCGATGATCTGTCGGCTGTCGGCGAGGTTGTGCACGAGGTGATTCCGTGGGAAGAGATTGGTGCTGAAGAAGGTACAGGTGTTGTCCACATTGCCCCTGGTGCGGGAGAAGAAGACTTTGATCTTGGACGTGATTTGGGTCTTGCGATCGTTGTTCCCATCGACGAGAACGGTGAGTATGTTGATGGTTTTGGTTGGTTGACAGGTCGAGATGCTCGCCAGGTCGCCGCAGATGTAATCAGCGATTTGGATGATCGAAATTTGCTGCATCGGGCGCACACGTATCAACATCGATATCCACATTGTTGGCGATGTCGCGAAGAACTCGTGTTTCGTGTAGATGATGAATGGTTTATTCGGGCCGACGAGGTCCGAGAGCCGATGCAGCAAGCTGCAGCTAGTGTTCAGTGGGTCCCTGAATATGCCGGAGCTCGTATGGCTGACTGGCTCAGCCATATGGGTGATTGGAACATCTCTCGGCGCAGATTCTGGGGATTGCCGCTGCCCTTTTATCCCTGTACGGAATGTGGGCATCTGACGGTCATCGGATCCCGCCAGGAGCTTGAGGAGCGAGCGCTTGAGGGGATTGATGGGCTACGTGAATTACATCGGCCCTGGATCGATGATGTTGTGATCCGATGCGAGAGTTGTGATGCGGCAGTTCGACGGATCACAGCGGTCGGAGATGCTTGGCTCGACGCCGGCATTGTTCCCTTCTCCACGCTTGACTATATGCAGCAGAGCGATGCGTTTGCGTCTTGGTATCCAGCAGATTTCGTGAGCGAGATGCGCGAGCAAATTCGACTCTGGTTTTATTCCATGCTGTTTATGAGCGTGACCCTTGAAGGTCGGTCTCCATATCACGCGGTATTTGTCTACGAGAAGCTCAATGATGAAACCGGTCGACCCATGCATAAGAGTTGGGGGAACTCGATTGATTTTGGGGAAGCCGCTGATCGTATGGGCGCGGATGTTATGCGATGGATGTACGCGGGTCATAACCCTGTGTACAACATCAACTTTGGCTATGGCCCGGCGACCGAAGTTAAACGGCGGATGCTGACACTCTGGAACGTATACGCCTTCTTCGTTACATATGCGCGGCTCGACGGGTTTGATCCGACTGCTCCGGGCATTCCCGTTGCGCAGCGGCCGGATCTCGACCGATGGGCACTGTCCCGGTTGCAGGGCGTGGTTGAAACATTTACCGACTCGCTTGATAACTACCTGGTGTATCGCGGTGTGCAAGCGGCACAGGCATTCATTGAGGACTTATCAAACTGGTATGTCCGCCGTGGGCGCCGTCGCTATTGGAAATCAAGTGTTGATGCAGATAAGCAGGCGGCCTATCAAACGCTCTATGAATTGCTGACGACGCTGGTTCGATTATTGGCCCCGGTGATGCCGTTCTGGACCGAGGATATGTACCAGAACTTGGTTCGACGGCCTGATCCGGCGGCTGTGCCTAGCGTGCATCTTTCGGATTGGCCGGTCCCGGATGTTGGAAAAAAAGATGCTGAACTTGAGCGTTCGATGGGAGTTGTTCAGCGGGTGGTCCGCGTTGGTCGGGCGGCCCGTAACGGGGCAGACGTAAAGTTACGGCAGCCTCTTCGCTCAGCCTTGATACGGGTTGATGATGGGGAGTGGGCGTCTGTTATCTCGCTTGAGCAGCATGTTCGGGACGAGTTGAATGTGAAGGCAATTGAACGCATGGTTTCTGAACATGACCTCGTGGAATTTGAATTGCGGCCCAATTATCGGGTGCTTGGTCCCAAATTTGGAGCTCGTGTAAAAAGCTTGGCTGTAGCGATCGAGGCTCTTGATCCGGCGGTTGTTGTTCGTCAATTAGAAACGGATGGGCAACTGGAGATCCAGTTTGATGGCGATGTGGAGGTTTTGAGTCCTGATGATGTTTTGATCCAGCGCACGCCTCGGGAAGGTTTTGGGGTTTCTGAGCAAGATGGGGTGATTGTGGCTATTGCGACGGATGTTGACGATGTCTTGCGACGAGACGGTTTTGCCCGTGAATTGGTTCACGCCACGCAGGGTCTCCGACGTGAAGCTGGTCTAGACGTATCCGATCGGATCTTGCTCTGGATTGAGGGCGGCGACGAAGTGAAAACGACAATTGCCGAGCACTGTGATCGAATTTCCGAAGAGGTTTTGGCTGTTTCATTGAATGAGGGTCGCGTTGTTGATGACGTGGTAACGCAAGAGGTCATTCT
>CAZFVB010000027.1:0-20936 GCA_964522375.1 uncultured Chloroflexota bacterium
TAACCTTACGTTACGCCGAGACAGGCTCTTCTTCCACAGAGGCTTCAGGGGAATCAGTGTCCTCGCTATCCGTAGGTTCCGTGTCGTCCGCTTCTTCGGCGTCACCTTCAGGTTCTTGCTCGGCAGGTTCTTGCTCAACGACCTCAAGGGTTACTGAAACGTTGAGTCCTGAAGCCAGCTTGATCGGGAGAAGGTAACGCCCTAGCGATCGAATAGGGCTGTCGATCTGAATGAGATGACGATCGATATCCACTGTTAGTTGCTCTTTGAGCGCGTGGGCTACGTCTTGGTTGGTGATTTGTCCGTGCATTCTCCCTTGATCGCCGACCAAGGCTTGGAGCGTTAAGGTTGTTCCATGTATTAATGCACCGATTCTCTCAGCTTCTGCTCGCGTAGTTGCTTCACGGCGTTCTTCCAGTGCCGCGTGAAATTGGGAGTCGGCCATACGTTTTTCCGTAGCCGGAACTGCTAGTTTTTGCGGAAGTAAATAATTTCTGGCGTAACCAGCGGCGACCGACTTCACATCACCAATTTGACCCAGGTCACGGACATCTTCCAGTAGGACGACTTGAACACTTGGCATGGCTATGGGCTCCCAGACATCAGGGTCAGGCGAGGCGGCTAACGACCGCCAGACTCGCTTAGTGAAGAGAAAAACTCTTTGTTTGTTTCAGTTCGTTTCATTCGGTCAAACATTAACTCGGTTGAGTCGTAGGAATCATGCGAATCAAGCGCATTGAGCATTCGACGCAGCGTCCAAAAGTATTTCAATTCGTCGTCTTCGAGCATCAACTCGACTCGCCTTGTTCCAGAACTCAGCACGTTCACAGCAGGAAAGGTGCCACGTTCTGCTAGGCGTCTGTCAAGCATTAGTTCCCAATTCCCGGTCCCTTTGAACTCTTCGTAGATGACTTCGTCCATCCTGCTACCAGTCTCGATGAGGCAGGATGCGATGATCGTCAAGCTGCCTCCTCCGTCAATATTCCGAGCCGCGCCAAAGAAACTCTTGGGAGGATACAGGGCCTGGGGCTCAATCCCTCCGGAGAGTGTGCGGCCACTTGACGGTTGAACAAGATTGTATGCGCGCACAAGCCGGGTAACGCTATCAAGGATGATCATCACGTCCTCGCCAGCCTCAACCATCCGCTTCGACCTGGCAGACGTAAGCTCGGCCACACGTGTGTGGCTGCGAGGCTGTTCGTCGAAAGTGGAACTAATAACTTCCGCCCCCTCAATACTGCGTTCCCAGTCCGTGACTTCTTCTGGCCTTTCACCAATTAGCGCGACGATTACTCGAACATCGCTGTAGTTATGGAGGACAGAACGGGCAAGACGCTTCATTAGTTCGGTCTTTCCCGCTTTTGGTGGGGACAGGACAAGGCCTCGCTGACCACGACCAATTGGCGCGATAATGTCGACAATTCGTGAGGTTAATTCCTTACCTTCGTGCTCAAGAACCAGTTGCTCGTCCGGAAAAATTGGCGTCATCCGTTCAAATTGTGGTCGAGACTTCGCTTTTTCCGGGTCAACACCATTTACGGCCATGACACGTATAAGACCGTGAAACCGGTCACCGTCACCCGCCGGCCGAACTTGGCCGCTGACTAGGTCGCCGGTTCGAAGTGTGAAGCGACGAATCTGTGACTGGGAAACATAGACATCCTCGTTGCCGGGAAACCAGTGTGGATCGCGCCGTAGGAAGCCATACCCTTCATCTTCAATCTCGAGAATACCTTCAAGGAATAAGGAGCCGTCTTTTTCAGATCTTGCCTGGAGAACCATGTTGACGAGATCGTCTTTGGTGAGATCGCCATTACTATCAAAGTCGATTTCTAGTTCTGCCGCGATCGATCGAAGCTCGTCGAATGTTTTGGCCTCAAGATCCATCCACTCACGGCCTGGATCCGCTTGAATCTGGCGTGGGCCTCGATATCCACGACGGCCACGGTGGGATCGCCGAGAGCGTCTCGCTCCTTGAGGGCGACCTTCGCCATTTGCCATTCGATCCTCCTCACGCTGTGGTGACTTTAGTACCGCGCGCGTAGGTTCTGAGTTTTCCTCGCGTAGCCAGCAACAAAAAACGGGTGTTTTGTTTCCACCCCGATCGGGGTGGAACGTTGATCACGACGGAAAACGGGAAAACTTTTACGATTAGGGACTACGCCGAATTCCACTTCTTGCTAAACAACTGCCCTTGAAACTCGTATTGGGGTTCAGGGCGGTGTAACCATTTGGCTCGACCCCAAAAACGTGTGGGCCGAACTTCTGGTGGGCCCGACGCTAGCACCGCCGGAAATTTGGTGTCAAGCGATAGACTCGGCTACAAGCCTATTTATGTTATGTCCGAACTTCTACGGTACGGCTCTCGTGTTGGTAAAAGTTTTTGCTGCAATTGCGATGATGCCGAACGAGATCGAAGCACCGTGCTACGCTTGCGGATTCTCAGTACCTTGTGAATCAGTGCACAAACCTGACCTGATTTGGATTTGAGTGCGGCAATGAATGAGCACCGGAGAGGTGCTCTCAAAAAACGTAGAGCGATGGCATTGTTGCTCATGGTTAGCGCCTTGCTGTTGGCTGCTGCATGTGGCGCGACTCCTCAGACCATGCTGGAGCCGACCACCGAGTCGGCGCGGCGCTCTCTTTTTCTTCTCAACTTTGTGTTTTGGGCAGCCGTAGTTGTCTTTGTCTTGGTCGAAGGCGTGTTGGTATATGTTCTTATTCGTTACCGTCGTCGAAGTGGTGACGGCCTTCCCCGCCAGACGCACGGGCATACGCGCTTGGAGATAGCGTGGTCAATCGCGCCAGCCATATTGGTGGCGGTGGTTGCGGTTCTTACGGTGCCTAGGATTTTTGAGGACGCGCAAGGACCGGAGGCAGACACACTCCGGGTGCGGGCCATTGGTCACCAGTGGTGGTTCGAGTTCGTGTATCCAGATTTAGGTGTAGTGACAGCAAACGAGTTGCATCTTCCTGTTGATCGAAGCGTTGAAATTCAACTGGAAAGTGATGATGTGCTCCACAGCTTTTGGGTTCCAAAGTTACGAGGAAAGCTGGACATGGTGCCGGGTCGGGTGAACAAGTTTGTCATCACGCCGGAAGTCACAGGAACATTCTTGGGCCAGTGCGCTGAATTTTGTGGGATTGCCCACGCTCTTATGAAATTTGAGGTGGTGGTTGAGTCCGAGGCAGATTTTGCTGCGTGGGTTGACAATGAACGGACTGCTCGAGCCCCGCCTGCTAGTGCGCAGGCACAGGCGGGTGAGGCGCTGTTGGCCTCTAAAGGTTGTGTGGCCTGTCATACCATTCGAGGTACTGAGGCTGCGGGCGTTATTGGGCCTGAACTCACCCATGTTGGTAGCCGAAACAAGATTGCGTCCGGGATTTTGCCTAATACTCGAGAGGGTTTGTCGGAGTGGTTAAAGGGTCCTCAGGATGTCAAGCCTGGGAATTTTATGGTGATACCAGAACTTTCAGAGGATGAAGTGGAATCTCTTGTGACCTATCTTGTGGGACTAAAGTAAGCATGATTAATGAGCCAAGCGTTTCAGCTATTGAGCGGAGGCTGGTTGTATGGCCACAGTAACTACGACGGCTCCCGATACTCGGACATTCTCTGGAGCTGCTTGGAGCTGGATTACGACCGTTGATCACAAACGGATCGCGGTCCTCTACTTGGTGACCGCGCTCGGATTTTTTGTGATGGGCGGGGTCGAGGCGTTACTCATTCGGGCCCAACTAGCTCGTCCTGACGCCGATGTCGTATCTCCGGATCGGTATATCGAACTCTTCACGATGCATGGCACCACCATGGTCTTCTTGGCCTTGATGCCAATGAGCGCAGCCTTCTTTAACTTGCTTGTCCCGCTCATGATTGGTGCACGTGATGTTGCTTTTCCCCGTCTGAACGCCTTGAGTTATTGGATCTATCTGTTTGGTGGAATTTTCATCAACATCAGCTTCGTGGCTGGCGGTGCGCCGAACGCCGGGTGGTTCGGATATGCGCCGTTAACGGCAACCAAGTTTGCAGCCACGCATGCTATCGATTTCTGGGCGCTCGGGCTTCAGATTCTGGGTGTGTCATCAATATTGGCATCCATAAACTTCATCGTAACGATCGTCAATTTGCGGGCGCCTGGCATGACGCTCAACAGAATGCCAATGTTCGTGTGGATGTCTATGATCACGGCTTTCCTGATCATCTTTGCGTTTCCAGCAATAACGATCGGGCTCGTCTTACTGCTTTTTGATCGCTACATGTCCACAAGCTTCTTTTTACCGGCGGGTGGTGGTGATCCAGTGCTCTGGCAACATCTGTTCTGGGTATTCGGGCATCCCGAGGTGTACATCTTGATCCTCCCGGCTATGGGGATCGTGTCGGAAATTCTCCCAACCTTTTCCAGAAAGCCACTTTTTGGATATGCAGTTGTGGCCTACTCCGGGGCTGCTATTGCACTTGTAGGATTTGGCGTGTGGACTCACCACATGTTTACGGTTGGTCTAGGCCCTATTGCGGATACCGCGTTTGCTATTTCGACAATGGCGATTGCTGTGCCAACCGGGGTCAAAATATTTAATTGGATCGCTACGCTCTATGGTGGATCAATTAGCTTCAAGACACCCATGCTCTTTGCATTAGGCATGGTGGCGATGTTCATCATTGGTGGGCTCAGCGGTGTGATTATGGGATCGCCGCCAGTTGATGGGCAGGTGCAGGACACATATTTCGTCGTGGCCCATTTACATTACGTGTTGTTCGGCGGCACGGTGTTTGGGCTGTTTGCGGGTATCTACTATTGGTTCCCGAAATTTACAGGTCGATTGTTGAATGAAGTTTGGGGGAAGGTTCATTTCCTTTTGATGCTTATTGGATTCAATCTGACTTTCTTACCGCAACACATGCTTGGGATCGATGGAATGCCCCGACGGATTCACACTTATTCTTCGGACATGGGATTCGAGTTGTGGAACATGGTGTCGACGGTCGGGTCTTTCATGATTGCGGTCTCGGTAGCTGTTTTTGCGATCAATGCCATTCGTTCTGCAAGGTCCGGGGCAATTTCCGGCTCTGATCCCTGGGACGCGGGGACTCTCGAATGGACAATCCCATCCCCGCCACCTGTGTACAACTTTGCTGAAATCCCGGTTGTTGATGGTCAGTACCCAGCATGGGATGCCAAGCGTGGTGGCGGAAACACAGGCGCGGTAGTCACGGTGCCTGAGACGCTAGAGGGGGAGGATGAGCCGCATATACACATGCCGAATCCTTCGTACTGGCCGATTGTTATGGCGGCTGGCATGGTGCTTGCGGCAAGCGGCCTTATCTTTCACCAAATCTTTATTTTGCTAGGTGCGATGATGTTTGGGATCGCGCTGATTGGTTGGATCGAGGAGCCAGCTGAGTGAGTACGCACGGTAGCGAACAGCACGGGCACCATCTCTATACGGGCCTGGACAATCGGAAGCTCGCAATGTGGGCGTTTCTTGGCTCTGAAACGATGTTTTTCGGTTGCTTGATCCTTGTGATGTTGATCAATAAGCACAACACATTAGGCAGTCACGGTCAGGAAATATTTGATTTGGCGTTGACTTCGTTCACCACCTTTGTGCTGTTAACCAGCAGTATGTCAATGGTGCTATCTCTCGCTGCTTTCAGGAACGGATCCGTTCTGTGGGGACGTATCTGGCTTGGATTGGTGATGCTGATGGGCATCGTTTTCTTGGGTGGCCAGGTCTATGAGTTTTCAGAGTTTGTTCACCACGGACTTACTCCTTCCACCAACTTATTCGGAGCGTCCTTCTTCACGTTGGTTGGATTTCATGGTGCGCATGTCGCGATTGGTGTTTTGTGGCTCGGAACAGTCATGCTGTACAGCTTTCGTGGCCGGTTTCGACCTGGATCAGATATGTGGGGCATCGAATTGGTTGGACTGTATTGGCATTTTGTTGACCTCGTGTGGGTCGCCATCTTCACCTTGATTTATCTAATCTGATGACACAGTCAACCTCCTCAACCCACGAGCCTTCGAACGGCGACCACATGGCTCCGCACCGACATGGGTACAGCAAATATTTAGTGGTGGGCGTTATCCTCACGGTTATTACGATTGTGGAGATTGTTATTCCGAGTTGGCCGGAGATAAGTGAGTTGCTGACAAGATCCGGAGTTGTGGCTTCCCTTCTGGTGCTTTCTTTTCTCAAGGGTGCGGGTGTGGTTGCGTACTACATGCATTTACGGGAAGACAGCCGGCTTTTTACCGCGTTATTTATGTTCCCATTTTCCATCGCCTCAATAACTATCCTGATTGTGTTCTTTATGTTTGCACTCTAGGGGGCATAGGCTAGAAGTGTCGGATTGGACGGAGCTTCCAATCCAGTAGCTGTTCATCGAGGACAGCAGTCTGAGCGTAACGGTCAATTATTCATGATGGTGCGATGAAGTTTTATCTGGTTCCTGAGATCACTCTTGGTTCCGCTGTGGTTCTTGGTGCATACGTGTACGCCATCAGTCGGTGGAATCCTGACCGGAGGTCTGAGGTTGCGTCGTGGAGAATCGCAGCTTTTTTTGTTGGGGTTCTTACGGTGTTTATCACTCTCCATCCTCCGATCGACGTGCTCAGCGCATCTTTTTTCAGCGTGCACATGTTTCAACATGTGCTGTTGACACTGGTCGCACCACCGATGCTCTTGCTCGGACTTCCTGAATGGTTAGTGGCACCGCTTTTCCGGAAACGGTTGGCTCAGCGGTTTGCTCGGTGGATCACGAAACCGGTGGTTGCCGGGCTGATTGGCGTGGGCGTATTTTGGGGATGGCACTTGCCCACGCTCTATGAGGCAACGCTGCGCGATCGGATTGTGCATGACGGTATGCATATGACCTTGGTGGTATCGGCGATTGTCATGTGGTGGCCTGTGCTAAGCCGCTTACCCGAGGCTCCTGCTGCAAGCATTCCGATGCAGATGTTTTATCTTTTCCTGATTACCCTTCCTTCCGGGTTGCTCAGCTCTATCTTTGTGTTCGCGTCGGAGCCTATATACCCGGCTTATTCGATGATTGCTGATCCCGATGGCTTGTCAGCACTTAATGATCAGAGAGTCGGCGGACTTGTAATGAAACTTGGGGGAACGGCAATTTTGTGGACTGTGATTTCGGTCAAGTATTTCCGTTGGGCTGCGGCCGAGCCGAGCAAAAGTCAGTTGGTAATCCGAGAACCCCGATGATGATGGATCGTGTGAACGGCATGTGGAGACATTCGCTTTCTGGAAACAAATAAGGAGTCGATATTGGACCGTCGTTTGGTTTTACGCCGGCATACGCGCTTGGTCGCTATTTTTGCGCTTGTTTTTTCAACTTTACTCGCGACGCAGGGAGCGATTGTGCGGGCGACGGGATCAGGGCTTGGGTGTCCGGATTGGCCTTTGTGTCATGGCTCAATCACTCCTCCGCCAGACGACATCAAGGCAATCATCGAATATACACATCGTGTGCTCGCCGGTATCGGTGGCCTGCTGATCCTGACGGCTGCGGTACTTGTGTTGAGGAGTCGAGGTGGGTCCTGGTTGTTTAAAGGCGCTGCTGCGGCCTTGATAATCCTGTTGGGTGTTCAGGTGCTGCTCGGTGCGGCAGCTGTGCTCACGGAACTTCCAGCATGGGTTGTGACGGCGCATTTGATGTCTGCTACGACGCTGATTGGCTTGTTGACGTTCATTGTCGTCCAATGTTCGATTCGTCTGCAGGAGCCTCGTAAAGCTCGACCACATCTTTTAGAGCTGTCCCGATTATCAGGGGCTGCGGTGATAGCTGCGCTTCTTGTGATTGGGGTCGGAGGCTACACATCAAGCTCGTATGCTGGTACGGCTTGTTCTGGATGGCCTTTGTGTGGCAATGCGATGTGGCCGATTGATAGTCAGGGTATCGGCCCTGTTGTCCACATGACTCATCGAGTGGCAGCGTTGGCGGTCTTGGTTCTACTCGCGATGTTGGCATGGCGATTGAGGAAGTTGCGCGACTCGTATCCGTTGGCTGCGAGGCTTGGATTAATCGCGAGTCACTTGGTGGTGCTCGAGGTTTTAGTTGGGGCAGCGAATGCCATGAGCTTGACGAATGAGATCATTACCGCAATCCACTCGTTTCTTGCCCAATGGGTCTGGATCGTAACCCTGGCAATTGCGGTGGTTGTGTGGTCGAAGGATAGAGAAAATACAGGCGTGCGAGCGGAAATAAATTCCTAACGTGGGCAAGTGGGAGCAGCTGTAATTAAAGAAAGTCCATCAATATTTGTGCAGGACCTAGTGCGGATGACAAAGCCGCGAATCATCGCTGAGCTTTTGGTTACCACTGCTGCCGCGATGGTTGTAGCAGCTCGGGGTCTCCCGGCGCTGAACGTGGTTGGTGCGACGCTTCTGGGCGGTGCGTTGTGTGCTGGCGCAGCTGCGACGTATAACCAGTTGTTTGACCGTGACATTGATCGGGTCATGCAGAGAACCCGTGGTCGCCCATTACCCGCTGCACGCCTTCGCGTTCCTGTGGTGATGTGGTGGGGAATCGTACTGCTAGTTCTATCAGTGCTGGTTCTTGGATTTGGAGTCAGCTGGCTGGCCGCAGGGCTAGCTTCTATCGGGTTCGCAATTTATGTGGGTGTCTATACGCTGTGGCTTAAACGACGAAGTACGCAGAACATTGTTATAGGAGGCGCTGCGGGCGCGATTCCACCAATGGTTGGATGGGTTGCGGGGGCAGGTCGCCTGGATATTGCTGCTGTGGTGCTATTTATGATCATATTTATATGGACGCCCCCGCACTTCTGGGCGCTTGCTTTGGTTCGGAAGCATGACTATGCGCGAGCTGGTGTCCCAATGCTTCCGGTTGTTCAGGGAGATGCCGTCACCCGTCGCCATATATTTGTGTACAGCTTGGCCTTGGTCGCATCTTCTTTGGTGCTAATACCGGTTAACGGTATGGGTTGGATCTATTCAACAGCGTCGATAGTACTCGGCCTAGTCTTTGTTTATCGGGCTTGGCAGTTGCTTCGGGCCAAGGACACGAACAGCGCGTGGCGTCTTTACAAATACTCAATAACCTACTTGACGTTCGTGTTTGCTGCGATGGTTGCGGACACGCTCTTGCCGGTATTTAGGTAACTACCTGCCGGTGTACACAATTGTTGCACGTTCCCCTCGGATCGCATGTCCCGGTATTGGGTCCAGCACTTCGTTTTCACCAGGATCCAGAATGGCCAGAACGGTTCCTGTCTGATTGGGTCCGATGTTTGGTGATCGAAATTGGCCATGGCTTGTTCGGATTTCCAGGCTATGGGTGTAGGTTCCTACATTCCGGATCGTGACGCGGATTCTCGGCTTCGACACGCGTACTGATGATGGCGTGACAGCAAAGTCTCCGACTTCAAGGGAGATATCTTCACAGTTTGTTGGCGTACACGAGCCAGAATCCAACAGGGTTGTGCTGGGGACTGGGTTTTCGATTGTGGTTTGCACCACGCCGGCTTCACAGGCTGCGAATAGAAGCATCGATGTGAGAACGAGCAGTACACGAATTGATTTATGAGAGCAAAACGGCATGTGGAGGAGGCGTCCTAGGATGATCGGGGCATCGAGCGAGGATAGGAATTCACTCAGGGTATCGCAATAGGGAAAGTGGCTTTGGTCATTCACGGAGGTTGCTGCGTATACTTGTGATGGTGGATGAAGGGTTGCTCGATGAGAAAATTGCGTCGCACCAGTGTTACCGAAATATGGGTTTAGGTAGGGCAAGTCCTGTCGCTACCAGACGTTAGGGTGTGCCGAGCGATCCGGTTTGGTCCTAGAAGCTCAGGTGTGTCCGCCTACGTTACTTTGGCTACGCAGTTACCTATCGATCGGAAGGGTCAGGTTGAGCCAGATGAGTAGGCGGAAAGTGGAGGTTACTGATGAGGTTTTTGGGTTCGGTTTTTATGACACAGAAATGGCGGCGTGTCCGTGGTAGTTGATGCAACAGGTGTCTCTCCGGTTCTTAAGGAAGAGACGCTCGAGAACGCTTTAGCTGAGCTCGTTGCGCTTGGCGCAGATCCAGGATTCGTTAGCAAATCGGAACTGAAGAAAGTGTTGCCAAATGAGGCGCACATTACTACAGAGATTGAAACATGGTTTCGCGAGCAATTGGCGGAAGAAGAAATCGAGCTTCGCGATGAAGACCCAGAAGATACGGAAAGTGGCGATGCTTCAAAGGTCACCGCAATTCAAACTCGCCGTGAACGTGATCTGGAGCTTGAGTCGGCGAGTCAGGACACAGTTCGTAGTTACCTAAACGAGATTGGAAGAATTTCTTTACTTACGGCCAAGGAAGAGGTTGATCTCGCGCAACGGATAGAACGTGGTGGTGAAGATGCACGTGCTCATCTCATTACCGCGAATCTTCGTCTGGTAGTAAGCGTTGCGAAGAAATACACAGGCCATGGAATTCCTCTGCTTGATTTGATTCAGGAGGGTAACGCGGGGTTAATGAGGGCGGCTGAAAAATTTGATTGGCGTCGGGGCTACAAATTCAGCACTTATGCCACATGGTGGATTCGCCAAGCGGTGACACGAGCTATTGCTGAACAAAGTCGGACTATACGTTTACCGGTCCACGTGCACGAGAAACTCACAAAGTCTTACCGGGTTCAACGAGATTTACAGCTCCGGTTGGGTCGTGAGCCAACTGACAACGAGATTGCTATCGAGATGGAAATGAGCGAAGACCAGATTGGCGAGCTTAAGCAAGCGGCACGCCTTCCGATTTCGCTCGAGACCCCCATTGGTGAGGATGGTGACACGGAAATTGGCCATCTAATTCGAGATGATGATGCGGTAGAACCGATGGAAGCAGCGACCCGACAAATGCTTACCGAGCAGTTGGGTGACGTCTTGGAGATGCTTGATCCGCGGGAGCAAAAAATCCTACGGATGCGACATGGGCTTGATGACGACACACCACGGACGCTAGATCAAGTGGGACAGGAGTTTGGCCTGACACGTGAGCGCATTCGTCAGATCGAATCCCAAGCGCTTAGGAAGCTCAGGCATCCGCGGCTTGCGCGGAAGCTCAAGGACTTTCTGGGTTAGCACCTGAGAAAAAGGGGTGCTAGCGAGTGCTCCGGTCAACAACTGCAACGATAGCTTCAGCTGTAGACCTCCTTCAGCGTTCAATGGACGAGATGACTGTTCCAGCTGCCGTTCTACACGTACAAAAAGATCAGGACGTACTGTTGAGTTGGCATGGTGGGCAGGCGCAAGATACTGAGGCGGTATTCTCGATTGCGTCCATCACAAAGCCTCTAGTTTGTTTAGCTGCGGCCCGGATGCTGGAACACGGCGAAATCGGCTTAGACGATCCGGTCAGCAGATACTTTCCAGAGTTCGGAAAGGCGGGCAAGGAGCGAGTAACTCTTCGGCACTTATTCACACATTCCAGCGGCCTTCCTGATTTTCTACCGACCAACAATCTACTTCGTAGGAAACAGGCACCTTTAAGTGAGTATTTTAGAGAGACGTGCGCGGATCCACTGAAATTCAGTCCAGGTACCGATTCCTCGTATCAGAGCATGGGCATACTGACTCTTTCAAAGGTGATGGAAAAAGTTCGCCAAACATCAACGTGCGAAATTCTTGAAGAAGAGATCGTCCGACCTGCATCTTTGCGAGCGACGTCGTTGGTTTGGAGCGATGAATTTGCCGGCAAGCTTTGTAAGCCCATCCCGACTGAAGATGTGGAAGGATCTTGGGTTTGGAACACGTCCTACTGGAGGAATTTGGGTGCGCCGTGGGGAGGCGCATTTTCGACAGCTCCGGACATTGCCAAGATTCTTGAGGTATTGCTACAGGATGGGCTTTGCGATGGAAGGCGAATTCTGCAATCTCATACGGTTCGAACTGTACTGTTGAACCATACAGCGCTACTTCCTGATATGAGCCCGGTGACGGCACGAAGGTTCGGCTGGGGATTAGGGTGGTCAATCGTCAAATCTGGTCGAGAACTTCATGGCGGAAGCGGAAACTTCGGAGCGCTGACGCCTATAGGAGCTTTTGGGCATTCAGGGGCGACTGGCACTATCTGCTGGGCTGATCCCAAAACTGGCTTCAGTATGGTGCTTTTGACTAATGGGAAGATGCCACATGTACGACGGATCCTACGTCGCTGCTGTGACATCATTTCGGAACTAGGACGGACACCAAGAACCATAACCAGTTAACTCTGGTGCCCCACGTGCCCAGCCGGACAAAAATCACGCTCAGTATTCTTAGCCAAATTCAGCTGTGCGACATTCGTATTCATTCGGACTCATAGTCCTCGCAAAAACTAATTCGTTTCATCACGCCCCTCTATGCAACTGGTGCTCGTAATCGGTTTTAACGAGTCAGCTAAGCAGTGCCTCTGGAGATTTGGCACAACTGTGTACAGCTGGTCTACGACGTTGCCTACTTAGGATTCTTGCAGTTTCCAGAACTGCAAGAAAGAACCCCGTCGACTGACGGGGTTCTTTCAATGATTCGTGCGCGGTGGCGCCTGGTCTTGTTAGAAGCCGCCCATGCCGCCCATGCCGCCCATGCCGCCCATGCCGCCCATGCCGCCCATGTCGGGCATACCGCCCATGCCGCCCATGCCGCCCATGCCGCCATCCGGTGGTGGCATAGCGACGGCCGCCTTTTTCTCGGGCGCATCAGCAATAAGGGCGTCCGTGGATAACATCATCATCGCGACGCTCCCAGCGTTCTGCAAAGCTGCGCGCGCCACGGTGACCGGATCGACGACACCTGCCTTGGTCAGATCTTCGATCTCACCGGTATAGCCGTTGTAGCCATTGTTTCCGGAGGCGGTAAGTACCCGCTCAACCACGACATCACCGATTTCTCCGGCATTCGAGGCAAGTTGACGAAGGGGCGCAGTAAGCGCGTTTCGTACGATCTTCGCTCCCATGGCCTCTTCACCGTGGAGGGTTGCTATGAGAGTGTCGATTGCAGGAATCGTCCGAATAAAGGAGGTTCCAGCCCCTGCAACGATTCCATCAGCTATCGCAGCTTGAGTTGCTGAAAGTGCATCTTCGACCCTGTGCTTCTTTTCTTTCAGCTCCACCTCTGTCGGTGCGCCGACGCGGACAACAGCAACTCCACCGGCCAGCTTGGCAGCTCGCTCGTCAAGCTTCTCACGGTCGTAGTCTGAATCTGTAGTTTCAACTTGCGCTTTAATAGTTGCAATTCGCTTGGTGATGTCACGTCGGGATCCAGCGCCTTCCACAATGGTGGTTTCATCCTTTTTAACCACGATGCGTCTTGCTGTACCCAGCACGTCAAGGCCGATTTCTTTCAGATCCTGCCCAAGGTCTTTTGATACAACTGTGGCAGCCGTCAAAACGGCGATGTCGTCCAGAATTGCCTTGCGGCGGTCGCCATAGGCTGGTGCCTTAATCGCACAGGCATTGAGCGCTCCACGAACTTTGTTGACGATCATGGTGGCGAGCATGTCGCCTTCTACGTCTTCAGCAATGATCAAGAGATCTTTCTTGCCCGACTGAACAATCTTTTCGAGCAGCGGGAGCATGTCCTGCGCACTCGATAGCTTGTCATCGGTGACAAAGACAAAAGCGTCATTTAGTTCACAGGACATTGAAACTTCATCAGTCACAAGGTAGGGCGAGATATATCCGCGGTCGAGCTGAACGCCGTCAACCAGTTCAAGTTCGAGAGCATTAGTCCGACCCTCTTCAACGGATACAGCGCCGTCCTTGCCAACGCGCTCAAGCGCCGTAGCAATTTGTTTTCCAATAGACTCATCACCCGAGGAAATCGTCGCCACCCACTCCATTTGTTGGGGTTCACGAATCTTTCGCCCTTGCTTGGCGAGTGCCGCTTCGGCGGTGGCAATTGCTTTTTCCATGCCACGCTTGATGATCATTGGATTCATCTCAGCAGCTTATGCACGTACATCATCATGGATCATATGTTGGGCGAGCACCGTGGCTGTGGTCGTTCCGTCTCCCGCGACATCATTTGTCTTAGTAGCGGCTTCCTTTACGAGTTGGGCACCCATGTTTTCGAAGGCGTCTGCCAGGTCGATATCACGGGCTACGGTGACACCGTCGTTGGTTATAACGGGTGCTCCGAATTTTCGACCGAGACCTACGTTTCGACCTTTGGGGCCCAACGTGACACGTACAGCGTCAGCCACCTCATCGACACCATTAAGTAGTGCTTTGCGGGCGGATTCATTAAAGAGCAGATTCTTGGGCATGCCGGCCAGACTCCTTCGCGGCGGTCGCTCGCGCCAGCGGTCAATCAGGAAATTTGCGGGATGTGCCAGCCGTGCGACTTAGCGCACTATAACGGCGGCCAATAATTGTAGCGCAGCACTGGAACTGCGGACACGATTTCGTCCAAGATACTCAGATATTCGATGGTTGCAGTGGGCTAACCGATTGAGTTGTCGGGTCAGCTTCCCTTCCAGTAGGGATTCGGCGACCAATATCTACGATTCTTGATCCCCAGTGCGTATGTCGCCTCGGTATTCGCCATGATGCTTTTTTCCAGCCGTTCAAGCGCATCTTCGCGATCGGCGGCTCCCATAACACGGTAATCACGTCCATCGATCACTGAGTTCGCATTCCATCCGGAGGTGCTTTCCCAGACGGAGACTTCAACTTCGACGTCTCCTAATTCAAGGATCGTTGAATCGCGGTCCGGGCTTGAAGATAAGGACAAAGGGTTTTTCTTAAGAAGGAAGTTCGCTTGGCGCACAAGTATACGCATGGTCAGGTATAGACCGACGTCGTCCTCAGGCTGGACAATACGGTAGGAGCACTTGTGAGGCGAAATGAGCGCTGAACTTTTTCACGTTGTGACACCAATGGATGCGCTCTCCAGGATATTTGAGGCATTCCAGCCAAATGTTGGCCAGGAGCGTGTCCCGTTGGAGGACGCGTTATCCCGAATTGTCGCAGTCTCCATATATGCGTCTGAACAAAGTCCCAGCTTCTCCCGTTCAGCAATGGACGGGTTTGCAGTTCGTGGTGCCGATACTTATGGCGCTTCAGATGGCCTTCCCTCTTACGTGTTGGTGCAGGGGGAGGTCCGGATGGGTCGATCGGCTGTGAATCCTGTAACTAGGGGGACTGCACAACGCATCCACACTGGTGGAATGATTCCACCGGGCGCTGACGCTGTGGTTATGGTTGAACACACGCAGACGATTGATGAGCAAGCAATCGAGGTCACACGGCCGGTAGCTCCCGGAGAGAATGTTATTCAGGCAGGCGAAGATTTGGCAGTGGGTGACCTAATTCTTTCCGCGGGTCGGCGTGTCCGACCGCAGGACATTGGTGTGTTGGCGGCACTAGGCATCCATGAGGTAGTGGTGACGGAACGCCCAGTCATCGGTCTCTTGGCCACGGGAGATGAAATCGTAGATCGGACTTCAAAACCGGTTCCTGGTCAGGTTCGGGATGTGAACACCAGCGTTCTTTCGGGATTTATCAAGGAAATTGGTGCCCTACCTAAATCCTACGGGATTGCTCCAGACGATCGATCGGCCCTGATGAGGCTGGCCAGTAAGGCTCTTTCGACCTGCGATATGTTGGTGATTACGGCGGGCAGCTCGGTGAGCGCCCGCGATCTCACCGCTGATGTGATTGGAGATTTGGGTATGCCTGGGGTGCTTGCACATGGGCTTACCGTGAAGCCAGGCAAACCCACCATCGGGGCGGTCTGTGATGGGAAGCCCGTGTTTGGTCTTCCGGGAAATCCGGTCTCGGCAATAGTTGTCTATGGGCTACTGGTTCGTCCCACCATCTGCAACCTATTAGGTTTTTCGGAAGAAGACACACGTCCGCGTATACGGGCCCGATTGCGGCGCAACGTAGCCTCGCAGAGCGGCAGAATTGACTATGTGCCCGTAATACTCCACGAACATGATGAGGAGTTGTGGGCAGAGCCGATTTTCGGAAAATCCAATCTCATTTATACGTTGGTGCGGGCATCTGGTTTGGCAACAATTCCGATGGATGCTGGCGGGCAACCAGAAGGAGCCTTGGTGGATGTCGAACTCCTCTAGGGAGCTGCCGCGCGAGATATATCTCCAAGATGTTCCTCTTGATACTGCACGAACCCTGTTCCGTGAAGCCCTCGCCCAGCTTCCTGCATGGCCGGCCCATAGGGTTGAACGAATACCGCTGGCCCAGGCGCGGGACCGTGTAACAGCGGGACCTGTGTGGGCATTGAATTCAAACCCTGGTTTTGCATCGGCGGCGATGGATGGGGCGGCAGTGCTTGCTGAGGTGACTGTTGGAGCAACGGAAACCTCTCCTCGTGTCTTGAAGCTCCAGTCCGAGGCTATCTGGATTGATACCGGTGATCCTATGCCTGCTGGGACGGACGCGGTGGTTATGGTGGAAGACGTCCACGATCGGGGCGACGGAGCCATAGAAATCCTGGCGGCTGTTGCGCCATGGCAACACGTGCGGCCTATGGGCGAAGACATTGTGGCGACGGAGTTAGTGGTACCCCAACATCGAAAACTGGAACCGCGAGACCTTGGTGCGATTGCCGCAGCTGGGCATGCAGACGTGGAGGTCTTGGCTCAACCTCGGGTAACAGTCATCCCTACCGGCAGCGAGTTGGTGCCTATTGGTTCCTATCCCGGTCCAGGTGAGCTCATTGAGTTTAATGGGTTGGTCCTGAGCTCTTTAGCGGAGTCATGGGGCGCGGAGGTTGTCTGTTCAGAAATAGTTCCGGATGACATTGCGGCCATACGCACGGCCGTCTCTGCAGCGGTCTCTAGCGCTGATGTTGTCGTGATTAACGCGGGCTCATCCGCCGGCCGCGAGGATTTCAGTGCGCGGGTTATTGATGAGCTTGGGGAAGTGTTTGTCCACGGTGTTGCTATTCGACCAGGACATCCAGTGGTTCTTGGTGTAGTGGACGGCAAGCCGGCGATTGGAATTCCCGGCTATCCCGTCTCAGCGGCGCTCACTTTTGAACTATTTGTACGCCCATTAGTGGAAGAGTGTCTTTGTCTACCCACGACAGAGTCCCGGGTGCTATCGGCCGTGATGGCTCGAAAAACTGTTTCGGTTGCCGGTGATGATGAGTTCATCAGAGTTCGGGTCGGACGCGTCGGGGATCGAGTTATTGCCGCTCCGCTTGAGCGAGCGGCCGGCGTAATCATGTCACTTGTGCGAGCCGACGGCTTGGTCAGGATTCCCAGGTTCTCGGAAGGGGTCGCCGCTGGTGAAGAGGTCGAGGTCCAGATGTTTAATACGGCTGGAGCTCCCCGTGACACAGCGGTGGCTATCGGCAGTCATGACCCGGCATTGGATGTGTTGGCAAGTGAGGTGTCACGCCGAGCTGCTCCGCTTCGCTTCGCCTCAACAAATGCGGGCAGTTATGGTGGGCTTTTGGCGCTGCGGCGCGGCGAGGCACATATGGCAGGCTGCCACCTCCTCGATGATGCGTCGGGGACCTATAACCAGGTGGATGTGGCGCGGGTGCTTCCTGGGAAGGATGTGCAGTTAGTGCACTTTGCGATGCGTGAGCAAGGCTTGATTGTGCCTCGTGGCAATCCGCAGGAACTATGGGAAATCGGAGATATTGCTCGTGATGGAGTTTCGTTTATTAATAGGCAGCGGGGTTCGGGGACGCGAGCACTGCTAGATCACCGATTACATGTACAGGGAATTGATGTTGAGGATATTGAAGGCTATGGCCGGGAACAATACACGCATCTTGCGGTTGCTGCTCAGGTGCAAAGTGGTGGGGCTGATGTAGCGCTTGGAGTTCGAGCTGCGGCCCGGGCTCTTAATCTGGACTTTGTGCCCGTTGGGATGGAGCAATATGACCTTGTGATCCCTGTCGAATACTTAGAGGTGCCCGCTGTCGGGGCCGTGGTCGACATTCTTCATGATCGGGAATTTGCCGGACAGGTCAACGCGATGGGCGGTTACGATGTTTCGCGGATGGGCGAAGTGAGATGAGACGCGTCGATCGATGTGGCCGGTACGAAGGGTTGCCGATTTCTAGAGTGTCTTTTGTCCCAACGGTGACCTTAAATCAAGTGTTGGAAGTTTCCTTTGCTGAATGTTCTCTGTTTGGCTCTCCGGCGCCGGATTGTTGGGCGGCACTGGCGCGATGTTTTGCCGAGCGGGACCGTAAAGCCAATGTCACGGTACCTCCGACTAACAGTGCCTCAACAAGGATTGGTATAGGGGATCGCATATCGATCGACCCCACGATGACAATGATGGTCAGAAAAAATAACGCGAAGACTGAAGCAAACGTCGCGCGGAGTTCACGGCTCATTGTTGCTCTGAAGAGACATAATGCTGGATCTGATCATACGGGTCGGGCGCTCGAATGTGTGGGGCAACCCTACAGGGCTGAGAAGGGTAGGCCGGGCGATGAGTGCTAAGACGATAGTTGTCGGTGGCGGTGCAATGGGTACAGCAATCGTGCGCGGCTTGCTCGATTCCGGGATGCTTTCTCCGAGTGACGTTGTTGTGGCCGAAATTGAGGAAGAGCGGCGCAGGTTATTGGCTACACAGTTTGGTGTGACCACCTCCTCTGAACCGAGCACCTGCGTAGATAGCGGGAAAGTTGTGATTCTTGCGATTAAGCCGCAGAACTTTGAGGAACTGAGTCGATCTATACGGCCAGTCTTGCATCCGGACGCCCTTGTGATTTCGATCATGGCGGGTGTGTCTAGGACTCGTTTGCGGGAAGCGCTTGGTACGGATCGTGTCGTCCGTGTCATGCCAAACATTGCAGCGCAGGTCGGCCAGGGCATGTCTGTATGGATTGCAGGCGATGGAATTTCTGGTGATGATCGAGAGGCAACTAAGCGGGTGTTGGCCGTTCTCGGATCCGAACTTGAGATCGAGCAAGAGTCTCTCTTGGACGTTGCCACAGCCGTTCACGGTAGTGGTCCGGCTTACTTGTATCTTCTTGCTGAAGCATGGATTGATGCTGGTGTCGCGGCTGGTCTCGACCGTCCAACCTCCGAAGTGCTCGTGCGTCAGACGATTGCCGGATCTGTAGCGCTCTGGGAGCAGTCAGGTCGACTACCGGCAGAATTACGTGCTGCGGTTACGTCTCCTGGCGGCACCACTGCTGCAGGTCTTGAGGCGCTTGAGAAATTTGATTTCCCTCGAGCTATGCGTGCTGCCATTGACGCAGCCACGCGCCGTTCCCGTGAGCTTGGATAGAGCACGTCCGGGCGGCGTTGTTTTGAATGCGATGAGTCGTACTGGCAGATACTAGATCGAAAAATCGTGGTCTCAGACCAACCCATGAATCGCCGTGGCCACGACCTCGATTCCCAGGCGGTCCCGCAAGGCTAGCCAAGGCAGGTATCCACTTTTGTGCTCCTCCGCGGAGAGAATCACCTGGTCTCCGGGCTTGAGGGCAAGAGCGCTTGCGACGAACGATACGACTTCGGAAACCGCGCGGATCAGTGCAACTTCTTTGCTTTGGGCGCCAAGCAAGTCTGCCAGTTCACGTCGCAGGCTATGACATTGCTCTTCGTAGTCGGTACGTATGTCGGGATGGGCGCCAGTCTGCACAAATTCCTGTTCTTGCAGCGCCAGAAGACGAGCAAACGTGCCCTGCGGCATTGACGAGACACCCCCAGAGTTTAGGCAGTGAAAGTGACGAAGCGCCGGGATGTCATCGCGCAGGGAACGAACGGCTTCAGCGTTAATCGGTGATTTGAGGGACATTGATCCAACGTCGTGTTCTCGCAGCTTCAATGGCTGCGTCAACGACTTCTTGGGTTTTGAGTCCATCCGTGAGCGTTGGGTGTACTTCCCTGTTCTCGCGTATGGAACTTAGGAATCCGCGCATCATTCGCTCGCCGAAGAACGCGAGGATTCCGGCATGATCGGCGTCATCGAGTGGTAAGCCAGAGGTGACGGGTTGAGGGGGGCGGCCAAGCCTGTGAATTGTGGCGTGGAGAATGCCATCGGTCACGAGTCCTGCTTCGGTTCCATTGATCATGAAGCGTGTATGTCCGAGAGGTAGGTGTGTATCCACACTGCCTACCCGACTCGACGAAATGGTGCCGTGGGCCCCGCTTGCGAATTTAACGATGAGCGCTGCGTCGTCATCGAGAAGAAGCGGGATCTTTTCTTGAGTTTCAGCGTCGAGGGCATGTGTGGTTGTTGTCGCGAGATCTGCGCTTACGGATGTAATCGGTCCGGCGATGTACTGGGCTAGATCGATCATATGACTTCCAAGGTCGCCCAGTACGCCGCTGCCGATCCGTGATTGGTTGTATCGCCACTCCATGATTGGAGGGGGACCTAACAGGCGCTTATTGAACCTTTGGGCGTGGATGCTCACGATTGCGCCCAGTTCCCCGTCCTTGACCATGGTGTGGAGCTTTTCCATTAAGGGGTTCCATCGAAGCGTGAACCCCACACCAGTTTGCACACCTGCGGCTTTTGCCGCGGTGTGCATCTCACGGGCCTGCATTGCATTCAGGGCGATCGGTTTCTCAACGAAGACGTGTTTACCGGCGGCGATCGTGGCCATCGCCTGTGGATGATGATGATCGTCCGGTGACGCGATGATTACAGCTTCGACGTTCGGATCGGCAATTAAGTCGTGTTCGTTGGTGTAGACCTTCGGAATATTGTGTTTGGACGCGGCGCTTTGCGCTCGTGACTGGTTGGGCCCAGCAACTGCCACAACGCGTGTGTGCTGAAGTTGTTGCAATCCTGAAATGTGCGCGGTGCCCATCAGGCCATACCCGATGACGCCGAAACCGATCTCTTTAGCCATTGGAATGATTGGCCAGGGTTGCGTTGGCGATGGCGCTTATATGGCGATGGGCACGGACGAGTTCGGCATCAATGCTCTCGAGTCCCGAAACATCGAGTCGCTCGTTCACCAGTGAGCCGCGGAATCCTGATTCGGCG
>CAZFVB010000028.1:0-20017 GCA_964522375.1 uncultured Chloroflexota bacterium
ATCGCCGCGGCATGGTCCATCGCAGGTTCAAGATCTAGCAGGAAATGCTGGTCAATCGCAGCAAGCACCAGGCAATTCGATCGTTGCATGGTCGTCAATGCCGCCCGACGAAGCGCTGAATAATCCTCCGTTCCGCCGTGACCACCGAGCCACACCACTACCCGTGCACCATTACGGACTAAATAGTCAAGCACGGTTTGGGTGTTGGCCTGAACCTGGGTCGCTTCAACCGGCATGCCGAGCGGCCACGGGACCTCATGCGCACCAAAAAATATGGTCGGAAAAACCAGCCCGCCTGTTCGCTCGGCAGCCCGTCGACACACCGCCTCAACTTTTAGCGCGTCCAGACCAACAGGATTCTGACGACCATGCCATTCCAGAGGCCCCGATGGGACATACACGCAACTGAACTCGGCCAGCGCATCCCAGATTTGTTGGGGGCGACATCGCTCAAGACGCCGTTCTGCAGAAGCCATACGAGCTATGGCACCCGTCCCACACGACCAATAACACCCTTCGTCGTCAGGTTTTCATAAACATCTGTTGCCCACGTCACCTCGGAATCATCCTCAGGCGCATAGCCGATAACACGCCGAGCATTTTCAAGCCCCCAAAACGAACGCGTATTGTCTGAAATGCCATAAAAGACTTGCCACGGCACTCCCCATTCATTGTCAATATTCTCAGTCTCGATCGACTTCACCATCAATTGAGTCAGGTCTCGAGGACTTACATACGCACCGAGATTTCTCCGGTATGGAAAGCCTTCCCGATCACCTTCAAGCGTGGCAGCATCCAGCGAACGGGGCGCCCCAATCCTGATATGGACGTTTTCGAGTTTTCGCCCAAGCGTACCGGTAGCAAAGACAAACCCTAAATGCTCGTAAGATTCTTTTGCCCAACCGTAGTAATTGTCAGAAAGCGGACGAATATCGTTCGTAGCTGGAAGCATATCCATCTCACGACTACGCAGTAGATGTTCATAGAAATCAGCCGCGTGATTCGAACTGGCCACAACCACACGACGCACATCCTCTTCCAACGAAAGTCTTAGGACGTTATACGTCATGCGGATGTTGTCCATCTCACCGTCAAACTGTTCATGCCGATCCTCGGTCCGTCGGACAAACGCCAGATGCACAACCGCATCACATCCGGCAAAGAGAGACCGAAGCTCATCGAGGTCATCCACCAACAAACTCTGCTGTTGAACGCCAGGCACCTCGTGCCCATCGCGATCAGTCGTAGTGACATCAATCAGCGTGCACTCGTAACGCTCGTGAAAGGCAGGCAAGAGCTGTGCGGCCACATAGCCAGCAGCTCCAGTCACTAAAACCTTGGGTTTGGCCATACTGTCCTCCCATGCATGGGCCTGCATCGTAGCAGCGACGCCCAAAGAGTTAAGAACATGCCAACATTCATTGTTCGTTTTTTGTTCGGTATTATGGGCAGATCCGTACACAGAGAACTTTTTTACACGGTGGAACGATCAGAAAAGGCTCTAGCCGAAGCCATGGCAACAATTCGTAGCCGGTGGGGCCTGCATAGCCTGCTCTCCCTCGAGACATACCGTCGACCATCCAGACATGCCACTTCAACCCCAAACACCCCTCCACCCTGGTGGCCAGCCGCTATTCCCACTGCCAACCTCCTGGAACTACGAGGGGGAACAACTGCCCCCCCACTCACCCTGACTCTACTGTGGCTGGCAGCATTACCTTCTGATGGTCCAATAGCCATCATCGATCTTGATCGATGTATGCAACCTTCTGCCGCTGTCGGCTGTGTGATTGATCTACGCCGTCTCGTAATCATTCGACCGCCACACCGTCACCATTTCTTTCCCGTCGCGATCGAATTAACCCGATGCGACGGTTTTGACGCTGTACTCGGATTATTGAATTCGACAATACACGCTTCTTTTACTGAGGCCAGCCAGTTACGCAGCGCTGCAACCGAAGCACAGACCACGGTGCTGTTCACACACAAAAACAACGCTCAAAGACCATCGATCCCTCTAGCAGATACCCGGCTACATGTGTCCCGCCAAGCTTGGCTCTGGGAAGACGGTGAACTCGCTGGCCAGCATCTGCATGTAGACACCGAACGCTCGCGTTTAGGACTAGTGGGCACACAGTACGAATTGACGTTACGGCTCTACCGCCAAGGAACTCATGGAACACAACCTGATCATCTGTATCTGGATTCCACGCTTTGCACTCGAGGTCAACGCTCGCTCGCAGCCGCTGGAAACTAGACCCGACGCGATCTATAGGGCCGAGGCCAGAGGCCAGCCACTACTCATGGCACGCGAAGACCTGGAAAATGACGGCCTTCGTCCTGGCCTGCCATTACATGAGGTAGAAGCGCGTTGGCCAACACTACAGCTACACGCATATGAACACGAACAAGTCGCAGCAGCGTTCGAACCAGTACTGGACATCTTGTACACGTTCAGTCCATTCATTGAAAGCACAGCAATTGGACACGCATATCTGGATGGGGCCGGATTGCAAAAACAGTACGGCTCACCCATCAAACTCGCGAAGCAGGTGCACAAGGCTGTAGAGGTCGGCAGCACCTGCACTACATACGTAGGGGTCGGCAGCAACAAGTTCGTAGCCGCTGTGGCAGCACGTGCTGCCACCACAACCAGAATATGGGCCATACCACCTGGCCAAGAAATCCAAACCCTGAGTCAGCTGCCTCTGGAAACACTAGGGTTGCCACCTGACGTGATCACACACCTGCACACGCTCGGCATCCGTAATGCTGGCGCGTTTGCCAACCTACCTGCCAGCAGCATCTCTCGCCGATTCGGCCCCATTGGACTACGTGCCTATCAGGGCTTACACCAACGTTTACAGGAACCTTTACAGGTCCAAACCCGACCTCTCGTTATACAGGAGGAACTTGATCTCGACTGGACAGAAACAAATCCAGACCGTCTACAGTTCGCCTGCAAAATTCTGACCGATCGCCTTTCAACACAACTCAACCACCACGGGATGGCCTGCCAAGTTCTGGTGGTTTTTTGGTGCTTTGAGAATCACTCCAAATGCAAGTACACACTACGCTTGGCTGAGCCAGCTTCACAGAGTGAGACCTTATTACAGCATCTGCGCTGGCATCTTGATCATCTACAAATCGAGCAAGGCATCACAGGTGTTCACCTACAGGCTGACCAGTTGGGTCCGGCTAACAGCAAACAACTAAAGCTGCTGACCGGGCCCGAGGCAAGAACTCCTGACATTGAACGCCGCCGCCGCGCCCTTGCTGCACTAGGCCGGCTACAGACCCGCTGGGGCACCAAGACAGCTGGCCAGACTGAACTCACCAGCGAGCACACTCCAGGAACCTCGTTTCGCTGGGTCGATGTAACACTCTCCGACTTAGAGTCGGACCAGGGTCTCGCTAGCAGCTACCTGCATCCACCGTTCCTCCTGCATACCCCACCAGAACCCATACATATTCTTCATGTGCACGACAGCCGCCACCTCATGCTGCTAGACGGACAAGACCACGTCATACACCGCCAGACAGGACCCTGGCGACTAAAACACCCTACATGGCGCCGTAATGCAACAACGCGTGACTACTATCAAATTGAGGTGAAAAACGGTGCAGCGTTTCTCTGCTTCTATGACCACAAAAGCAGCAACTGGTATCTACAAGGACAATATGCCTGACGCAGCATGAGGAACTCGCCAAGCGAGGACTTCCGGTGCTACCGGCAAATACCACCGAGCACTAGCCCCCCGGAATGTAAAGGCTGCGATCAGCGACCGGGATTTCCACACGCGTGCCACCATCCAGATGCGAGTGGGCCAACGCAAACTGCACCTCGACAGAATTCATGGTGACATCAATGTTGCCCCGCGTTGACTTGCCGGTTTCCATGGAATGAATCAAGTCGCGAATTATGTTGATGGTCGGCGACTCTCCAAACTTAAAAAAGGTCCGGTCAGACGTTTCAGTCCCGTACATGCCAGACTCAGCCTCTGGGGCGCCACTTCGTCGAAGCCCTATGACTTTGCCGTTGTCCAACGCATAGGCCCGCCCCTTCTCGCCTCGAACCTCAACATCGAAAAATCCGCGATGAGGAATGAAATGGCCAACTACACCATTCCGGTATCCAACCTGAAATGCCCCAACATATGGATCTGCGATCTCATACCCGGGCGACGGAAGGAATTTGTTATGCGCAGAATCGAAGAGCGGGACCGGCCGACGTGGTTCGGGATCAAATGAGTCATCAGCGTCGATCAACCGACCGGCAACCCAGTCCGGGGCAGGATCGCCGAGCATCATCGATAGTGTATCCAACTTGTGCTGATGATGCTTAATGAGATCGGTATACGTATACATGAGCGCAATCTGCGGCTCACCAATATCTCCAGCCGCAATCGCCGCCGCCAGCGCTCGGTAGCCGACATCATGCCGCCGCATAGCCCCCCAGTTAAACGCAACCCCATTGGCCTTTAGCACCTCGCGAATCCGATCAGCTTCAGCCAGCGAGGCGCAGAGTCCTTTCTCGCTGTAGATAGCACGGACACCATGCTCCGCCGCATAGATCAGAGGTTCGGCGCGTGCAAACGAGGGTGTCGTCACACTCACGATATCTAGATGCTGTGTATCAATCATTTCACGGTAGTCCAGGAAGGTATTGGTGATACCAAAGCGCTCCCCGAACCGTTGCATACGATCGGAGCTTCGATTTGCTATCGCTACCACCTCAGTCTCGTCAATCGCCATATATGCAGGAACATGCCCATAGGGCCTGGAGGCACTCATTTCACCAGGAGCGAGCTCGTCTTCAATAAGACCACCCATACGGCCAGTGCCAATGATTCCAACACGGTATTTCACAGCCATAGGTTCATTCCTCCGGGAGACACGGCTGGGTAATCACGTCTCTGTTTCTCTACAACCAGAAACAAAGTCGTCAACGCTAGCCGTGAAAAACCACCGTTCAAGATCCTGCAGCACAGCACGGGTGATCGAAAGATCATCATAGGTCTCTCGGGATTCGATCCCACTTGTAGCGTCACGAAGAAGAATCGGCAGGTAACCACGATCCTTCATAGCATGCATCCCATAGTCACGAAACCGTATACAGATGTTCGTCGCGAAGCCAACATAAACTAAATGCACCAGACGACGATCCCGCAACACCCGATGAAGCTGATCACCGCTAGCGATCACGATGTCATCATCACGCGGTGCAATAGCCGAATGAATAGTCCGGACCTGATGCCACGACTCGGGCCGACCACCACTGGCAGGAGGTAATTCACCCGGGGCTCGACGTAATGACGTGTACGGGTCAGAAAGTTCTCGATATGCCAGCGGTGGCCAATCATCACCGGCTATTACCGTGGGACGAAGTTCTTCGATGCCCGCAAACCGCGTCCATTGTGAATGCCGGGCGGCCACGTGAGGCGACGGGGCATAGATCGGCGTAATACCTGCCACACGTGCGGCCTCCAGCGCAGGCCGAACCCTCGTCTGAATGATTGATCCCGTCCGTTCACAGTGGCTGAGAATCGGATGCTCCCCCCAGGTATCAACAAGCACCAATGCCGTCTCCGCAGGCTCCAGATCCGCCAGTAAGTCGGTTGAAACTATGTTGCCTTCGACGTTGTCAGCCGGACCCGTGCTCTGCATTGCCTGATACCGCAACTGGATGTTCATCTCGCCACCTCGCGTCCGGAATATCCACGAGCATACGCACCTTACCGATTCCATCGATAACGGAAGGTGCGGGTAACATCAGTGTGTTAACCCTTCCCTTCGCTTGCTGGTGCCAAACTCGATCAGGTTCATCCACATGGCCGATGTCCATCTGGGATTCCGACAATATGGTTTGGCGGAACGCGCCGCGGATTTTTGCCGCGCGTTCGATAGCGCAATCGACTACTGCCTGGCAGAAAAACCGGACTTCGTTGTCATCGCCGGCGATCTATTCGATGCAAAGTCGATCGATCCACAAACATATGCGCAGGCAGATGCGGCCCTTCACCGACTTTCACAAGCCAATATCCCTGTTGTTGCCAACGAGGGAAACCACGAACGTTGGTTCCGACGGGGCGACCACTCGTGGCTCTGGCAATTGAGTCGTCACGGCCGACTCCGCCTCCTACGACAATTTGACCCGATCACAGGAAAGCCCCACGCAGGGGAATGGACCGCAGAACGTGGCTTTGGCGCATATACCGATATCGGATCCGCTCGCATCTTTGGCGTTGAGTATTTAGGAGCTCAACTGCCAGCCCTTATTGATGAAATTGCCGCGTCGTTATCGCGTATACCGAGGGCCGATGTACGAGCCGTAATCGGCATCATGCACACAGGTATTGACGAAGCTTTTGAATATGGCCGCAGCGGTCTGAGTCTCGAACAACTTCAGTCCCTCGAATCCCTGACCGACTATCTAGCGCTTGGGCATGTGCACCACGCCTACCAGTTGCCTAATACCGAACCGTGGATATTCAATCCAGGCGCGCTGGAAGCGCACACGGTCCTTGAAGGATTGACCGGGAACCTCGTAGAAGGCCAGAAGCGCGAACGCGGCATTTTCGACGTTCGGATTCACCCGGGAAAACCTGTATCAATCGAAGCCGTGTTTCGCAGCGATGTAATCGTACGACGTTCATTCCATCGGCTTACTGTCGATGTGACCGAGTTTTCGAGCTTTGAGTTACTGGCAACAGCCGTGAAGCAAAGCGCGAAAGATCAAATTGGCTCATCGGATGAACCCGCGGTGATTGAACTTCGCCTTACAGGCCAACTGAGGTTTGATCGGGTCCAACTAGATCAAGACGCTCTGCAAGAAATCGTTGCGGACATCCACAAGGCTCTGCACGTGCGCGTAACTAAACACTTTAATTCGAGTAACCGGGATATCAGCCTGACCGATGCGACAGCAACCCGACACGAGATAGAACGAGGTGTCATTCGTCGTTTAATTGCTGCCTCGCCTCATGCTGCACAGGGTGACACCCTCGCCAAAGCCACATTAAGTTTAAAAGCAGCCGCGCTCGAAGGTCGTTCGCCGGAAGACATGGCGTCACAGTTGGAACAACTCCTCACCTAACATGTTCGTTCGCGAAGTCACTCTCCAGAACATCAAGAGCTATGAGTCTGCGACTGTTTTGTTCGGTCGCGGCCTCACCGCGATTGTCGGGCCAAACGGGGCCGGCAAGTCCACCATCCTGGAAGCGATAGGCTACGGCCTTTTCGGGTACATGCCCCACCGACCTCAGGTCGCTTTTATGCGACATGGCACGACCGAGGCCACAGTCACGGTTGAGTTCATATCCCCCGGTGATGGGCGGCCGTACAGGGTGGATCGCACGATGCGTCGATCTCGATCCCGAGCAACCGGAAAACTGTCGGCCAATGCAACCACGACCGTCTCTTTATTCGACATCGAACTGGCACGTTCAATTGACCAACCGGCAGAGGACCTTGAGCAATGGCTCGGCCTCCAGCTCGGTATCGACGGGCTCAACAGTCCGGCCGAGGTCTTCGAACACGTCATCGGGGTACCCCAGGGTCGACTGACTTCTGATTTTCTTGATGCAGCACGGCTTCGAAAGGAGCGGTTTGACCCTATTTTGCGTACCGCTGAATTTCAACGAGCTGTTGACCTCTTACGTCCCCTCGCCCAGCACTATAGGGACCATCGCATCGAGCTTGAATCAGGTGCCGCAAATCTGGAGGGGAAACTTTCGGCCGAGCCGCAAATGCAGACCCGACTATCTAATGCTCGACGTTCACTGAGCCAAGCACGTTCCACACACACAGAAGCTAAGGCTGAACTCCAAACTCTTACGGCAAGCCTTGCCACGTACCAGACGCACCACGAGCTACTTGAAAAGGCAGAGACGGACTTGGCGATCGCGGTCCAGAAAACAAATCAAGCAGAGACCGAACTTGAGCGAGCAACTACGGCTGCGCGGGCCTCTGACGAAGCTACACAGATCCTGGATTCGTCAAGGACGGCTTATACGGCACATCGTGAAGCGCAAGAACACATCGAAACCTTGGCCGACATTGAGGATCAGGCGCGGGTACTGGCTCACGAAAAAGACCGGCAAGCACTGGTGCTTGAGCGAGCCACACAAGAACTCGCCGAGACACGCCGCCTAGTCGGACCCAATATTGAGGCTACGGCCCCGTCCGACGCCAGGGTTAACACGGAGCCTGAATTTCAAGAACTTCGAGAGCGGTTGCAAGCAATAGCCACCACACTGCAGGAAAAGGAGATCACCGCTCGTGCGTCCCTTGTTCAAGTTGACGAAGACCTCCGAACGGCTCAAGGAAACGCCGAGCGCGAACAAGCCAGCGCGGTCACCAGCCACGAGGAACAACGCCGACAATTGGCCGCCTTGCAACCACATCTCTCAATCGCCATCGAAGTGCCCAAACGTCAGGCAACACTGGACAGCCTACGTCGTGAACAGACCCGGATCACTGCGCTCATGGAGTCTGATCGCCACGCCCAGGATCTTTTGGTGGCGAGTGGGACATGTCCCTTCTTCGATGCTAGCTGCATAAACCTCGAGTATGTGCCCGACGTTTCATCAGTATTTGCCGCACGAACCAAAACCCATAAGACCCGCGTCGCCACTGTAGAGGCTGAGCTCAATCAAGCTGAGGCTTCTATTAACGAAGCCGTGGACGCAGAACTGAAGTCTCGCCAAGCGCCTGTTATCAAAGACCGTATTGCTGAACTCGAACGTAGAAAGGCTTCAGTAGATGCCGCCATTCTCGTCGCAAGCCACATAAGCAAGGCCATCAGCACAGCAAATATCGACGCGCTCACAGAGATTGCAGCGGCAAACAACAACCAGACAAGCCCTCCCAGCGCCACAACATTGGCACAAATAGCCGCGCGCGCCGCCACAGCTCTCGCAACGCTGGCAACTCCCCACGAAGATTCCACAACCCCAATCCGCGAAACAATCCTCGGCCTTGCCATCCACCGAGAATCAATAGCTCAAACCCAAATGAAAGAGGCTGACCACGCGCTGAAGGTGTTAATCAAACCTATCGAAACCCTCGCCCGCGCCCGTGCCACAGTTGAGACAACAGCCGGCGCGCATGCCCAATACCTTCGCAACGAGAATCTTGCCGGATTGCAGCACTCCCGAAGGAACGAGCGTGCACAAGCCCAACAAGCCGCCGTTGACGCGGATGCTGCAGCCGCCAGCGCCCGGAACATGGTTGATACTGCTCGGACAGCGTACGATCCCACAACACACGCCAGTACTCAGCAAGCTCGAGATACGGCACTTGGACGTGCTGAACAATTGGGTGAGCGGGTAGCTAGATATAAGGCCGATCGTGATCAGTTGTCAGCCGACCTCGCCAACCTTCAACTGGTGCGATCAGAGATTAAAGAGATCCAGACTGAGATATCCCGAGTGAAGCAACTTGAAGATCACACTGGGTTTATACGGTCGATCCTTCGTGAAGCCGGTCCACACGTCACCGCGGCCATGCTGGCCGGCATATCTGAGACAGCCGATGAGATTTACGGGGACATCATCGGATCAAGAGCCGGTCGTCTTCAATGGGCCGCCGACTATGACATTGTGCTCAACCAAAAGAACACGGAACGCCACTTCGCCCAATTCTCGGGCGGTGAGCAAATGAGTGCCGCTCTAGCAGTCCGACTTGCGCTGCTACGCGACCTCCTGAACCTGGATATCGCGTTCTTCGATGAACCGACGCAACACCTTGATGCTACTCGTCGCGAGAATTTGGCCCAACAAATTCTCGCTGTTAGAGGTTTCAGTCAACTGGTAATCATTTCCCACGACGACACCTTCGAACGTCATATCGACAACGTACTTCGGGTAACCAATGTCAACGGAACCAGCCGCATAGAAGTCGGCTGATAAACCCCAAAATCGTCCTCCACCACTTACTATGACTACTACGCTGGCACCGCGAGAACATCGAAGTGATTGAAAGCACGATGGCTGTTGAGGAAGCCATCTTCACACGTCGAACCTGTCGAAAATTCCGTAAGGATCCCGTGCCTGAAGCCATCGTCCACAAGATCATTGATGCCGCCCGTTACGCCCCCAGTTCTTGCAACCTGCAACTCTGGGATTTCTTGGTCGTTAACGACGAAGCTGTCAAGAACGAGGTCGCAGAAGAAACTCGCTATATACACCTAGCCCCAGTGGGCATCTTTGTGTCCTATGGCAACAACTACACACGCGAGAACTACGCATGGGTACAAAGCGCAGCCGCCGCTATACAAAACATGATGTTGATGGCCCACAGCCTTGGCGTCGCAAGCTGCTGGGTGGATACGTTAGGGGATGTAGATCACCTGAAACGTATCCTCGAACTCCCGCCGGAACGGGAAATTCTGGCTCTTGTGCTCTTTGGCTATCCAGAACTGATCCCTAAAGCTCCACGTCGCCGAGAAATCGACATTCTGCTGCACTACGACCATTACAAAGGCCGCTTGAACTGGCCAAGCTCCGATGACCCAGAGTATTGGACCCTAGAACAGATTCGGGACTTTCAAATGGCGAAGATTCGGAATGGTGCGCGATACAACAAGCCCGTGCCATCCGAACGCGATGCGGTACTGGCTGCCCTTAGTTCCTTTATCAAGATTGATAAGGGGCGCTGGCTGGACGTGCTGCCGTTGACAGGTCTATATACGGAAGAGATTTCGCGTGCGTACCCTGACGTTGAGGTTACGTTCACCGAAATGACTGACCAAGTCTTCGAATTCATAGATGATCGGGTCCCAAGGCCTGTTCATCACGAACTGTTCCCCGACGCCTTCCATGAGGCACGATCCGACTTCGATGTGATGTCACTAATTTTCCGATTGGAAGGCTACCCACGTGCCGAGCGACGGAAAATTCTTCAAACCATGCGACAGCGGATCCGAAATGACGGGCAGCTAGTCGTAGCCTTCGTAAATGCTCGCTCATACCACCGTCCATTACGTTGGCTACGCGCTCGAATCGGCCACCAGGGAGTGGAATATGCGCTGGCCCCCGATCCAAGCCTTGGCCCGTTCAAGGCTCTCACCACTGGCGAGGTTCTTGCGGATCTTCATGAGACTGGTTGGCGGGTCGAACAACGTCGGCACTTTTTCGCTGTCCCTCCAGCCGACGAAATCGCATTTCGAGCAGGGCGAAAAGGCCGAAAAGTTCGGATGGCTGGCCAGACGCTGACCAGACTCAGCCAGGCATTACGCCCCGTAGATCGATTTCTTGGCCCGGTAGCCCGTGTCCAAGCCTGGAATGTGGTGCCGGCCTAACAGCCCGAGAGTCGACTTCTTCAACGCTGGATAATCGACCCGATCATGAACCAAATCGGTAAATCACAGTGGCGCTTGATGGGCTTCTATAGACGAGTCGGAACCGTCCATCCGCGCGCTTCCGATCAACTTCGGAGGATTGCAAAGAGCTCAGTTTGTCCGGATCGAGAAGAACGTATCTAATACCCAGCGCCATAAGATCTGAATCATTGAGATCGTGCTGCGCATGCTCGTACTGATACCGATAGTCATTTACATGGGACAACGAGTGATAGCCATACGGGATGAATTGACCGGTCTCCGCCGAAATATCCAGCGTAATTGCGGGCGCTCGACGATCGAACAACTCGATAGTGGTGTGAGCTCCATGGACCACAAGCAGTCGATCCTGTACCTCTAAATGCGCAAGCAGAAAGTCGCGCGCGCCAGCTTCAAGGCGGCCAACATCAGATTCGACCTGGGCCACCATACGCGGCCATGCAATCGCTGTCAGAACGAAAGCCCCCATCAGAATAGGCGCTATTGCTGTCGCGGCAACCTTCGTGAACCGCCGAGACCAATGACCACGTGATTGAGACTCGAAAGCAAAAATGCTGAGAGCCGGGATGCCCAGTGTGAACCCGGCATGAGCCACCCGGTTAAGGTTGGGAGCTGCATCCTCGAGACGAAACAAGACGGACACGGCCACGCTAGTAATGGCCACCATAAGCCACGGCGCTGAAGCGCTATTGATCTGCCTGACAACAACCCAGATTGCCGTCGCCAGAAGCAACCACAACACTAGCCCACCATCAATCAAAAATTCTGTGCCGACAATGGGAGTGTCATGCCAACCGGTATTCGCCCACTCTACCCATGGGCCCCTACTGTTAAAGCCCCAACTTGGCAACTGGCCCAGTTGCTTAGCGTTAATAGCAAGACCTAGTCGGCCCAAATCAGAATCTCGAGTAAAGGCCCCGTTCAACACACCACTTGTAGTCTGGGCGATCAGCAGGGCACAAATAGCGCAAGCAATCAATATCATTGAATTTCTTGCGGCGACCGAGACCAGGAAGGGGCGACGCATCCAGATCCACGCACCCAGGCCAGCAGGAACAACGAACATCAAATATTCGTTGCTAACAGCGAGATAGATTGCAGCAGAAGCAGCAAGAATCCATGCACCAGTACTCTTTGTGTCGATAGCCCGCTGAACCGAGATAATCAGAATTACGGCCGGAATCAAACCGAATATTGCAGTTGGATTGTGCGTCGGCATCGTAAATGGACCACCCAAAAACAACCCGCTCCAAGCCAAGGTTTCTGGAGCTGACATCACCACTCCAAGAACTTCACCCAGCCCACGTTCGCGAATAGAACCGATCATCAGAACCCAGTAGAGCGGTCCCCATGAGTAGGCCACTACAGCCCCAGCGAGCGCCCATGCAGCGTTGACCGTGGTCCTGAGCGCCCCATACATCGTTGCCACCAGCGTCACCGCTATTCCAGCAACCAAATGCGGCATCACATCCCTTGTATGAGCCCCGACCAAGTCGACCATGCCGGCTGCAAGCGTGTGCATAGCCACTCGATATTGGAGGTGATAATCCGGCTCAAACGGGTTTACAACCGGGAAATTACCCCGGGAGATTCCGGACACGAGGGCACTATGCAAATACAAGCTTCCGACATCCGCTCGCCCAACCGTTGCCTCGGTCCAAAAAGCGAGCGCTGAAACATAGACAAGCACGCCAACTACGATAGCCCCAACGATCGTGCGCCAACTGTCTCTTTCAGGCATCGGCGCGCGTTGCCTGGAAAGCCCAACCAAACCACAAGCGCACACACCAACCGCTACCAACAAAGCTCCGCCAGCCGAGAAAATACGCGGCAACCACAACATGGGAATACCCAGTCCCAAAATACCCAGACCAACGCCAAGGCCAGCACGACTAAGCCGTGAGGGAACGCCCAGTACAAAGGCAGCGACCCGATATCCGAGCCCACAAGCAATAACCAGGCTGAAGCCGAGCACTGCCACACTTAACCACGTCATAAATAAATTGTTGCGGTCCTGCCATCCGCCCGCAATTCTTCAGCCATGCTCGCCTACACTAGAAGCGCCCAAAACGATCCCCAGCGTTGCGATAAAGACGCTGATAGACGAATCTTCCTTGTCGCCTTTGATATGCACCTAACAGTACGAAAGAGGTCCCGTCGCGTTGACGCTTACAGTCGTCGTTCCAGCCTATAACGAGGCCACTCGGCTTGGCAGATCGCTGCCTGTGCTTCTGGATCACCTGCGAGCACGGCCTGAAGCGTGCCGGGTTGTGGTGGTTGACGATGGCAGTACGGATGGGACAGCGGACGCTGTTCGTGCGCTTATGCCTGCACACTCCGAACTTGATCTCCTTTCCCTAGCCCGTCAGCAAGGCAAAGGTGGCGCGGTCCGCGCTGGAATGCTCGCATCTCAAAGTGATGTGGTGGGGTTTATGGATGCTGATCTGTCCACGTCACTGGAACATATTGATCAGGCCATAACAGAACTTGAACGTGGCGCTGATGTCGTCATAGGCTCACGCGCCTTGCCGACCAGTCATACCGTTACCGCACAGCCTGCATATCGACGGGTAGGCGCACGGGTATTTCGGGAAATAACCCGCGTGATCGGATCCATTCCCAACACCCCGGATGCCCAGTGCGGCTTCAAATTCTTCCGAGGATCCGTAGCCTATGATCTCTTTGCATCCACTGTGGTGAACCGTTGGATGTTTGATTTAGAGATACTGCGGTTAGCCGTATACCGAGGTTACAAACTAGTCCAAATTCCGGTGGAATGGACAAACGACCCGGATTCACGTCTACGCCTAACCATCGACACCCTTAGAATGATCCGCGATTTGGCTAGGATTCGCTGGCGCTTCTGGACGGGTCATTACGGTGACTCAGCTAAAACCCCATAAAGTCGATCATGCATTGCCCTGACGGCTGCGAGCAGGACTCGGTCCGGGTCACACACGAAATCGAAACCATCTACTACAAAACCTTGCCCTTGTGAGTCATAGGAGTCGGGACAATCCCTTGAAATGATGACCGCAGAACACCACCGGAATCGTCTGTAACCGAATGAACGACTGGATCTCGGCCACACGAGCGTTCTTGATTGATTTCCTTGAAGCACACCAATATCTCGCCCTCGCGGCGTATGTCGCAGTTGAGGAAGCTGGTGTGCCATTCCCGGTTCCTGCCGACACAGCAATTATGCTGATGGGATACCAGGTATATCGAGGCGTAGCGAATCCTGTGGCCATCGTTTTGGTCGTAGTTTTCTCCGCCACAGCCGGTGCTTCCGTCTTGTACTGGATAGCCCGTTTAATCGGGCCCAGAGTGCTTGATAAGTATGGCCGCGTGTTACACATAACACCCGAACGGCGTCATCGAGCCGAGCGATGGATTAGACGGCACGAGGTCCCGGCTGTAGTCATTGGCCGTTTAATCCCTGGATTTCGAATTGTAATCACCGTTGTGGCCGGCACGGCCCGAACCAGCTTCTTGGCTTTTCTACCATCGGCAGCCCTGTCTGCCCTCATTTGGGTTGCCATCTACATGGGGATTGGATGGGCTCTAGGTGACCAATATAAAAAGTTCTCATCAGCAATCAACGCAGATCCCCGCGTAGGCCTTGTGATTGTTATTGGAGCCATCGGGCTGGTTATAGCACTTGTTGCATTTCGGATTCGACGAAGAATCATGAGGCGTCTACGCGGGTAGCCAAAGCCAACCAACCGTCCCTACTGTGCCGTACGTTCATCCTGATTCAAGGATCGCCCACGGCTCACTACACGCTTGAGCAGTGGGATCCATTCTGATGAACCTTCCCGGCGCCAATCGAGATCATCCTGCAACTTCATGAGCCGGTCCATCCGACCCATACGTTCAGCCCGTTCGTAAATTCGCAGCCACACACAAGGCATTGTGGGATCGGTCTCACACATACCGTACATGTCAGTCCCACCACAGGGTCCGTCTCGCAGACCCTTGGGGCAACTCATAGGACAGATGAACGCGGTGTCCTGGAGTATGCAGTGCCCACACATCTGGCAGCCAAACAAGGGACGCTTGATTAATCGCTCGACCAGCGCCACAGCCTGTTCCGGCGCACGCTTGACCGCGCGCAGAGCTGTCGCCTGCGAGATATTCACAGCTGACCAGTTTGCTCACGCATACCTAAGTATATGAAGAATCACGTCCAGTCCTGATATGAAAAGTCAGTCCTAGCTTGGTTCAACGAGGGCTGGAAACCCCTATCGCAGCAGTAGCAGTATTGCGCGGCGGTGGAGGTGTGCGAGATCGGCTTGGAATGCGCAAAATCTTACCGACGAAAAGCTTCTGAGGATCGATATCCCCGTTGAGTTCGACAATATCACCACTGGTAACTCCAAATTGCTGAGCGATCGCAAAAAGAGTGTCCCCAGACTTCACCACATAGATGGTCTCGTCAGACTCGCCGCTCTGAGCGGTTGGCGCCTGAATTCGCTCGCCTGGTTCCGGTAACAGAAGTATCTGCCCGGCATAGATATTGTTCGGATCGTTAATCGAATTCTTCGCCTGCAGATCAGCCATACTAATCTTGAAGCGCACTGCTATCCCATTAAGCGTGTCACCGGCCTGTACCGTGTAGGTCTGGGGGTTTGGTGTGGGTGCGGGGGGAACGCTTGGTGATGGCGGGGTCACCGGATCCGCAGTCGCCGTGACCGTGACCGTCGGTGTAACCGTCAGCTCTGTATCTATCTCGGGCTCTCGTGTGGCCTCTTGAACCAGTTGGAAAACAACCAGGCTTAGAATTCCTAGCCCGAGTGCTCCAAATATCAACTCTCGGCGTGAGTTCATTAGCTGCTTACGTCTCCATCACCCACGAATGGACACACGCCGCCTTCCCGTACGTCCACCACGAACGTGAGTATATGCCGGTTTCCGAGCGCAGTCGGATCATAGCGACGTACCATAGACAACATGCAGGCCCTAGTACTAGCAGCCGGTTGGGCCACCCGTCTTGGGGACCTTACCGGCGGACGCCCCAAACACCTGCTACCTATCGGGTCCCGGACAGCGCTGGACTTCGTTGTTGATCGACTTGGTGCGGTTCCGTCAATTGAACATGTTTCTGTAATCACTCACGACATCGGGTGTCCTGCGTTCATTGACTGGTCCGTTAGCCGATCAAGTCCGCCGACAGTATCGATACTGTCGGATCGGACCAACTCAGTTGAAAACCGTCTTGGTTCAATAGGTGACATGGCCTTCTTCATTCGTGAAGCCAATCCGAACGACGATCTGATCATCGTCGCAGGTGACAACGTCTTTGACTTTGACCTCACACCCCTGGCTAGCGCAGCCCAAAAGAACATCGTCGTTGGCTTATACGACGTCGAATCCTATGAACTCGCTTCCCGCTATGGAATTGTGGCCATCGACGCCAACAACCGAATCACAAGTTTTGTCGAGAAACCAGAGCACCCGAAAAGCACACTGGCAGCTGTCGCCATCTATGGATTTCCACGGGATAAGCTTGCAGTGATACAGAACTACCTCAACGCCGGGGGTAGCCCTGACCAATCCGGGGCACTCATCGAATGGTTGTACACACAAGAACACATTGTGGGTCATGTATTTGACGGTCGATGGATCGACATTGGGGGAGCGGACGAATATCACCGAGCCATCCAAGAATTTGGCCCGTGAAGCTATCGGCCAGCTCGCGAGAAACAGCTCGCGAAGAGTTTATGGGTCTCTTTGTTGAAGCCATGACTAAATTGTTCTTAGCCACAGGCGAACGATCCCCTGCCATCTACAAACTCACGCCAGCAGCACCAGACACGCGTGATGCACTCCAACCCAACCAATGAGTTTTGTCCTAGCGCTCGCCCTTGGTATCTCCAGCGGGATGAATCCCTATGTCACCGTAGCAATAACGATGATCGTCGCCGAACGATCCAATCTGCTGAAGATTAGTCTTCCGGATCCGATCTCGGCCAACACGGTTCTTGTCGTAGCCCTAATCCTCTTGCCATTGGACATCTTTGGCGACAAGTTTTCTTCTACGGGGCGCTTGGTAGATCGGATTGGTTGGATCGTAAAACCGATAACAGGCGGAGTCCTGGGTGGAATCGTGCTGGGAACAAGCGGTGCAGGGATTGCTATTGGCATTTCCATAGGGGCTGCTGCAGGTTTACTGACTTATGGACTACGGCTACGAGTGCGTGAACGCATTCAGGAACGAATGCTAGGTTTTGGTCGAATCGTGATCGGTGCCTACGGAGACTTCGGGAGTGGAATCATCACGATGGTTGCGATCTTGTGGCCCCCAGCAGGGCTGACAATTGCCATGGGAATGATTAGTCTCGCCCTCTTTGCTGATGCCCGATGGGGCCAGAGCAAGCCTGTCTAAAGCTCTTAGTTTTCTGTAATCCCAAGCGCTTCCAGTACTCCACGGGCTTTTGCCACTGTCTCCTGAAACTCAAGATCCGGATCGGAGTCTGCAACGATTCCAGCGCCGACGTGCAGATACGCCCTCTTATGATGGAGCTGAACTGTTCGGATGGCCAAGCTTGCCATCAGCGCGCCATCGTGACCCAGAGCAAAAATGCTCCCGCAATAAACATCGCGTGTGACCGGCTCAATCTCATCAATGATTTGCATAGCACGGATCTTAGGAGCACCGGTTATGGACCCGCCAGGCCAGCACGCTCGCAAAAGGTCTGTCGCCGTGACACCCTCGCGCAAACAACCAGTGACCTCAGATACCAGTTGCCATACCGTCGGTAAAGCTTCTGTTGTCCAGAGTGAAGGGACGCGAATCGATCCAGGCACACAGACACGACCAAAGTCGTTTCGAAGAACATCAACGATCATTAAATTTTCGGCACGATCCTTAAAGCTCTCACGCAAGCGAGACTCAGCATCGGAATCGAGCACCTTTGTCGCCCCTCTAGGAGCAGTTCCTTTAATAGGCCGGGTCAGAGCACGACCCGCGGAATCCACCTCCAAGAACAGTTCCGGCGAAGCACTCAGGACGGCTAGTTCGCCAGCCTCAATATAAGCACCGAACGGAGCAGGATGAATCGATGCGAGACGTTCGAAATGATCGAGCCCTGAGGACACAGGGTCGAACTCAATCCGCCGTGCCAGGTTCACCTGATAACAATCGCCAGCAGAAATGTAGTCCTTGACAACCTCGACCCAACGACCAAATTCAGGGCGACCTACATTTGAAATGCCTTGGCGAGTCCGTGACGTAACAATCGGAACATCGGTAGATCGCAAGCGTTCGTGTACACCCGTGCAAGCCTCTTCCGGATCACGTTCACCAACGTCAGTCGCTACTATCCAGCCAGTGCCATCGCGCCCATCACGCGCCACAACCCAGTCATACAGGCCCCCCCACATTAGGTCGGTCAGAGATTGATCACCACGCCCACGAGACAACGGTTCCAGCTCGCAAGCAGCTTCGTAAGCAATGTACCCAATAGCACCGCCTATAAACGGTGGCAGCACCTCTGTCGGTTGATACTCAGTCACAGTCAATGTGTGAAGAGCCTTAAACCCGTCACTGTCCATGAGTCCCAGACAGTCCGAACGCACGCCATCACGCGTCCAACGCACACGATCGTATGGGTCAGCAGTTAAATATGACCACCGTCCGTTACCCGCCCCCGTAGGTCCCCCATCAAGCACAGCGAGACCTGGGAGATCTTGAAATTGTCGTGCAAGTAACCGTATCGGAGGAAGCACATCCAGTCGGATAACACGAATTTGAATACTTGGACCAGTTGGCCCGGTCGCCCCGACGGTCACTGACTGCCGGATCAAACCAGCACTGCTTCAGATTCAGAAATCGAACATGGTCCCTTCGTCTGCCTACTACTGTGGTACATCTGAGTTGTAGCCTGTACGAGAAATCATTTCGGCCACTCACTCACCAAGCACAAGATTTTGATAGGGCGAGCTACCAGGGACGAATCCTCTCTAATAGGCACCAAGACGACGGAACATTTTGTTTGTCTATCAAACATGATTAATCGTAGCGCTGGGTGCATAACGCTGTGAACCTCCCCTCAGGAAAACTGCCTCTCCATATCCTTCGCGAGATACTTCAGAATCTTCCAGCAACCGATCCCGATGTACTTGTGGGAGCCGCGCCGGGCGAAGACGCGGCAGCTCTCGACCTTAGCACTGAGAATCTATTGGTCATCGCCTCAGACCCGATCACCTTCACCACCACAGACGTCGGCCGTTATCTCTTGGCCGTGAACGGTAACGATCTTGCTGTAATGGGAGCTGAACCCCGGTGGCTTCTTACAACAATTCTTATGCCAGTCGGCAGTACGGTGCATGAAGTTCGAGCCCTGCTAACCGATATTGTTAACGCGTGCACCACCGAAAATGTGGTTCTTATCGGTGGGCATACAGAGATCACACCGAACGTGCTTTCCCCGATTGTCGTTGGCACCCTACTCGGAACGACAACAGATGCCCACCTAGTTAAATCATCCGGGGCAATGCCGGATGACGCGCTCATCGCGGTCGGAGGCCTGGCGATTGAAGGCACTACGATCCTCGCCCGTAACCACGATGAACAACTTCGTCAGGCCGGCGTTGATCCTCTCGACATTGAGGCGGCAGCCGGCTGGCTGGATTCCCCAGGCATATCAGTCGCGAAGGCGGCAGCCGTGCTCA
>CAZFVB010000029.1:0-18779 GCA_964522375.1 uncultured Chloroflexota bacterium
TCGAGAGGTCCTTGTGTACGCGAGTGATTTTCCGCATTGGGACTGGGATGAGCCGGTCGCAACTGCTGCGACGCTTCCGGGGTCGATACGAGCTGAAATTTTTGGCTTGAATGCCCGTCAGGCGTTCAAGCTGTAGGGGAGGATTTTTGTGGACTGGTTTGGCTAGATGGTGATGAGTGTTTCAGCATGACGCGTGAGCAAATTAGTAGAGACCCTGCGGGTACTGATCAGGGCTACACGTCTACCCTTTCCTCGATAAAGGTAGTAACTGGATCAAGCAGCCCGAATGATTCCGGGGAAGTTGTTGTTTGTGATGCTGATGATCTTTCGCCTGGCGGCCGGATTGAGATCTCAGGAGTCGCTCATTTCGCAATCACGGTGTTTAATGTGGGCGGCGAGTTTTATGCGCTACTAAACCACTGCCCGCATATGGGCGGGCCACTTTGTCGAGGGCGAATACGACCCAGGGTTTTCTCAGATGCTGTGGGGCGCTGGGATTTCGACCGTGAAGGTGAAGTCGTGAAATGTCCGTTCCATAATTGGGAATTTGATATTGGCTCTGGACAGGCTTTGCATGATCCTCGCCTGCGCGCGCGGCGATATCCGGTAGAAATTCGTGATGGAAAAGTGGTAATTAAACTGCGAAGAGATGGCCGGAATAAATCGTAAGCAGGGTGTTCAATAAGGGCTTCTGCCAAATTTTCTAAGCCGCCCAACCTCAAAAGGTGCTTCTGAAATGGTCGAAAATCTGATGGAAGTACAGAACCATCAAGCTCCAGTCGTTGTTGTGCGTGACCTCAGCAAGTCATTTGGAGACATTCAGGCCCTCAGTGGAGTCAGCTTTGACGTGCATGCCGGTACGGTGGTTGGTCTGCTTGGCCCAAATGGGGCAGGGAAGACGACGCTTGTTCGGATCCTGACCACTCTTCTCGACGCTGATAGCGGTTCAGCGCAGGTGGCGGGATTTGATGTTCTTCGTGACAAGACGAGTGTTCGTCCTGTAGTAGGGCTGGCCGGGCAATATGCGGCTATTGATCCGGTGATGACCGGTCGTGAGAACTTGGTAATGGTGGCTCGCCTGTACCACTTGACACGCCCCGAGGCTGAAACCCGGGCGGCAGAACTCTTGGCGCGTTTTAATCTTTTAGACGCTGCCGATCGTCAAAGTGATACCTACTCAGGTGGCATGCGACGTCGTCTTGATCTGGCTGCAAGTCTTGTAGCGGATCCCAAGGTGTTGTTCCTGGACGAGCCTACGACCGGGCTGGACCCTCGGGGCCGAATGGAGCTCTGGAAGATGGTTCGAGATCTCGTGTCTGACGGGATGACCGTGTTACTTACTACACAGTATCTTGACGAAGCTGACAAACTCGCTGACCGGATCGTGGTGATTGATCACGGGCGGATTATTGCAGAAGGCGAAATTGATCAATTAAAGGCGATGACAGGAGGGACGCATCTGACTGTTCGCGTTAGCGATCTCTTGTCGATCGATCCGGTGAGACGTGTGCTTACACAGGAAGGTGATGGCCCTGCGGTTGTTGACGAATCTTCAGGCGAGGTGTCAGTTCCTCTTGCGCTGGGTGCTGCCAAGCTCGCAGATATCGTGCGGAGGCTCGATGAGGCTGATATTGCCATTGCCGACATCGGTCTTCGACAGCCAACTCTTGATGAAGTATTTCTTTCTTTGACGGGCCACGTGGCTTCTGACGACGGTCCCTATCAAGCGATGCCAGCTGAAGAAAGGTAAAAATAGATCGGATGCCCATGCCAGGGTTTATGACGGCTCTTCGGTCCGAGGCGAAATATGTTCTCGGAGATACCATGCAACTCTGGAAGAGAAACCTGTTGGCCTATAGACGCCAACCAGACCTCCTCGTGTTTTCGACTATCCAACCGGTTATGTTTGTGCTTCTCTTCGCGTTTGTGTTTGGCGGTGCCATTCAGACAGGTCCGACCCCATATATCGATTTTCTTTTGCCGGGCATTCTTGTTCAGTCCGGACTTTTTGGATCTACGCAGACTGGTGTGGGCTTGGCTGAGGATGTTCGGAGCGGGATGATTGATAGGTATCGATCGCTGCCAATGGCTCGGTCCGCTGTGATCGCCGGGCGTATTTTGGCTGATACCACGCGCAACATGTTCGTGCTGACTCTCATGGTTGGTGTGGGCTTCATCATTGGATTCAGGTTCCATGGCTCAGTTGCGGGGGCTATTGCCATGGTCTTGGTAGGGGTGGTTTTTGCGCAGGCCTTTTCATGGATATCTGCTGCTATTGGCATGAGTGTGCGACGTGCTGAAACGGCACAGGTTGCGAGTTTTGTATGGATCTTTCCGCTCACCTTTGTTAGTTCTATTTTTGTCCCGATTGAGACCATGCCTGATTGGTTGCGTGCTGTCGCCGAACACAGCCCCGTGACGCTTACTGTAGATGCGATGCGTGGCTTGGCGCTTGGCAAGGAGTTTTGGGAGTCTCTGATTAGATCATCGGCTTGGATTGCGGGGATCATGATGGTTTTTATTCCAGTGGCCATATGGCGATATCGAAGGATCAGTTAGGAGGGCCTGGTTTCGGGTGACATATCGGCGCAGTGCTGAGCTCGGGGTGTATTTGTAGGCCGTGGTTTTTACCTGACACGTATTTCTGGAACGGGAAACGTAGGTGCTTTGATTGCTACAACCATTCCTGGGATGTTCTGAAGCGGTGTCCGGGGTCAAGCTTGTCGATTTGCGTTCGGGACTGGAAGGGTGTTTCGTAGTATGATTGCTAAGCCCGTGCGGACTATCCGGCGGGTTTTTGTTATGCATGGCAGTAAGTTACGGGTCGGCGTGTTTGTGTTCGTCGAGCTTCAGCTTGGTGCCTCTGGAGTTGAGGATGCCCCGCAAAGGCGATCGTATGGTTATTACGCTGGAATGTACGGAATGTGGTTCCCGTGGTTACGTTAGTAGTAAGAGTCGGCGTAATGATCCAGACCGTATGGAACTGAATAAATTTTGCCGATCGTGCCGAAGCCACAAGCTGCATCGGGAGACGCGCTAGCGCGTGGTTAACACTGATGTCAGTCGAAGGTGTTCGCCAAGCAGTTCGAAGACTTCCCGGGTCTCGCTTTGCGCGCGACGCGTACAGCGAACTCCGAAAGGCTCAGTGGCCGACGCCGCAACAGACGGCTCGTTTAACCGGGCTGGTGGTTTTAATCAGTTTGCTTATGGCGGTTGTGTTGGGTTTGGCAGATCTGGCGTTCGATCGTTTGTTCGAGTTCGTCACGTGATTAGGGGAGGCGCTCACCATGATGGCTGAGGCAGAGGTTGTTCGTGAAGAATCAGGCCAACCGGTGCCTATTTCGGCAGATGAGGCTCTGTCACAGGAAGTTCCGGATGAGGCGCGATGGTTCGTGGTTAACACCTACTCCGGCTACGAATCCAAGGTCAAACACAACATGGAGCAACGGATCCGATCGATGGAGGCATCTAACAAGATTTTTGACATCATTGTGCCTGTCGAAGAGATAGAAGAGTCGCGTCATGGGCAGCGTCGAAAAGTTGAGCGAAAGATGTATCCCGGATATGTGCTCGTCCGTATGTTATTGGAGGACGACTCTTGGATGGTTGTCCGCAATACTCCTGGTGTAGTCAATTTTGTCGGTTCGGGAAACAGGCCTACTCCCCTTCCACCGGACGAAGCAAGTACTATTTTTAGACAGATGGAAGGTGATGCTCCGCGTCCTGAGGTCAGGATACAGATTGGTGAGCGGGTCAAGATCATCGACGGGCCTTTCACTGATTTCTTTGGTTCAGTGGATGAGGTGATGGAGGATAAGGAGCGGCTACGGGTTCTTGTATCGTTCTTTGGTCGAGATACTCCGGTCGAATTGGACTTTATACAGGTTGAGAAGTCCGGCGGAGGTTCTATCACCTAGTCGATAGGGAAGAAGTTCATTTATGGCACGTACCGTACTCGCACAAATAACGCTTCAACTTGAAGCAGGCAAAGCCACACCCGCTCCACCTGTGGGTCCCGCACTTGGGAGTCATGGTGTCAATATTGTTGAGTTCACCAAGCTGTACAACGAGCGGACTCGGGAACAGATTGGATCAATTATTCCTGCGGTAATCACCGTTTATGAAGATCGTTCTTTTTCCTTCATTACAAAAACTCCGCCGGCGGCAGATTTGTTGCGGAAAGCGGCCGGGGTAGACAAGGGGTCCGGTGAACCTAATATGGAAAAAGTTGGCGTGGTTACGGCCAGCCAAGTTCGTGATATCGCGGAAATTAAGATGTCTGATTTGAATGCGCACGATATGGATGCGGCGATGAAAATAATTTCTGGCACGGCCCGCAGCATGGGCATCGAAGTAGAGGATTAACTGTGACAAGGCATGGGAAGCGATATCGACAAGCCCGGGAGGCTGTCCCCGAGAATGTTCAGCACGGGCTAGAAGACGCTGTGGAGCTGCTTGTTGGACTACCGAAGGCAAAATTTGATGAGGCGGTTGAGTTTCATGCTCGGCTTGGTGTGGATCCAGCGCATGCTGACCAGCAAGTTCGCGGCACTTTGTCGTTACCGCATGGAACGGGTCGACCAACGCGTGTGGTCGTTTTTGCTAGTGGTGATCGTGCTCAGGAGGCCAGGGACGCTGGCGCAGACGAAGTCGGTACTGATGAGCTAGCAAAAAAAATTCAGGGTGGCTGGGTGGATTTTGATGCGGCGGTTGCGACCCCCGATAACATGCGAATTATTGGACCGCTTGGCCGCATTCTTGGACCGAGAGGGCTGATGCCGAATGCTCGAGCGGGAACTGTTACAGATGATGTTGCTCGTGTAGTAGAGGAGCTTAAAGCCGGTCGAGTCGAATTTCGTGTTGATCGCTTGGCAAATCTGCAAATAGAAATAAGCCGAGTTTCTATGGGGCGAGACGCGTTGGTGGAGAATCTGAACTCGGGTGTCGAAGCGGTTTCTAGTGCTCGTCCGAGTGCTGTGAAGGGTACCTATGTTAATTCGTTGAACATCTGTTCAACTATGGGGCCAGGGATTCCCCTCGATCCTCAAGCTGTTTTCGCTGGATCGGTTGCATCTACAGCGTAAACACGGAGTTGGAAAAGCATCTAGTACATACAACTGAATAGCCAAAGACAACGGGCCAAGCAATCTTCCTAGAAGGGGGAGCCCGTCGAGGCGCGGACGGACGATCGAGTGGCAGCACAATCCGGCGCGCCGCTCGATTCTTTTTTTGGAAATGTGAAGGAGGTGGTGACGGTGGCGACGAAAAGCGAGAAGGCCGCTTTGGTTGACGAAATTGCTGTGTTGATGAAGTCCGCGTCAATAAGCATTGTTTCCGGCTATAAGGATTTATCGGTCGCTGATCAGCAGGAGCTCAGATCCCGCGTCAGAGAGACTGGCGCCACCTTTCGGGTGGTCAAGAATAGTTTGGCTATGCGTGCGGCCGGCGATGCTGAAATGGATGGTCTTGGACCGATGCTAGCTGGGCAATCAGCCTTTACTTTTGGAAGTGAAGACGTGCCTGCTGCTGCGCGAGCCCTTCGAGATTTTTCTGACGACCATCCGTCACTCGATATTCGTGGTGCGATGTTTGAAGGGCAGGTTCTTGACTCCACAAGCGTTTTAAAACTCGCTTCTATTCCAGGGCGCGATCAGCTCAACGCTGAGTTGGTGTGGACGCTTGACTCGCCAATTTCTGGTTTTGTTCACGTACTTGATGGATTGATTAACGGTCTTGTCTACGCGCTCCAAGGACGTGTGGATCAGCTTGGAGCTACTGAAGCTCAAGGAGGATAAAGATGGCAAAGCTCTCAAAGGACGACATTCTTGAAGCGGTGGATGCAATGACTGTGCTTGAATTGGCAGAGCTTGTAGAGGCGCTCAAGGACAAGTACAACGTAACTGCTGCTCCAGTTGCAGTTGCCGCGGCCCCCGCGGGTGACGGTGCTGCTGGTGGAGCCGAGGAACAGTCGGAATTTTCAGTCGAAATCACAGAGGTCGGTCAACAGAAGATCCAGGTTATTAAGGCAGTACGCGAAATTACGGGTCTTGGCCTAAAAGAAGCGAAGGCAGTAGTGGATGACGCGCCCGGATCGATCAAAGAGGGTCTATCTCGCGAGGAGGCTGACGGCATCGTTGAGAAGCTTCAAGAAGTTGGTGCAACCGCACAAGCTAAATAGGCTGCATCCTTAACACCTCTCCGGTCGGGACAACCCATGTGAAGGCTCGATTGTTGTGTGTGGTGGAGGCATGGTGATTGCATTGTGATTGATGTTGTTGTTGTCACTCATGGACAGGTGGCTTTAGCCCGACGTGCGGTTCGGAGTGTTCAGTCCTGCGATGCAGAGATTTCGTCAATCACAGTTGTTAACACGGCCTCTAACAAAAATGTAGATGCTCTGCGTCATGAGCTTGGGTTGGGCGTGATTGTTATTGATCAGCCGGACAACCCGGGTTACGGTGGGGCCGCAAACGTCGGGGTGGCTGGAGGTAGGGCGCCGTTTATCCTGGTTTCCAACGCCGACATTTGGGCGCACAAAGCCTCGGTGGACCATTTGTTGCAGGTGCTGCGTGCGGATCCTGAGAATGGATGTGTGGGTCCCTTGTTTCTCAATTCAGATGGAACGGTGCAGGATTCAGCATTCGCGTTTCCCGGTGTAGGGCAAGCAGTTTTTGATTTGCTCCCCTTACCCAAGCGCTTTCGTGGCTCTCGGCTTAATGGGCGGCTATGGTCACGGGAGAATCCTCGGGGGGTGGACTATGTTCTTGGGGCTTTCATGTTGATGAGGCGGCAGGCATTCGAATCGGTGGGTGGTTTTTCCGTTGAATACTGGATGTACGCTGAAGAGGTTGATATTTGCCGCCAGTTTCAGATCGCTGGTTGGAAAGTGCTACATGTCCCTGCTGCGCTTGTCACGCATGTTCAGGCGGCTAGCACCCGGGCTCTCGAGGCTAAGTTCATTCCTCAGTTATATCGGAGCAAGGCGCGGTGGTATAGAAGGTATCGGACGGCTCCGGTAGCCAAATGTTTGGTGGCTCTCATGTGGGTTGCTCTCACGGTTCGTGCGAATCTGCCAGGTTCCCGTAGAGAGGCATACAAGGCGGCTCGTGCCGCATTAGCGGTCGAATGATGCCTGCCAGCACCGTAAGTGCGGTCGTTCTTGTTCGGAATGAGTCCCAAGATCTAGGTGACTGTTTGCGGTCCCTTGGATGGGCTGACGAACGACTCGTGATTGATTCCTTTAGCGTAGATGGGTCGGCCCTGGTTGAGAATCAGGGGGTGCGCGTTGTCGAGCGTCGATTCACGAATTTTTCTGATCAACGTGAGGCTGCGCTCCGGTTAGCGACACACGATTGGGTTTTTTTTGTTGATGCGGATGAACGAGTTTCTGATGAACTGAGGGATGAGATCGTCCGAAGAGTGGGTGTGGAAGAATTCTTCGGTTACTGGGTTCCCAGACGAAACCGAATATTTGGTCATTGGATGAGGGCTACGGGTTGGTCGCCTGACTTCCAGCTCCGCCTAATGGATCGTCGGCATGCGGTTTACGATCGCGATCGTCCTGTTCACGAGCTCGCTGAAATCGACGGCCGTGTCGGGCATCTCGAATGTGAATTGCTTCATCTGAGTTATGAGAATGTGCGGGGATTTCGCAGGCAACAACGGGTCTATGCTGAGCTTGTCGCTGACGGAATGATTCGGTCAGGAGTGAGGCGTCGAGTTACGGCGATGTTCTTTCAACCGGTACGGGAGTTCTGGCGTCGTATGTTCACGTTGCGAGGGTATCGGGATGGTCAGGTCGGTTTATTGTTGGCGATTTTAATGGCGGAGCATGAATGGCATGTTCAGCGTTTCTTCCGCAGTAGGCGCGTTTCGGGATTGCCTGCTCCCAAGCGATGAGTGATGGGCGAATGAATTCGGTTTCAGTCGTTATTGTGACCTGGAATTCTGCAATCCACATTGGTGGGTGTATAACGTCTGTCATCGACGCTTCAGAGGAGGTGCTGGGCCCGCTGGATATTGTTGTTGTAGACAACAAGTCCAGTGATGACACACTTCAGGTGGTTGAGAGCGAATTTCCAGATGTTCGTCGCGTTCAAACGCATCGCAATATGGGTTTTGGTGCTGCTGCAAATATTGGAATTTCGCAGGCGACTGGAGATGCAGCGCTTGTCTTAAATCCTGATGCCACGCTTGAGAGCGGTGCATTAGGTGCGATGCTTTGTCATTTGCGAGACGACTCAGGGCTTGGGTGTGTTGCTCCGATGCAGCGAGGGCCAGCAGGGTCGACCATATTTCCAGGACGACGGTTTCCAAGCCTTTTGGCCGCGATGGCTGACGGTACGATCATTCAGCGATTCCTTCCAGATATGACAGCTCTACGTCGTTATTACATGGTTGGGGAACATTCGTCCGAACCAGAGTGGTTGATCGGCGCATGTCTGTGCTTCCGGCGAGATGCCTTGGTTACGATCGGAGGATTCGTTGTTGGATATGAAATGTATTCCGAAGAGCTGGATTTGTTACAGGCGCTGGCGCTAACCGGATGGCGTTGTGCAGTTACGACTGATGCCTATATTTTCCACCAAGGGTCGGCTAGTGCGGATCAGGATCCGGTCGCTAGGGAGCAGAGGTTTTTTCGCAGTCGTTATCGTTATGTAGCAAAGACTTGGGGTATGCCGGCCGCTGTGTTTTTACGAGTATTCGTTGCGACAACGGGGATCTTGAGATGTGGAGAGCAACTGTTGCGCATGTGTCGGCCATCGCAGCGGAAATCTGCGGTCAGTGAAATCCGACAGATCGTTGCTGTGACCACATGGCAGTGGTTCGGATGGCGACGATAATTCGGTTATGAATAAGGCTACTCACCATGTCCTGATGGTGACAGGGGAATATCCGCCTCGTATCGGGGGCGTTGGGGATCATGCTCTTAAGCTGCGAACGGCTCTTGAGACTCGTGGTCTTGTGTGCCAAGTCGTGACCGAGTCTCGGAGTAATGATAATGAGAGCGAGTCGGTGAGGTCGATCGACACTAGACTTCCGTTTCAGTCTGTAATTGGCGCGCTTCGCATCTTGCGTGAGATACGGCCCGACGTCTTGCATGTGCAATTTCAGGCTGGTGCATTTGCTCGGCCTGGCGAGCTTCTTGCAGTCGCTGTTCTTGCGCGTGTTTTCAAGTTGGTTGGCCGTGTTGTCGTGACCCTGCACGATTTAAATGAGCCGTACCTATTTCCAAAAGCTGGCCGTTTCCGATCCTGGTTCCTCCGTCGGCTTGAACGGGCGGCCGATTCGGTCATATACGTTGATGAGTTAGATCGGCGCTGGGCGGATGCGAATAGAGATTCGTCGGTCGATAGGTTTTGGATTCCAGCAGGTCCAACCATCGAACCAGCGAGACAGTGCTTAGATCGGGATTCTTCACGGATTTGCCTGAATCTCTCAAGCGAGGAGTTTGTTGTTGGATATTTTGGTTTCCGGCAAGCAAGTAAGGGTATTCGTGTTCTCGTGGAAGCGATGCATCGACCAGGGCTCAAGGAGCCTCGTGTCGCGCTAGCGCTTATCGGCGCAGCCGGTCCTAGCATTACTGGATCGAGGTCAGAACAGTTGGTGGGGGATAGTATTTTTTCAGGCTTAAATACAGTTCAGACAGGTGCGCAGAATCCGTCGACGATATCCATGTGGCTTAAAGCCTGTGATGTCGTTGCGTTACCGTTTTTAGAAGGACTGTCGTCGCGTCGAGGGTCATTTATGAACGCGGTGGCGCATGGAATTCCAGTGGTAACTACGGAGCCTAAAGTAGATGGGGTGGTGGATGTTGCTGGTCATGAAGTCATATTTATCCCTCGTGGAAACGTGGAGGCACTGGCTCAAGAACTTATCTCGCTTCGCAACGATGGAGCGAAGCGAGATAGCCTGGCGGCAGGTTCACTCGCGGTAGCCGAGCGTCATAGCTGGAGCGAGATCGCGCGACGCACCCAGGAGGTTTATGGCCTTTAACGAGGTTCTTGGTCGAACAGTCGAATCTGGGGCTGTCCATCGATTTCGGATGGTGGTTTCTCCTAGGTCTGTGCTGTTGTTCTTGATAGTGGCCGGCGCAATTCTTCGTGGATTCAGACTCAATGTCCTGGGAGATTTTGATTTTGATGAGGTCGCGGCCGTTTGGTACGCCCGATCAAGTCCTGCTGACATTGTTGCGGCTATCTCCGCAGCTCCATTCGAACATCCGCCTGGCTATTACATCGGTCTGCATTATTGGACGACTTGGTTTGGGGAGCAGGAGCCAATAGTCAGATGGCTGTCGGTGCTGCTTGGTTTGTTGGTCGTCCCGGCTACTTATCAGTTAGCGCGCTTATACGTCCGGGTTTGGCCAGCTGTTCTGGCGGCTGGGATTGTGGCGGGGTCGCCACTGCTGGTTTTCTTTAGTCGCGAGGCCCGAATGTATGTCCCTGCGACGTTGTTTGCTGTGCTGTCGCTGTGGATCTTTGAGCGCGCTATGCGGTATGGGCGGGGTCGTGATTGGTGTTGGCTCGGGTTACTGATAGTGATCGGAGGGTATATCGATTATTCCGTGCTCCTAGCTGTGGTTGCCATGAACATCGTTTTGCCGTGGCGATTTATTACCCAACGTCGGTCGGTGATCACCTTCCTTTTTATTGAGCTGGTGGGAATTGCTTTAGTTCTGCCTTGGCTGATCCTTTCGCGTGGCGTGTACGAGAGTCTCCCAGCTTTCGGAACTGGTGGTTTTGGATTTGCAGTCATTCGAGAGGTTGCATCTGTTGCCTGGATTGATGTTTTTCTCGGAGACATAGCAATTCGAGGCAGCGGTCGAGCTGGTGTAATCGTGGGTGGCCTGTTGGTAGGTTTCGCGATTCTTGGGGTGGGCATTGCGGTGATGCGTCGTCGTGGGTGGTTGTTGCTTGCGCATATTGGCGTTGTGGGCGCGTATCTGGGCTTTCTTCTCGCATTCGACAAGCCCTACCAGGCTCGGTACCTGCTTCCAGCCGTTCCTGCGTTAGCCGTCTTCGTGGCCCTTGCGTTTACAGCGTTACCTCGAAGGGGCTTATTGGCTGTAGCCACTGTGGGGTTGCTTGCGATCGTGATGGCTGGTCCAACCTATGCTACTCGTAGTTACTATCAGGAATATCAACGAGGGGACTATCGATCGATAACATCCACGATCGAGAATTTGGCTAGGCCTCGACGCCCAGGTAGGGATGAAGGCAAGTTCCGCGATGCTGTGGTTCTAGCGGGGCCGTGGCAGGGTTGGTATTGGCGGCACTACTTCCCTGACTTTTTGGACAAAGTAGACGTGTGGTTTATTCCGGAAGAAGTGCCGCCGGCCGTTACTGCGGAAGAGGTGAATGCCAAGCTTTCTCGGGCTGCTAACAATCACCGAAGACTCTGGGTGGTGCTCGCCGGACTTGAGCAGGCCGATCCTGATGGGCATGTAGCGGCATGGCTTTCATCGCAATGGCAGGCGCGATCTGAGGTCTATAGGAATGGTGTATTGCAGCTTTACATGACGAACGTGCTTGATTTGGTCGATCGGAGCGGGCATGTGGATCTGGGAGACGATTTCTCGACTGAGCTGATTCAATTCACTGGTGCACGTGCAGATCAGGGAGCACGTGAAGCGGGTGATGGCGTCCGATTTACGCTCTTCATGAAGTCAGTACGGGCGGTAGATTACGATCTTCGGCTCAGGGTTTGGTTGAGGTCTTCTGACGGAACCATCTATTCCAAGGACTTGTTTGCGCAAGATTTGGTTATGCGTCGGACTTCAGAATGGAAGTCGGGTGAGACATACCAAGTGCGAACCGCACTATGGGTTCCAGCAGAAGCGAATCCTGGTCGATATGAAGCCTTTATTGCCTTTTTGACTCCTGACGGTCGAGCATTGCCGGCGAAGGGCAAGCTCTCAGGGATTGCTCATCCGGGGGTGAGTTATCTCTGGTTGGGTCCTGTTGATATAGATAAGCCGAGCATCCCGCTAAAAAGCGAATTCGAATTACGCACGATCCATGGAGGCCCGATTCGCTGACGGCTAATGGTCTTCAGACGGTTAATTGTGCCGGAGATTATTGTCTTAATTGTTCTTGGAAGAACATCTGGGTTTAGGCTAATCGTTTCGTCTTACGCAGCGGATGTCTAATTCCGCCGGACGCAAACAACATTGCCGTATAAACAGCAAGCCCGACTGTGGCAGCCGGTATCCATGGCATGTCGCGGAGCAGCCACGCGGCCAGGGCAAAGGCGACGGCTGCAAGCGTTGGGCGGGTGGCAGGCTCAACGAGTCGCAGTAGAAGTCGGTCGTGCCGTAGTAACCACGCCAAGATCGCAAGCAGCACAATTTCACTCGCAATTGTTGTGCCGGCAGCTGCTTGAAAACCGAATGCGGGGATCAAGGCCAGATTGGTTGTGACGTTAAAGATCGTTGTAACTAGGAACGCGGGGGTTAGCCACCATTGGCGGTTTTTGGCAATCATTACGTACTGCAGTGTTCCGTTTAGAAAGCTAAGTGGCAGGAACCAAGCCAGGATGGCCAGTGCCTGAGCGGTAATTGGTAGGAACTGGTTACTAAGTAAGGTGGTCACAATCGAGTCTGAGTAGGTGAAAAGAAGAATGACTGCCGGCGCAGCTAATGATGCGAGTACCCGCCATGTTCGTATGGTCCAGCGCGAAAGGGTTTGCGGATCATCCGCCGCGCGAGCCATCAAGGGGAATGCGGCAAGCACAATGGCTGCAGGGATCGCATTGAGTGCGTTAATAAATTTGAAAGCCGCGTTGTAATGTCCAACAGTTTCTGTCCCTTGGATTGCTTGAAGGATCAATACATCGATCTGGATGAAGGCGGTGGCAAGTAGTCCATTCAGCATTAAAGGGAGGCCGGCGTTAAGTAGGGGTTTAACCGGGGCGTTTTCATTTAGTCGCTCTGTCACTAAATGGAAGCCGATGGGTCGAGCCAGCGTAAGAAATGAAACAGTTCCAGACACCATGGCGGCGATTGATAGGCCCATCACTCCGGCACCGGCCCCTAGTAGGATGAGGCTGAGGCCAACTGTGAGCACTGACGTGCCAGCAGCCACGATGGCACGCCGATCCATACGTTCCCAAGCGCCATAAACTGAAGCGTATGCTTGGGCTACAGCTGTCGGCAGAAGACCGATGGCCAAAAGAGCTGTGGCCGCCACGGTGACAATCGAAACTGATCCCGCCAAAAAGTAAATGATCGCGACTGCGGCCATGATCGGGGCACTTAGCGCAACAAGACGAAGTCGAATTGCTAGTGCTGTTCTAAATAAGGGTTTAAGGAGGGTGTTTGATTTGGCGAGGTCACGAGTCAACACGGTTCCTAGGCCAAAGTCGGAAAGTGCAGCGAAATACGTCAGCAGGTTTGCCGCGAAGGCGTATTCTCCGTTTTGTTGAGGCCCGAGAATTCGCAGGGCAACGATCCAAAACGCCCAAAATGCGATCCGGTCTATCCCTGTTGTCATCAGGGGAGTTAGTGCGTTTCTGGTGAAGCGCTTGCGTGTAGCTGCGTCGGATCGAGATTCTGGAGGCCGAACGGGGCGTCCGCTAATCCAGAGCAAATACACCAGCGACAAGGCGACCAGAATTGCGCCAGGTGCGATTAATATCAGGCGGTTCTCAGGCATGCTGATGTCTAGTGAGGGGAGGGGGCGGGCCCGGGTCACGGACAGGACCACCGTCGTGACTGCTCGAGCCCGCCATTAGATGAAGCGTTGCGGCAGCTAAAACGTGACGGTTGTTTTTGATGAGGTGCGAAGAGGCAGCGGCTAGAGCTTTCATTAGTTTGCGTCTATGGTTTGCGCTTCCGTCGGACCCAACTGATCCCATCGGAACGATTCTAGATGGTTTGTCGCGTGTCGGCTGTGGCTATCCCAAGCACATTCGTACAATCGGTTATCCGCTAGTCGTTTCGGTCGGTTCTTCCCAATGCCGAATGCTCTGGTTTCTCCCGAGAAACGTGTTCTATGGATTTTTACCGCTTCGGCTCTTGTGTTTGCACTGTTTGTTTTGTTTAGTCGATTAGTTGGTCAGTTTGGTCTCGATTTTCTTGTGTATCACGAGCCGTCGAGCGTGCCGATCGATCGCCGACTACCGATCAGTGATCGCGATAATCCTGAATATGCGATTCGTACGGTAGGGACCTTCAAAGAGATCGAATCGAAACAGCCAACTGCTCTGATGATTCATGGCGATGCTCGTGAGTCGGTCAACTTTGAATTTCTGAAATCCGAGTTTGACCGCGGGACAATCATTATTGCGGTCAATATGTTGCCCGCTGAATTGGATGGTTTGGTTGCAGAAGGGATTCAGGACGTTGCTGATGTGCAGGGTCCTTTAGGCCATCCTTTTTTTACGATACTTGGCAAGACTGAGGGGCATTGCCCCGAGGGCCTTCAGCGGGACTGCGGCGTGTTTATAGTGACTGCTCGGAACTTTTCTGGGTTTGAGGATATGAATAATCTCGCGCGGGATTCGCTTGATCGAGTCTTGCGGGGCCGATTAACGACGACGGGTACATGATCTACTGATCATGGGTTTTTCGAGAGACTTCAGTCGCTAAATTGGATTGGGCGGAAGTCTTGGCCGCTTCAACGATCGCTGCAATGTGACGGCCTTCACGAGCGGTGAGTAATGTGTCAGTTCCACCGTCAAGCGCTCCAACAAAGTGGTCGACCTGCTTTCGGTCAGGGGTTTCGTCGGTTCGCCGATTTCGAAAATCAGTCACTTCCAACCCTCGCGCATGAACCGCGATTTCTGGTCTTGGTTCTGCAATAACCAGCGCACCGTCAGTTCCGGTTATGTGGATCCTGATTTCTCCGAGGTTTGGATGGCTGGGTCGTCCTATCCGGCCGATACAAAGAGATCCAATGGCCCCATTTTCAAGTTCGAGCGTGACCGTGCCAATGTCTTCGACCCTACGAGCCGCATGGCGTTTGAAAAAGTGAGCGGACGTTCGAGCAAACACTCGTTCAACATCGATGCCGAGGATGTATCTGATGTAGGCCAATGGATAAATACCTTCGACCGTGAGTTCACCTTCACCAAGCCATGAATCCGGGATTTCCTCTTCCTCTTCGCTGTCGATGAGGACGCCCGCGTCTTTTGAGAAAAAGAAGTCGATGTGGACGCTTTGCGGTGTCCCGATTTCACCTGCCCGGACGATGTTGCGGGCATCAACAATTGACGGGTGCGTGTTTCGGTTCCAAAGGAGAAATTGAACGTTTGCCCGTTCTATTGCGTGAACAATTGCGTCACAGTCATCCACCGTGGGCGCCATGGGTTTGTCTTGCACGACATGGAGCCCTGCTTCGGCCGCTCGGATGCTCAGCGATGCGTGCCGAGCGACTTCCGACGAGACCACCGCAATATCTGGCGCGAGAGTCTGGATCGCTTTGTCGACGTCGCTTTCGTAGGGCACTGAGAGATCGTTCGCCAGAGCCTCGTTTCGTTGATGGATCCAGGATTCGGCCGAGGTGTCGTCAGCTACTCCGACTACTTCGAACCGGGGATGGTGAGTGAACGCGTTTGCAACATATTCATGTTTAGCAGCGCTGAGCGCGAGGACTCGGTAGATCTTATTCGTGGGCATGATCATCTGCTGGTATACGCACGGATTTGCTAGTTAGCACTGACTGGTTGGCAGCTTCGGCAATATGAATCGCAGCGATGGCATCTGGTGCGCTGGGGGACGGTTGGCGCTGTTTCGTTATGGCCGCAATAAACTCTTCAATCTGCGCATGTACCCCGAGCGCATGCTGATTGGCGGCGAATGCTTCAGGACGGCCACCACGGTATACCAATTGCATGTTGTGATGATCGTCGGCATACGCAGATCCTAGGGACCCTATGAGCGTTAGCGCATAGTAGCCCTCGCCTGAAGGAAGTCCGGTCATTACATCAAAGATCGCCATCGCTCCGGATGGGAATCCGAGATGAACCTGGATGTGGTGAGGCGCTGCAACGGCATGTACCTGGTTCGGATGCTCACGAAAAAGCCACAACGCCTGGTCGATCTCATGAATGCTTTCGTGAATTGCCAGGCCGCCGGATTGCTTGATGTCATTTTCCCATTCCGATGACGAGTCGGTAGATATAGGCAGCCATCGATGAATTCGCAACATGCCGGGGCGTCCGAGTTCACCTGCGTCTAGAGCCCGACGGACTTGTCGAATAGACGGCATAAATCGAAACGTGTGGGCCACCATGAGGAGTGTGTTGGACGAGCGAGCCTGCTCATGAAGGCGACCCGCAGTTTCGGATGTTAGCGCCAAAGGTTTTTCAACGAGTAGATGTTTTCCTGCTGACATTGCAGCGTTCGCATCTTGGGCGTGTTGAGCATTAGGTGTATTGACGACGACTGCGTCGATGTCGTGTGATCGGTCTTGGAGTAGCTGGGCAAGATTTCCCACATAGGGTTCCGTGTGTGTGGCTGTTGCGATGTTGAGGGCCGCCTGCTCATGGATGTCGATGGCGAATGCAAGCTCGCAGTTTTCCGACGCACCAATTGCTTCGGCGAGTACCGAGGCGTTGCGGCCGCATCCGATAAGGGCTAGTCGAATCAAGCGTGCACCCTAAACGTGCCAAAACATGATGGTACCAATGGTGGTGACGTGCGTGGCTGATCGAACGTGGACTTTCTAAGCACTGTCGTTTGCGTCGCCGATGTTGACGTGAAAAGTGGACGGCCGTATGAAATATTGGATGGTCATCTGACGATTCCGGGTGGCTTGGTAACACGGTGGGGTGTTAATAGATGGTCGAACTCGACAGGAAATTTCGGCATGCCTTCCAGGATCGCTTGGTTCGATGGTACCGGCGAAACGGTCGTGAATTCCCATGGCGAGTAAATGCCAGTGCTTACCAGGTAGCGGTGTCTGAGATCTTGTTGCAGCAGACGCAGGCTGCTCGAGTTCAACCGGTCTACGAAGCATTTGTCAATCGATGGCCACGAGCCCAGGATTTGTATGGTGCCTCGTTAGCTGATGTTAAGGCTCTGACGGATCCTCTTGGCTATCACATTCGAGGCTTTTGGTTAAAGGAATTAGCCCGGCATATCGTGGAGTATCACGGCGGCCAAGTGCCGGACGATCTTAAAACGCTACGTGGTATTCCTGGTTTAGGCCCGTATGCTGCGGCTGCGGTGTATGTGTTTGGATTGCGTCGTCGGGCTGCGCTTCTGGATACCAATGTGGCTCGGGTACTTACTCGAACTGTGGGGCTCCCTGTAGAAGGTTCGATTTATTTGGACGGTCGTCGATTACAGGTATTGGCAGAGGCGCTTGTGCCCGCCCGGCGACATTTCGACTACCACCAGGGCTTGATGGATCTGGGTGCGACGATATGTCGAGCGCGGTCTCCTCGTTGTTACTGTTGTCCGCTCCGAAAGATTTGCCGGGTTGTGACTGGCGGTCGACCGGTTGCGATCTGGCAGGAAAATGATGTGGCGCTTGTTGGCCAAAGGACGGTTGGCTTTCGCGTTGGTTCGCGGGTGGCTGTGGAAGCCAGCTAGCCCGGTATAAAGACAGGGCGTACTGAAGAAAGGACAAGATATGAGGAAAAAAAAGCCTGTTAAGCGGGGGGTGTTGGAAGGAAAACGGATCGCTTTACTTGCGGGCCCAGAGTTTAGTGATTTTCAGGCGTACTACTTAATTCAGTATCTCAGTGAGTTTGGGGCTGAGGTCGTGAATCTGGTGATTGGATGGCCTGGCGTGGCGTGGAAGTTCACACGCCCGTCGACGTCGGATGTTGTCACAGGTACCTTTGGCCTACCTCTCGACCCAATTCCTACGATGCTCCCTGGAGAACGGTACACCTCTCTTACTCTTCAAGATCCGGCTAGCCTCACAGCAGAGATGGCAACCGAGTTTGATGGCTTGATTGTTCTTGGTGGTCATTCGGCTGATGTGCTCCGGGCAGACAAAGCGGTCACAGCATTTGTTGGCTCAGCTTATGAAAATGGTGCCGTCGTAGGGGCCTTAGAGTGCGGTCAGATGGTATTGATGAGTGCCGGCTTATGTAATGGGAAGAACCTAACTGGTTATAAGGTAATACAGCCCTTCCTGAAAAGGTTGGGGAATTTTCATGATGTTCCCGTTGTACGGGACGGCCAGCTTCTTACTGCTCGGGATAGTGATGCGTGCGCAGAGTTTGTGCGCGAACTTTCTAGAATCTTTGATCCTGGTTATAAGGATGACAAACAGAATGTGCTCGAGGGTCACCGCGTTCTAATTGTTGCCGGTCAAGATTTTGAAGATGTCGAATTATGTGTGCCGGCTATGGAGTTAACCTGGCGTGGCGCAGAGATCACCCTTGGGACCTTCTCGGCCCCGGTGGTGTCTCGGCCGCCGATGCTAGGACTCGACGTTGTCATGGGGAATTTTGGTATGTCTGTCCCCTTTCAGGAACTCCGAGCCGAAAGGTACCCAGTTGTTCCACTAAGCGAACTTACGCCAGATGGATTTGATGCGATCCTAATTCCTGGAGCATTTTGTCCATGGCACTGTATTGAAGACGGCTATGTCGTTGAGCTCGTCAAACAATTTTGTGACGCCGGAAAAATTGTAGCGGCAATTTGCCACGGTCCACTGGTACTGGCAGCAGCAGACCTGGTTGATGGTAAGAAAATAGCTGGTACTCCCGCTTGCGGTGATGATGTGGTAACCATGGGGGCAACCTATAACTATGATTGGCCAGTTGTGATCGATGGGAACATAATCACAGCCCGGGAGCCTGATGATGTGCCCGAGTTT
>CAZFVB010000030.1:0-18217 GCA_964522375.1 uncultured Chloroflexota bacterium
AAAAATGGGCCGGACCGCGCAAGCGGGCGAGAACTACGACAAGGCTATCCGCCTCAACCCAAACTTGCAGCGGCCATCACTCTGCCTTAACAAAACAGCACTATTACTAGCAATGATGTCATCATCACCCGGCGGTAACTGTGCGGATTTCGCTTAGGGTCGACTCGAAGCAAGCACAGCGCTTACACCCACCACCCTGCCAAAGCGAGGGTCACGGGTTCAAATCCCGTCTTCCGCTCCAACAGTGGATTTCAAATTGTCGAGCTCCTAAATGCTGCCTTCCCCAGTTAGAAGTATTAAAGTCCACCATCAGGATCACCGAAGTCTCCGGCCATGCAAGATAGAAATCTCTTAACACTTACATCATTCAACTTCGTGCCTCGCAACAGCGCCTTTTTTATCGTCTCGGACTTGCCGTGCGACACCCACGCCAACTTCAACGCCCGCCGTGTCGTCGGTTTCGAACCCAAGGCCGAGTCCGCGCGGTATTGGCACAGAGCGGCTTAGTGTTCGGCATGGGCTCCAAGGCCCTCGTGCAAATTTTCGACGGCCCGGGACGGGATTTGAGGCGGGCAATGCACCCTATTCCGTCATCTCTCGCTAACGGCGAAATCCTCGTCGAAATCAAGCTCGCCACGATTTGCGGGTCCGACCTTCACACGATGGATGGCCACCGCAGCGAAACAGTCCCCTCAATCCTCGGACACGAAGCGATCGGAGTGATTACCGAATTGGGTCCGCAGCCTCAAGCTCGAGCCCAACTCACACGAGGCGACCGCATCACGTGGAGCATTGCCAACAGCTGTGGTCACTGCGTGTACTGCACCGAATTCCGTTTACCCGAGAAGTGTTCATCTCTCTTCAAGTACGGACATGCCTCACTCGATGACGGATCGGGCCTCAACGGCACCTACGCCTCCCACATTGTCTTGCGACCAGGTACGCATGTCGTGCCACTACCCGATACTCTCTCCGATTCGGTCGCCGCTCCTGTCAATTGCGCATTGGCTACCACTGTGAATGCTGTGTCTCACGTTCCGTCCAGCAATGGCGCAGTCGTCGTTCAGGGAGCGGGCATCCTGGGGCTTTACACCTGTGCTCTCTTGCGTGAACGGGGCGTACAGCACGTCTTTTGTGTGGACGTCGACAAGCGGCGACTAGCTCTCGTGCCGCGGTTTGGAGCCATGCCAATCGACGGGAGGGAGGACCGCTATCCCCAAGCAAGACGCCAGATTGAAGAAGCTGCACCCCACGGTGTGGACGCCGTCATCGAGCTAGCCGGATCATCAAGTCTGGTGGCCGATGGGATTCGACTCCTGCGCCCCGGGGGATACTACGGGTTTGTCGGAATGGTCCATCCCAATACCCAACTCAACCTGACAGGGGAGCAGGTGATCCGCAAGTGCCTTACCATCCAAGGCGTTCACAACTACAGCCCTCATCATCTCGACGAGGCCGTCTCCTTTCTCGACCGCACATCTGGATCCTACCCTTATGAGTCCCTCGTCAGTCCTCCATACCAACTCAGCCACATCATGCAAGCCGTCCAGACGGCCCAAGAACGGCTGTTCCCTCGAATTGCCGTGAGCGCGAATATAACGTGATCAACGCAAGCGGCTGCCAGTACTCTGACAACACGCAGCGGCTTGAAGCCGTTTGCATCGATGGCTGCGACCCGACCGATCTAGAAGCTGCGTTCAATGTCATGCCCAAACCCGCGACGATCATCGCCGACCGTCTGGCGGCAAATCAGATGCGAAACTTCGACCTATTCGATATGAAATGCACTGGCATGTACAAGACGAAATGATACGTGAGTTCGGCACTATCGTTGGCGGCAAGCAGGTCAAGGGATCCAAGTGGCTTAACGTCTTGAGTCCATATACGGGAGAGAGGGTAGGGCGTGTCTCCTCGATCGGTCCCGAGCAGCTGGAAGACATCCTGCGCGAGACTCACGCCGCGACAATCCAACTGTCTCGGCACGAGCGCCACGTGATCCTCAACCGCATGGCCGAGAGCGTGGCAAGTCGACGCGAGGAGGTGAGCCGCCTCATCACGGACGAGTCGGGGCTCTGTCTCAAGGACAGCCAGTATGAGGCCGATCGCGTATTCGACGTTCTGCGCTTCGCTGCCATCAAATCGCTCGACGACGACTCGGAGATCTTTCCTTGCGATATCTCCGTTCACGGGAAGAGTCGACGGATCTACACGTCCAGATACCCTCTCGAACTCATCTCCGCCATCACCCCCTTCAATCACCCCATGAACCAAGTAGCCCACAAGGTGGCGCCCGCGATCGCCACAAACAACAGCGTAGTGCTGAAGCCTTCTTCAAAAACACCGCTGTCAGCTTATTACCTTGCGCAGCTGGCGATCGACTGCGGTCTGCCGCCCCATGCTCTGAACGTCGTCAGCGGACCCACACATGAAATCACGCCGCTGATGGTGACGCACAAGCTGATCGACCTGGTAACTTTCACCGGCAGCACCGCAGTGGGCCACGACATAGCCTCTCGCGCTGGATACAAACGGCTCGTCCTGGAAATGGGTGGCAGTTCGCCCCTGCTCGTCCTCGAGGATGCCGACGTGAAGGAAGCCGTGCAGATCACCATGGCAGGTATCTTCAAGAACTCGGGACAGCGCTGTACCGCCATTCGCCGGATCCTTGTTCACGAGTCTGTAGCTGATGCCTACGCCGCGCACCTCGCGGAGCAAGCCGGCAATCTGCAGTGGGGAGATCCGTACGATCCCGCGACCGATGTGGCCACGGTCATCGACGAACAGGCCGCACGGACCATCGAGGCTCGTATCGCCGATACCGTACAAGCCGGTGCTGTCGTCTTGGTGGGAAACAAGCGCCGCGGCTCCTTGTTCGCCCCTACCGTGCTGGACCGCGTCTCGAACAGCGATCCCCTCGTAGCCGAGGAGACGTTCGGACCCGTGGCACCTATTATTCGTTTCGAAACCCTTGACGAGGCACTCAGACTCGCCAACGACACGCCCTATGGTCTATCGGCCGGCGTGGTGAGCAACCATTGGCCCTCAATCCAACGAGTGATTACGGAGCTGGCAACAGGGACCGTAAACGTGAACGAAGCCCCCAGTTACCGCCTCGAGTGGACCCCCTTCGGAGGCATCAAGGCCTCCGGCTTAGGCATCAAGGAAGGCATCATCGAGGCGATGAAAGCAATGACGTATGTGAAGACCTACTCCCTTCCCTGGGATCTTCCATGACTTACACCGGTCTACTCGTATTTGAAAAAGCGTCCCGCTAACCCAAGAAACCCTATTAGGAAGACCGCGAGAACCGCGACATTAATACTCATGGCATTAATCGGAGCTCCTCCCACCATCAACTGCCGCACCGCATCAGTTAAATACGTGAGCGGCAAAGCAGTGATCAACGGGCGAATCCAATCCGGCATACCGTCCAATGGAAAAAAAACTCCTGACAAAAACAACATGGGAAATGTAACGATCTGAGCAATTGCGAAAAAACCCTGCTCAGTCTTAGCAAAAGCCCCAAGAAAGAATCCGATTGCAAGAAAAGCTGACCCTCCCAAAACCACGATAGCGGCCAAAGATGGAAGGTTCTCGATCTTGATCTTGACCTGCGCAACCAACACCGCCGTCACGATAAGAATTGCGGTCGAAACCAAAAGCACTACCACCTTGAACGCCATGTCAGCGCCGACCAATTTCCAAACAGATAACGGTGTAGCAGAGAGTCGACGCACGACTCGCCGTTCACGCAAGGAAACCATCTGAATCGCCCCGAATACGCCGGCATTCATCACACTCATCGCAATAAGTCCCGGCATGACGAAGTCAACATATCCCAACCGTTCGGCTTGCAGGGTTCGAAGCTCAGCCGTGACAACCGGACGGGTCTGGGTTATCGATCGATCAGCAACATCAAGCGCCCGAAGCAACACGGGAATAATTACCTGCTGCGTCGTCAACTGCGATGCGTCATAGTGGATTTGCAACGGTTGTGGAGTGCCTGTTCTAAGCGCCGAACCAAACCCTCGGGGGACCTGGACAACAGCGCTTCGCTCGCCTTCTTGTAATTGCGACATTTCATCAACGGCCAAACCACGGGTAATCTCAAACGCATCGAATCCCTCCAGGATAGCCGCGAGCACTGTGGCTTCCTGCGAGTCATCCTCGATTACTAAGCCAATGTCGTAACTCGCCCCATCATCACCCCCACCAAGCACAATTCCAAAAATCCCAACGAATACTATGGGAAACGCAATCGTCCAAAACAAGGCTTGGCGATCGCGTACAAACTCTCGGAAATTCGTCAGAACAAGTTGAACGAAGCTATTCAATCCCGCAACGTCCTTCCAGTCAGCTTTAAGAACACATCTTCAAGCGTCGCGTGTCGAACGCGCATACCTTCAATCCGCAAACCCTTCGAGTCTGACAACCTGAGCAGGTCGCCCATCGTGCCAGGAACGTTGGTGCTGAAAAGGTTGTACTCCGACCCTTGGGCAGTCGCGCTAGACACGGAATCCAAGCCCCTGAGCTCACTAATTGACCAATCCATTGTTGAAGAAAACTCGATTGCATCTTGCTCAAAGTGTTCGTGAACCAAGCTTCGGGGGGTGTCAAGCGCGATGATCTTGCCATGATCCATTACGGCAACACGATCACATAGCCGCTCAGCTTCTTCCATATAGTGCGTGGTTAGCACAATCGTCATGCCGTCAGCCTTAAAGCCACGAATCACATCCCAGAGGTTTCGCCGCGCCTGCGGGTCCATACCAGTTGACGGCTCATCTAAAAGTAATAATTCCGGAACGTTGACAACCGCGAGAGCAACCGAAAGTCGCTGAGCCTGCCCTCCAGAAAGCTCCCCAACCCGCGCATTACGCCGCTCTTCCAAGCCCAAAAGACTGATTAGCTCATCAGGGTCCGCCTGTCGCTCATAAAACGAGGCGAACAGACGAATCACCTCTCCCACCCGAAGTCTGGGATAAAGAGCAACCTGTTGAAGCTGGACGCCAGTCCGACTCTTGATTTCCGGTCCCGCTTTAGAAGGGTCAAGACCAAAGACTCTGACCCGACCTCCATCACGCTCACGGAGCCCCTCAATGATTTCAACCGTCGTGGTTTTGCCCGCACCATTTGGCCCGAGCATCCCAAAAATCTCTCCCTTAGCTACAGCAAACGAAACACCGCGAACCGCCTGCAAGCTCCCATAGGACTTTGTGAGATCAGATATTTCGATTAGTGGCCGCATGGACGAATTGTAAATACACCTTCATCAGCCGATGGCAACATTAATTACAGACGGTTCTTTTGATGCCGGTCCAAGATAAGCGCCGCCTGCCCGTCCACTTGAACTCGCCAACCGGGCGGAACCCAGGTAGTCGCGTCATCCTGCTCGATCACAACAGGACCTCGAGCTCGAAATCCTATAGGAAGCGTGTCCCGCACGAAGGCACGAGCGTTCAACTCCGAGCCACCCGCCACAACCTGGATTCGAGTGAACCCGGGCTTACGCTTTGAGCCTGGCGCACCAGTGAAAGGAAGTTCGGCCTGCGGTACTGTTGCCGCCAATCGAGCAACCACCATTTCCACATCAGCGTCCGGCCGGCTGTGCGCAAAACGATCCTGATGCCGCTGATGAAATGCCTTCACCGCAGAGATCAGGTCATCGCCGACAATGGGCACTCCCAGCTCAAAAGACTGTCCAACGTACCGAAGCTCGAGAGATCGATTCATCTTGGGTCGTCCGGTCCGGAGAAAATCTCGCCGGGCATTTCGCTCGAGTCGCTCGAAAGCCTTACGCAACACCGCCAGGCTCTGTGGTTTCGCCGGTCGCAATAAAGTGGCCGCATACTCCCGTCGATGCTCACCACTCAGCGCCCCCAGCGCGGACAACACCCCGGGGTATCGAGGAACAAGCACACGCGACATTTGGAGCCGATCAGCCAGATCGCACCCATGCAACGGACCGGCTCCACCGAATGCCACCAAGACAAAATCACGCGGATCATAGCCGCGTTCCAGCGTGCTCACGCGAAGAGCTCTCTCCATGTGCGCGTTCGCAACATCAACCACGGTCGCCGCAGCCCGCCTCCGTTTCTCCGTCGTTGGCGACCGCGCGGAGAGTAATCGATCCATGGCTCGAGCCGCGGCTGCCTGATCAATCTCGACATCATCGGCAAGGTCGTTGACACCCGAGATCCGACCGAGGACAACATTCGCGTCCGTCACGGTCGGTTCCGTTCCTCCCCGACCATATGCTGCTGGTCCTGGTTCAGCTCCAGCGCTTTGTGGACCTACCCGAAGGCTCCCGGCATCATCAACCCCTGCGATCGACCCTCCGCCTGCACCTACCGTATGGATGTCGGTCATCGGAATAGCTATCGGAAGACCACCAATCTCAGCATCTCGTCGCTGCAACGGCTGCCCAGGACAAATGGCGACGTCGGTAGATGTCCCGCCCATATCAAGCGTCACAATATGATCAAACCCGGACCGGACTGCGAACGTACGGGCACCCTCCACACCTGCTGCTGGACCACTGAGAACCGACTGGACTGGAGCTTTAACAGCCTCAGCCGCCTTCAAAACACCCCCATTGGATTGAACTATCCAGAGCCGACCCTTAATAGCCCTCTCAAGTCGGCCGATATATCTGCCCATTACAGGACCTACGTAAGCGTCTACAGCAGTGGTGCTGCTGCGTTCATACTCTCGGTGTTCCGGCAAAACCTCGGAAGAAATTGAAACCCACCGAACACCGGCTTTTCTCAACGCGGCCCGAACTGTTCGTTCATGTGACGGACGAAGAAAACTGAACAGCAAACAAACAGCCGCTGCCTCCGGCTTTAAGCGACGAACCCGCCTAACCAATTTTTCCAGTGACGCAGGATCCAGGGTGTGTAGAACAGTTCCGTCGGCACCGACACGCTCGTCGACCTCTAACCGCAACTTCCGGTCAATCAACACAGGGGGCCGACTCGGACTAATCGCGTACAACTCCGAACGTTGCTGCCTGCCAATTTCAAGAACATCGCGAAAGCCCGTTGTAGTTACCAACACCGTACGGGCCCCTCGACGTTCAAGAACGGCGTTTGTGGCAACCGTCGATCCGTGCACAACCGTAGTACTCGGTTCAATCCCGATCCGCTTCAGTCCTTCAATTACGGCGTCGGCCGGGTTCCCTGGGCTACTCGAGATCTTAAATGTCGAAATGTTCGTGCCGGTATCGACGACAAAATCAGTGAATGTTCCACCGACATCGACACCTACACGCGCCGCAGCCGCCTGTCGCGGCAACTGATTGAAAATGTTCGTAACGGCCCTCTTAAAACTACAGCATCGAACGTCGAGCTTAGTGGGGGACGACTAAACGTCAACCTCAACCGGTCACGCCTAATCAAAAAAAGTTGCATGATAGGTTAGAGCTGTCAGGGGGTCCCCAAACATGCCCCTTACTTCCAGCCAACCGACACGATGGCACAACGTCGAAACAAAACAGTGGCACCACCCACCACAATTCGTCGCTTGTCGATCTACTTTAGAGTTCTTGGCAGTCTCGACGCTCTTGGCGAGACCAGCACCTCCTCAGGAGACTTAGCCGACCAGACGGGATTCACCGCCGCGCAAGTTCGACGTGACCTCACATATTTTGGTTCATTCGGAAAGCGTGGAGTTGGATATGACATAGCTCAACTACGCCAGCATCTCGCCTCAATTCTTGGAGTTGATCAAAACTGGCGCATGGCATTGATTGGCGTCGGAAATTTAGGTCGTGCGCTTCTCTCGTACGGCGGATTCAAAAATCATGGATTCAACGTCGTAGCAGCTTTCGATATTCGGCCCGAGTTGGTAGGAAAAACGATTAGCGGGATCACGCTTCGGCACACACACGACATGTACACCCTGATTTCCGGCGAACAAATCGACATGGTCATTGTCGCCGTGCCTGCTGAGAATGCCCAGCTTGTCGTCAATCAGGTCGTAGACGCCGGAGCCCGCGCCATTCTGAATTTTTCACCTACTCACATTCGTGTGCCTCAACACGTCAAACTCTCAAATGTTGACCTTGCGATGGAGGTCGAATATCTGTCCTACACGATCCATGGCCTTAAGGACACCGCGCCAACATAGACGATTCGCAACCATCTCAGCCGCCACGTATCATTAGGCGACTTTGTGAATTCGTTCACCAAGTCAGAGATATCATCAATATCTGTAGATAGTGCTGTCTGTCATGAGGGGGACGGAAAGTACATATGCCTAGCTGGATAGCAGTAGTGATTCTCATGGCCGTAGCGTTCCTGTTCGCCGTCGGCAGCCTTATCGGAACAATGGCTTTAAAGCCGCGCCGGAAATTCGATGCCAAAGTTGAAGCGTACGAGTCCGGTATGGTTCCCCTCCACGACAGTCGTGGTAGATATAACGTTCGGTTCTACTTGGTCGCCGTCACTTTCCTGATATTCGACGTAGAACTCCTGTTCTTTTATCCATGGGCGCTGTACTTCAATATGATCAGTGATCAGGTGTCACTGTTCGCGTCTGGCTGCGTGTTCCTGGCGGTGTTGGCAGTAGCGTTTGTTTACGAATGGCGCAAAGGCGCTCTGGACTGGAATCGGTAGTCGATGCTTCATCCAGCGACCACTGCCACCCTGTCCCCCAAAGAAATTGTGTCCCGAATTGAGCACCTTGCGGGCCCTTCCTATGAGAAAGGCCGGGTTGACCACGGCGACGCAGTCGTTGCAGTTACACCCAATGCGTGGCCGACACTGTTCGACGCTCTAAGAACCGATTCAGAGCTTAGCTTCGAGCAACTGATTGACATTACTGCGGTTCACTGGCCACTAGACGAAGGCCGGGAGTTCGAAGTGGTCTGGCAATTTCGATCTCTCTCAAAAAACCTGTACGCACGAGTCAACACACGTCTCGCCGACGGTGAGGGAGTGGACTCGGCTACTCGGACCTTTGCGTCCGCCAACTATCTCGAGCGTGAGGTTTACGATCTTTTTGGCATTGACTTTCGAGGTCACCCCAATTTGAAACGAATATTGCTTCCGCAGGAATATGAGGGGCATCCATTGCGAAAGGAATACCCCGTCGAGGGGCCCAACTTCCCTGAAGATGCCCATCGTAACGACCTGTTCGGCGAGCTCGATCCAGATGACTTCTGGAGTGGTGTTGATAGGAACTCTGAGGGATGACGATAGACGCAGGCAAGACCGGGCTTCCGGTTGATGTAGAACATGTCGGTGAAAACCGCATGTTGCTCAACATGGGACCACAGCATCCAAGTACACATGGAGTGCTACGCCTGTTAATCGAGTTGGACGGAGAGGTCGTTCGTGCCTGTGAAGCCGACATGGGTTACCTGCACAGAGGCGTCGAGAAACTGATCGAGACCCACGACTATCGAGGCGGCATCACGCTCACCGATCGAATGGACTATACGGCAGGCCCCTCTAACAACATGGGTTATTTGATGGCTATCGAAAAGCTTATGGGAATCACAGACGACATTCCTTTACGCGCACGATACCTTCGAACCGCTGTGGCAGAGCTTTCGCGACTCGCCTCGCACCACATATGGATTGGAACCCACGCGCTGGATATCGGGGCAATGTCAGCTTTCCTTTACTCACTTCGAGAACGAGAAAAAATATTGCATCTGTTTGAACAAGCGTGTGGCGCACGCATGACAACCTCGTTTATGCGGGTTGGTGGGACGGGACCACATGACGTTGGCGATCAGTGGCTAGACAACGTTACAGATTTTCTAGACGGCTACACGCTCCACGAAATAGACGAGCTCGTAACTGAAAATGAGATTTTTATGGAGCGGACTCGAGATGTAGGTGTGGTGACAAAAGAACAATGCTTTAGCTTCGGCTTAACTGGGCCGGTGCTGCGTGGCTCAGGTGTGGCATGGGACCTCCGAAAAACCCAACCATACGCTGCCTACGATCTAGTGGATTTCGAAGTTCCAGTGTTTTCCGAAGGAGATGTTTACGCCAGATACCTGGTCCGTCTCAACGAAATGTATCAATCGTGTCGAATCATCCAGCAATGCGTCGACGCTATACGTGATTTACCTCTTGATTCAGCTTCTAACGTCGATAGGCCCGAAATTGTCCCACCAGACATCAGTCGGGTACCTGTCGACATGGAAGCAATGATTAACCACTTCAAACTCGTCATGCATGGTGTTCAACCGGAACCCGGAGAGGCCTACTTTGGCATCGAGAATCCCAAGGGTGAACTTGGTTATTACTTCGTGAGTGATGGATCGGGCATGCCTTACCGCTGCCATGTCCGCTCCCCATCATTCGTGAACCTCAGCATCATCGAAGAAATCAGCGTGGGCACCTTAATTGCCGATGTCGTAGCAATTATTGGGAGTGTGGATATTGTTCTTGGCGAGGTCGACCGATGACCGCCGAGCCCATCACACTTACCGTCGATGGCCATGAAGTTCAGGTCCCTGCGGGCTCGACGGTATTGCAAGCCTGCGAATCACTAGGAATCGACATTCCGACGTTATGCACAGACCCTCGCCTCAAACCATATGGCGCATGTCGAATGTGTGTGGTCGAAGTCCAACCCGGACCGCCTCGGCCAACAGCTTCATGCACCACGCCGGCTGCTGAGGGTATGACGGTGGTGACCAATAGTGATTCCATTCGTGATGTGCGACGACACGTCATCGAACTCCAACTACAACACCATCCCCTGGACTGTCCATACTGCGATCAAGCTGGAACATGTGAACTGCAAGACGAAGTGTTCGACCAGCAGATTCATCAAAGTCCGTACGAGACCGTCTCCAAGGCACACCCAGAAGAAGTGCTCAACGAGGTTATTCTCCTTAACCACAATCGATGCATCTTGTGCGGTCGTTGCGTTCGGATTTGTGATGAACAAATTGGTGTCCACGCTCTCGATTTTGTGGAACGTGCAGCAGGAACCTTTATCGCGCCGGCACAGCATGACTTCATGGACTGTGAACGTTGTGGTATGTGTATCGAGACATGCCCGGTAGGCGCCCTGCTCAGTAAACCGTTTAAACACTCGGCTAGAAGTTGGCAAACCGAAAAGGTGGCATCCACCTGCCCCCATTGCTCAGTGGGTTGTTCGCTACTTGTCGAGTCACGTCACGGTGACGTGGTACGTACTCGAACCAACGGCCTTGAGGAGCCTGGTCGTGGGCTTTTATGCGCCAAGGGATTTTTTGGACACTCCTTTGTTAATAGTGAAAAACGAATCACCCAGCCCATGGTCCGCCGTGGCGGTGTCTTGCAACCAACGACCTGGAGTGATGCGATAGACGTCGTGTCCCAAGGCTTGCGAAACGTTCTCGATGCCCATGGCCCTGAATCAGTTGGGGTAGTGGGTTCGCCAAACACAACTAACGAAGACAACTACGCTCTACAAAGATTTGCCCGTGCAGTTCTCGGCACCCCGAATGTGTACAGCCAAGACAGCGGGATGCACGCGACCGCCCGTACGCTCCGCGCCGTTCTTGGAAGCTCCACAGGGCCACATACACAGAGCGAGTTGCTCGAATCGGACTTGATTCTCGTCATTGGTGCGGATATCGGCCACACTCACAACGTACTCGGTGCTCATATCAAGCAAGCAGCCCGAGACGACGGCCGAACACTTGTGGTCGCAACCCGGCTTGCCAGTGGCCTGGATAAATATGCAACCGTCGCCGAGAGAATTCGCCCCACGTCAGAAGCAACACTTCTCAGTGCTCTTGCTGGGACCCACTCCTCTGAAATCGAATCACTTACTGGTCTTAACTCTGCTTCTTTCGAAGAAATCCAAGGATTAGTCAGCGAGGCCGGGTCAGTTGCCGTGGTCTGGGATACAGGACTCTGGACGCTCGATCGAGCAGGTCGAATCGCACAAGCTGCAGCCAACTTCGCGTTGTCGCGAAATGATGTCCGACTGTTTCCTCTTGCTGAACGTGTAAATTCCGTCGGCACCTTTCAGGTAGGCATGGCGCCTGACCTACTGCCAGGCGCTCGATCGATTGAAGACCAGCAGGCCCGTGATGACGTCGGCGCCGCCTGGAATGTTGCGATTAGCTCCACGCCAGGCCTCAGTTTTAATGAATTCATTTCCGGGCCGATCAAGGCCCTTTATGTGATGGGTGAAGATGTGGTCGGTGGCGCCCTGAACAGCGCCGAAACAAGTGCAGCGTTGCTCGGCGCCGACCTGGTCATCGTGCAAGACATATTCATGAATGCCACGGCCGAAGCCGCGGATGTTGTACTTCCAGGGACATCCTTCGCTGAAAAAGGCGGGCACTTTACGAACTTTGAAGGACGGCTAGGCCGGATCGAACCTGCGATACCTCCTGTTGGCGAATCACGACCTGATTGGGAAATCGTCGCCCGGATAGCTGCGGCAATGGGCACCGACTTTGGATGGCGCAGCCACGAACCAATCAGCAAGGAACTTCATGATCTTTGGGTCTCGCCATCAATCCAAGGCTCGGGTTCGTCAGTACCGGTCAATGGCGCATCAGTTCCGCTAGACGACAAAAACAGTTTTGTCTTGACTACTGAGCAACACCTGTACACCGCTGGCGTCGCAGGCCGCCACGCTCCAAGCTTGCAGACAATGCTGCCCGAGGCTGTTGCTGAATTGAATCCTGACGATGCCGAAAGGCTATCAATCAGCCACGGGGATCCAGTACGCCTAGCATCCACAGCTGGTGAAGTGAACTTGAAAGCCCTTGTCTCGGCACGTGTACCTCAAGGCGTTGTCAGCTTGCCCGACCGTTTTCTTGAAGCCCCAGCACGCCAACTTGACCCACGCGCGCCCGACGGTGCCGTCGTCCGCGTGAGTAAAGGCTAGTCGTGGATTTCTGGTCCTGGCTCATCCTAATAACTAAGGTGTTGGCAGTTTTTCTTTTGTTCGCCCTCGCCCCACTAGTGCTTGTGCTTGCCGAACGCCAGATCTTGGGTCGTTTGCAGTCTCGTTATGGCCCAAACCGAGTTGGCTGGAGCGGATGGCTTCAAACCGCAGCAGATGGATTGAAGCTTGGTATCAAGGAAGACATGATGCCTGCCGGATCCGACAAAGGGATCTTTTGGTTTGCTCCCATCATCATGGTCATGCCGGCCATGGCCGCATGGGCGATCGTGCCTTTCGGGCCTAAGGTAGAGTTCGGTCGAAGCGTTGGGCTCTGGATCGCCGATCACAACGTCGGAGTACTATATTTCTTGGCAATGGGATCCCTTGGGGCGTATGGGGTCGTCATGGCGGGATGGGCCTCAAACAGCAAGTATGCTCACTTCGGTGCACTACGTGCCACCGCGCAACTGATCAGCTATGAACTTGTCATGGGGCTCGGCGTCCTCGCGGTGGTGCTTTATAGCGGCACCCTGAGCCTCGTTGACATTGTGGACGCCCAAAAGGGCCTTTGGTTTGTAGTTCCACAATTCGTTGGGTTTCTTCTTTTCCTATTCGCAGCTGTGGCTGAAACAAATCGGGCTCCCTTTGATCTTCCGGAAGCCGAAACCGAGTTGGTCGCAGGTTTCCACGTTGAGTTTTCGGGTATGCGATGGGCGTTCTTCTTTATGGCTGAATATGCCAACATTCTGCTCATGTCCGCAGTCATTACCACGCTCTTTTTCGGAGGCTGGCACGGCTGGACAATTCCAGGCGCAGAGGGACTCACAAGTGTCTTCTGGTTCCTGCTCAAAACCCTGACATTCGTTTTTCTATTCTTCCTGTTCCGAGCAACACTTCCTCGGTTCCGATACGACCAGTTGATGAACTTCTGCTGGAAAATTCTGATCCCGATCGGCGTGGTGAACTTAATTGCCGCCGCTGGCCTACGGATCGTCTGGAGCTAGCCCAAGTGCCACTAGGATCCGGTGTACTCAAAGGTTTGAAAACCGTCCTTATGGTTGGTCGGCGAAAACCAGCCACGGTGATGTACCCAGAAGAAGTCCGGGACATCGCTTACCGCTTTCGTGGCCAAGTTGGCATGCGGCGCGACGAGGTCACCGGGGGAATGACGTGTGTGGGATGCGGTCTATGTGAGACCGCCTGCCCTAATGACGTGATTCGCGTTGACACACACGAGAACAACGACGGTACACGCTTTGTCGACCGCTACCTCTTTGATGTCGGCCGCTGCGTGTTCTGCTACTTCTGTATTGAAGCCTGCCCTGTTGATGCTCTACAGCGAACACATAATTTCCATCTTGTTACCGAGGACCGCAGAGACCTTGTCATAGACGGGCACAAAATGATCGACATATTTGAACACGACCAGTCCTATCGAGAAGAAGAACAACAAAACATTGGCCCGGGCGCCACAATCGCCAATTGGTTCGAACGTGGCTGACAATATCCTAAATACAGTCGCCTTCTGGTACCTCGCCTTCGCGTCAGTCGCCGCTGGTCTTACCATGATCTCGCTACGGAATCCTGTTCACGCCGCCATATCGCTGGTGATCGTGATCTTCCACGTGGCCGGGCTGTTCGTGATTCTGGGCTCTGGATTCTTGGCAGTCGCCCAGATCGCAATCTACGCCGGGGCAATCGTAGTGCTGTTCTTGTTCACACTAATGATGCTGGACATGCGGCATCTCCCCAATTCCCGTGTCACACATCGCCAAATGTGGCTGGGTATCCCCGTGGCGATCCTGCTAGCGATCGAGACCGTCGTAATAGCCCTCGGTACCCCTTCAATCGATGAATCGATAAAAGGTTTCTACCCTCCAAGCACGGTTTCCGAATTAGGTGGAAGCACGGAAGCCTTAGCCAAAATGCTCTTTACCAACTACACGCTACCCTTCCTGATGGCAAGCATTATGTTAACCGCAGCAACCATCGGAGCTATTGTTTTGGCACGTCGAATAGAGGACTCAGAAACGAGCACTGAACCAACTGCCAATCTTGAACGGTCCGCCCAATGACGCTGAACGGATTTCTGATCATTGGTGCGCTCCTGTTTTCAATAGGCGCATTGGGAGTGCTCATTCGTCGAAACGCGATCGTCATGCTGATGTCGATCGAGCTCATGCTACAAGGAGCAAATGTCACCCTGGCAGCGTTTTCGAAATATCTTGACGATCAGGCCGGGTATGTACTGGTGGTTTTTTCGCTGACCGTCGCAGCAGCCGAAGTAGCCATTGGGCTCGCGATCCTTGTCGCGCTCAGCCGCGTATACCCAGTAACCAACGTCGACCAATTGGACAGCCTTAATGGATAACCTGACCCATCAAACAAAGCAGCGCGACCTGTGGTAGACGCTCCGTGGATCATTCCACTACTACCTCTTATCGCGTTTGCGTTGAACGGTCTCCTTCGAAGTTCGGGGCGAAATAACAACCAAGGCTATGGGTGGCTCTCAACAGGCCTCATTTTCGGCTCATTCATCGCCACCGTGCTTCTGTGGATCAGCCTCGACACACGCACTACTGAAGAGTTTGTGCTCTACCGATGGATCGCGAGTGGCGGGTTTAACGTCGAAATCGCCTTTCTGACGGATGAGCTGACCGTGGTAATGCTCCTTGTGGTAACCGGGGTCAGCACCCTAGTCTCCATGTACGCAACAGGTTATATGTCGCACGACGCCAACCAATCCCGCTTCTTTACATGGATCCCCCTGTTCGTGTTCAGCATGATCATGCTGGTTATCTCTGACAACTTGCTCCAGCTCTTCGTGTTCTGGGAAATGGTGGGCCTATGCTCCTATCTCCTGATCGGTTACTGGTATCAACGAGACAGCGCGAACGCTGCAGCCACCAAGGCCTTCCTCGTGAATCGCGTTGGAGACTTTGGCTTTGCCATTGGAATCATCTTGGCCTTCCACGAATTTGGAACCGTTCGGTATCGAGAAATCTTTGAAAATCTTGGAAGTGCTGATCAACGCATGCTCACGGCTATTGCCTTACTTCTCTTTGTCGGAGCAATGGGGAAATCCGCCCAATTCCCGCTACATATTTGGCTCCCTGACGCCATGGAAGGGCCTACGCCTGTCAGTGCTCTCATTCACGCCGCCACCATGGTGACAGCCGGTGTGTACCTAGTCGTTCGTCTAAACCCCCTATACACGGCCGCACCGCAAGCCCTGCTCGTAATAGCCGCCATAGGAACGTTCACCGCGTTTATGGCCGCGACAATCGCGTTGGTCCAAACTGATATTAAGCGCGTACTGGCATATTCCACCGTCAGTCAGCTCGGACTAATGTTTCTAGCGATAGGTTCCGGCGCCTACACCGTCGCCATCTTTCATCTCGCAACTCACGCCTTCTTTAAGGCCCTCTTGTTCCTCGGTTCGGGAAGCGTGATTCATGCGTTGCAAGATGAGCAAGACATGCGACAAATGGGAGGCCTCTGGCGAAAACTTCCCCTCACATATACGACATTCCTATTAGGCGGGCTCGCGCTCGCGGCAATCTTTCCGCTCGCCGGTTTCTGGAGCAAAGATGAAGTGCTTGCAGTGACCTACGTTAAAGCCACTGCGCCTGCTGGATCCGCACTATCAGCCTTCCACGGGGCTTCGATCTATTGGCTCTTCTATGTAGCCGGGCTGGCCGTTTCAATAATGACCGCCGCCTACACATTCCGAATGATCTTTAAGACCTTTCATGGAACTCCGCGTAATCCCGAACTACATGCCCATGCTCACGAGTCACCGTGGATCATGACAGTTCCCCTACTTGTTCTGACAATAGGAGCTACCGGAGCTGGTGCACTACTCGGCATCCCTCCAGAAAAGGGGCTTATTCACGGTTACCTTAAAGAGACCGCCGGAATCATTCACCTAGAAGGCGCCGAACATCCCAACACGCTTGTCCTGGCGCTAATTTCGACACTTGTAGCTGGTAGCGGTTTGCTCATCGCATTTGGTGCCTACGGGAAAGGCCTGCGCATTCCGTTGACTGCCCGCACCCTCCTGCCAGGAGCCGAAACGCTGTTTAAACAAAAATGGTATATGGATCATCTCGGTGACAGGTTTACCGTCGCCCTAACAAAAGCGCTGGCCTTTATCTCATGGGGATTTGACGTCGCAGTCGTAGATGGAATCGTAAATGGTCTTGGAAGCCTGACTCAAACGCTTAGTGGTCAGGTCCGACGCATACAGACAGGCCAGGCCCAAAACTACGCATTGTTAATGGTGATAGGCATGGTGCTCACAATTGGTGGCCTGGTGCTGTTCCGATGAGTGGCATGACAACCGGCGAAGCTGCCCTTAATTTTCCATTTCTTTCCCTCGGCCTTTGGCTCCCGCTACTCGTAGGACTTCCTCTTGTCCTTCTAGCCAAGAATCGTAATGCGATCGCGCTTGGAGCGCTTGGAGCCACTGTGCTGCAAGCAGCAATCACGATCCTTATCACTATCAGATTTGATCGACAGGCATCTGGTTATCAGTTCGTGGAATCAGCCGACTGGATCCCTGCACTTGGGATTTCCTACAAGCTTGGGGTCGATGGAATATCCGTCTTGATGGTGCTGTTGACAGGCATCTTGGGTCCACTGGTCGTGGGAGCAGGGTGGCTCACTATTCATCGGCGTGAACGGGAGTTCTTCGCTTCATTGATAGTCCTACAAACCGCCATGCTTGGGGTGTTCATCGCCCTGGACTTCATCCTCTTCTACGTCTTCTGGGAACTTGTTCTTATCCCCATGTATCTGCTCATCGGGATATGGGGTCACGAACGACGCATTTACGCCACGATTAAGTTTTTCTTGTATACGTTTGCCGGCAGCGTCCTCATGCTGGTGGCAATCCTTGCCCTGCGTCTGTACACCGGAACATTCGACATTGAGGCCATCCCAGCAGAAATGGCTGATGCGTCACGGGTATTGCAGCGGTGGGTGTTTGTCGCGTTTTTCTTCGCGTTCGCAATCAAGGTACCCATGTTCCCCTTCCACACATGGCTTCCTGACGCACACGTCGAAGCCCCTACTGCCGGAAGCATGGTCCTAGCTGGTGTTCTGCTGAAGATGGGCGCCTATGGATTCCTACGCTTTGTTCTACCCATGACCCCTGACGCGGTGGACGAAACGCGTGGCCTAATGATCGTCCTATCGCTCGCGGCAATTATCTATGGAGCCCTCGTGGCCATGGTTCAACCGGACCTCAAAAAACTGGTGGCCTATTCCAGTGTGAGTCATATGGGTTTCGTAACACTTGGAATTTTCACCGCTACCGCCACTGGTCTAGACGGGGCAATCCTCCAGATGCTAAGTC
>CAZFVB010000031.1:0-17976 GCA_964522375.1 uncultured Chloroflexota bacterium
GAAATTCCCCCTGGATCCCGTAGCCCTGCAGGCCCTGCGCCAGGACCCGGGGGCCCGGAATAGTCGCACTCGGGGCTGGCGTAGCCACCGGGGTGGGGACCGGGGTGGGTGGAATGGGCGTGGGGGTCGGATTCACTGTAGCAACGGGGACAGCCGTAGCCACCGCTGTACCCCCCGAAGACGTCGCCTGAGCTTGTGTAATTGGTAGCTCAGCAGTGTCCGGAATAATTACATTCGTTAGTTTCTTGATGGTATCGGGAACATTCTGTCGCCCCACAACACCTCTTGCAGTTCCGGGCGCATCCACATTCCACACCTCAAATACCACCCGCTGCGCCCGTAAGAGTTGCAGGCCCTGTGGGTTTCCACTGACCGTTCGAGCTTCATAACTGATAGGAAGGCCATAGAGATTCAGCCAGTCAGATTCCCCCAAAAAGGCAGCCTTAATCTTGGGGTTGGCGTTCAGGATATCGAGATGGTTTTGCTTAACGACTTCGAAACTTTGGCCCGCATCACCGGGCAAATTCTGATGGCGCGGTACATTGCCGATATTCGCTGACGGAAAACTCTTATTTAGTTCATCTAGCGTATTGAACCAATTCATCTTTCTGTCGGTCGATGACCATTGGAGGATCACCTTCTGAAAGGCCTGCAACGTAAACGGACCATCGACCCAGCGCTGGCTAATCGGGTAACCAACCGCAGAAACAGGCTGCTGCCGGAAAAAATCCCAGATGGGCACCCCACCCTCGTTTGTCACCGCGTAACCATCGTTGGGATCAGACGTGTCTCCACCCGTCACGGTGAATAGACATCCGTTGTTAAGCGCAATACCGGTACATTCCACAGCCCGCACAGGCGCCGCAAGAACAAAGACAAGCACAGCGACACTGACACTAAGAATCAGCTTTCGCATGCAATCACTCCGGTTGAGAAACGAAACAACTTAGGTAACGCGAGCGCCGTTTAGATCTCTAAAAAACCAAGCGCCAGCAACTATTAACAAAAACTTTAGGGAACCCACCAGAACACCGTCAACTACCAATATGCATCTCAATCAATGGAATTAAAGACCCGGACATCGTCTGGACATCAAAAAACCAAGCCATTCCTGTCAGTGTCGCCTCGCAATCACACTGCTGCAGAGTCAACCACTGCAGGTCGTGCACGAAGAGCTGCGACGAGATCGAGAGTGTCCCCTTGACGCTGCACTCGAAATCGAACCACATCACCGACCGACACAGCGTCAATCCCGTCAGCCAAGCTAAAGGTTTTAGTGAGCATTTGATCGTTAATCGCCAAGATCACATCCCCAGCCAAAAGACCTGCGTCATGCGCGGTTGAGTCAGAAAACACCCGGCCAATCACCGCAGCGTATGGAAACGGCGACCCCTCAAAACGCTCCAACTCGGGATCAATAACCTGGTAGCTCACACCAAGAAACCCCCAGGCTACAGTACCCGTTGACTCGAGTTCTAAGAGCCGCTGGGTCACACCCGAAATGGCCAAAGCAAAACCGAGGTTTGACGCATCCCCACGTGCGGCAGTGGTTATGCCAACAACACGACCATCCTGCGTCACAAGTGGCCCGCCACTATTACCCCGATTAACAGCTGCATCAGTCTGAATCATGCCGCGCAACGGAATGTTAAGAGAACCATTCGCAGTATCGACCGGATGTGGAAATGTACGATCAACGCCGCTCACAATGCCCATAGACACCGAATTTCGCAGGTTAAGAGGGCTCCCAATTGCCAAGACAATCTCCCCGAGCCGGAGACTTTGACTATCGCCAATCTCAACGACCGGAAATGGTCCCCCTTCAACTTTAAGCACGGCCACATCACCCCAGATGTCGCGACCTACAATCGTCGCATTCAGCCGTCGACCATCAGATAGCGCCACACCAACTTGGCTTTCAGACCCTCTAGGCAACACATGGGAATTGGTAAGAACATGCCCATCCTGCCGGTAAAAGAACCCCGTCCCTATAGACCCTGACGGCCTCCCGAACCGGCTCCGTCGCGACTCTATTGTCACCACCGCCGGTAGGATTTCCTCTATCAGGTCCGCGTACGAATCGAGGGGAGCACGCACCACACCATCCGGCAATACGATGCTTTCATTCACCGAGGTGCTCACTCGCCCTGCAAAAAATCCAGTTATCGCGCCCCCAGCCGAGCCCAAAACAACAGCAAGGATCACCACAAAAACTGAAGCCCTAGTCAGTCCGTTAAATCGATTTCTCACTACCGGATCTTTCGCACCACTGCCGTACGTCAACCAAGAAGCATTTTACGTTTGGCTCGTTAGAGGATCGTGACAACACGAACATTATGTAGCGGTTAGTTAGTAGTGCACAGTTGGGTGCTTGCAGACCCAATTCAGGGTGACGCACCCATATTTTCCTGAACGGCCCAGAGCCTCATCTAATCACCCGGTAAACATTTACCAGAAGATTCAAAGAATTTACACTAAGGCTGCTCTTCAAGAGCCACTGTCCCCAGGAGAGAATTAAGTTGCCGCTAACTACAGCCCAAAAGAAATTAGGTGTGGTGGTCTCCTGGCTGGTTATGGTCAGTTGGATTGTGACTTTTCCGCTCTGGATAGGCGGCCTAATTGGAGACGAGGCTACCGGATACTGGTGGCTAATCCCTGTGCTCTCGTTGCTGCCTTTTGCCACATTAATACAAATAACAGGAAGAATGGTCCCTGAAGAACAAGCCCTTCCCGGAGCCCCATTCATAACTAATGTAGCTACCATTGCAGTAGTCATTCAGATGATCACCCAGTTAAACGCTGGTGGCATAACCGTCGAGAGTGGTTGGGGACAAAACATTATCATCGGCTTATGGGTAGTAGGAATGCTGGCCTTCAACTGGAGGAACGTGCTCCCAATTTGGGCCAGGGTGTCGGCTCTAATATGGGGGATCGTATGGTTCGTAGACGGATTCAAGCACATTTTAGGAACCGCAGAGGGACCTATTCCAAAAGACTTTGTTACTGCATATGATTCCAGCGTATTTCTCGTCGGATTCGCAGGGATGCTTGTAACCGTTTTTGCTATGCAGACAGCGTTCAGAAAATCAGCCAACTCATAAAGCGAAAACAAGTTAATGATCATCTGGCGACTAACCCTGATAGATGATTAGTAATTCCTCGCAGGTGGTCTATCCGCGAAGCTAAACTTGGGTAATCCCCAAGACGGCGAGGCACCGTGAAAAACATCCGCCTGGCCATTGCCCAGATTGGCCCGTCGCTAGGTGACCTGGAACGAAACCTCGATCTTCATCTTGAATACGTACGACGTGCTTGCGATGAAGACGCAGACGTCGTCATGTTTCCCGAGCAGTCGCTAACGGGCTATTTCCTCAGTGACCTGGTCACAGACGTGGCTGTCCCTCGAGATGACGACCGCTTAAAACCACTGCGCGAAGCCAGCATGGACATTGACATTGTCGTCGGCTTCATAGAAGAAACCGCGGATCACAGGTTTGTCCCAGCTGCCGGATACCTGCACAAAGGGAACTGGAAGCACATCCACCACAAAATCTACCTCGTCACCTACGGTCTCTTTGACGAAGCCAGAGACTTAGCTGCCGGAAGCACGGTACGTGCCTTCACCACCCCCATTGGTCGTCAAGCAATGTTGATCTGCGAAGATCTTTGGCATCCAAGTACCGCAAGCATCGCTGCATCCGATGGGGCCGATATCATCTACGGCCTATCCAGCAGCCCCGGTCGTGGCATCGCTGGTGGGACACCCGAGCTGGGATCGTCGGAAACATGGCACACCTTGAATCGAATGTATGCCCAATTGCACGTCTGTTTCGTGGCGCATTGCAACCGGGTTGGCTATGAAGACGGGATAAATTTTTGGGGTGGATCGGAAGTAATTGGACCTGACGGCGAAAGCTTAATCCGCGCACCCGATTTCGAAGAAGCCCTCGTAGTGGCAACGCTCGAGGACAGCATGCTCCGGAGGCAACGAACACGTCTGCCACTCCGTCGCGACGAAAATGTGGCACTAAATGGACGAGAGTTCACACGAATTTCTGCCGAGCGACACCGACTAGATGTCGAGTAAGCAACAACTGCAGGCAAGAGCCACAAGAGGCCTGCAGCTTGATCCAGCCCTGGTAACACGTGTCCTCGAGGGCTTCATCCGAGACGAAATCGGGAAGTTTGGCATTAATCGAGCGGTGGTAGCTTTATCAGGGGGTATCGATTCGGCACTTAGCTGTACGTTAGCCGTTCGAGCACTTGGCAGTAACTCTGTACTCGCCGTACTCATGCCCTACCGAACCAGCAATCCCGCCAGTCGCGGCGATGCCGAGACACTTGTGCGTCAGCTGAACATCGCATCAGTCCTCATCGATATTTCACCAGCGGTTGATGGAATCACTGATCAACTGAACGACAAGCCCTCGGACTTGCGACGGGGTAACGTCATGGCCCGGACTCGCATGACCGCCCTTTACGATCAATCAGAATCCTTTGGTGGACTTGTCGTAGGCACAAGCAACAAAACCGAACTGCTGCTGGGGTACGGAACCCAGCATGGCGACATGGCAAGTGCTGTCAATCCAATCGGCGATCTCTATAAAACACAAGTGCGAGCACTCTCAGAAGCTCTCGATATACCGGAAGCAATCCTTGAAAAAGCCCCTAGCGCCGACCTTTGGGAAGGTCAGTCGGATGAAGATGAGCTCGGTTTTGACTACGAACTCGCGGATCAGGTGCTCTACCTCCTAATTGACGAACAGTTCACAGCTGATGACCTTGCTTCCGATGGGTACGACTCGGCAATCGTAAATAACGTGCTGCGTCGAATTGAGACATCTCAGTTCAAGCGCCGTCTACCAGTTATTGCCAAGCTATCCCACAGAACCATCGACCGTGACTTTCGTTATCCCAGAGACTGGGGAAGATAGCTCCAGACCATGTGGGTCGTGACCACATGCAGATGACCTACCAACTTCTTGGCCAGCTACCAACACAGAGACATCGAGCCGAAACCGTTCCGGATGCCCGCCGGTCCAGAAGCATCGTTATAATCTCCTCTAGGCCGCGCCATCGTTCTGGCGCCGTTGCTCCACCTTTCACCCTATGATTCGTAGTGACCTCTCGGCATTATTAGCTGAAGGACTCAGCGCCGCACAAGCCGCTGGTGACATCGCCAAGTCGCCATCGGTGACCTTTGCTGTCGAACGACGTGAGGACGATCTCGCCGACTACTCGAGTTCTGAACCGATGCGACTCGCACGTGTGCTCGGTGCAGCTCCCAGGGATATCGCTGACGCGATCGTGAAGCATTTGCCCCATTCCCCTTCGGTGCGCACCGCCGAAGTTGCCGGACCGGGGTTCATTAATCTGTGGCTCAAAGACGAGTGGGTCATCAATCAGCTCCCCGAGATTCATCAGGCAGGTCCTAGCTTCGGCCATACAAGCATCGGTGAGGGGCTTCGGGTTCAAGTCGAATTCGTAAGCGCAAACCCAACTGGCCCGCTTACCGCAGGGGCAGGGCGCGGAGGTGTCGTAGGCGACGCACTAACCAGAATATTGCGTGCAATCGGCTATGAGGTGACCGGCGAGTACTACGTGAATGATGCCGGCTATCAAGTTGAATTGCTCGGTTTGAGCGTATACCACCACTACGCAGCAGCTCTCGGTCACGAGGCGCCGTTCCCGACTGACGGATACCTTGGGGACTACATTTCCGGATGGGCAGCGCAAATCGCAGACGAAGATAATGACCGATGGCTGAATGACGAAAAACCTACGCAACCGTCCGAATTTGAGGCACGAGCCGTCGGAATAGCTTTGAATGAGATCGGACGTGATCTCAAAGATCTAAACATCGAGATCAACAGTTGGTTTTCAGAAAAATCAATGCGAGACCGAGGCGATATTGAAACCGTCCTTGAATCGCTGGAAAAAGGCGGCCATGTGACACGTCGTGACGGCGCTGTCTGGTTTGTTGGGGGCGACGGTGTCAACGACCGAGAAAATGTCCTCGTCAGATCCCGTGGCGATCCGACCTACTTTGCTGCTGATATTGCCTACCACCTAGACAAACTTGAACGACGGAATTTTGACCACGTGATAGATATATGGGGCGCTGATCACCATGGACACGTACCTCGCGTCAAAGCAGCAATGGCTGCGCTTGGAGTAGACAGTGATGCTTCCAAGCTCGAAATCCTACTGACACAAATGGTAGGGATTCGAATAGATGGAGAACTTGGACGACAAGGAAAACGAAGCGGCAAATTCGTCACGTTACGACAGCTTTTGGATGAGGTTGGCCCTGCCGCAACTCGTTATTTCTTCTTGTCAAAAGCCATGGACAGCCAAATGGAATTTGACCTGGAATTAGCGAAGCGCGAAGACTCTGAAAACCCCATTTATTACATTCAAATGGCGCATGCACGTTGCGCCGGCATCGAAAGAACCGCAACAAACATTCCGGCCCCTGAGAAATCGATCAACAAAAACAGGCTCACAAAAGACGATGGGGCATTAGTAAGACTGCTTCTCGCATTTCCGGAAATCCTGGTTGACGCTGGAATGCATCGTGAACCCCATCGACTCACCCACTACCTATTGAGCCTTGCCCGAACATTTCACTCGTACTACAACAAACATCGAGTTGTAACTGAAGATAAAGTACTCACCGTTCAACGGTTGTCACTAATTGGAGCCGTTCGGCAAACCTTTGCCAACGGCCTTGAACTTCTCGGGATTGACGCGCCGGACCGCATGTAACACGGTCTCCGACACTCAGAAGCCTACCGTCAAGATTATTCAAGTAACTCGAGGTTAGCTATAGGACTCAAAAGAGTGCCACCCTCAACTTTTCGGAGTCGTGCATGCGGAGTGTTAACACCAGATTGTGAACGGCCCAATTGTGGCTGGCCATCAGCAATTTTCCCCTCCGTCCCAGCCTCTAGCCCTACCGAAACACGGACAGAAATACCATCCCGTGACGATTTCGAGACCCTATCAGCAGCAGCCTCCGAAAGCATCACCTCCGAATCCCCGGGTCGCTGACTACCTGAAACTGAAGCAAGCTCGCCGTCGGAAGCCCGAAACATATCCTGTAAGACTCGCGGCATTCGAGCAATACCCAGCCCTTCGGTCAAGACGATAGGAACCGGTATCGTCTCAATATTTTCAGGACTAAGAACCATCCCGGATATTGTGGGAACTATTCCTAAACTAGACGCTAGATCCAATGACACTGAAGGCGCCACAATAGCCGAGCAATCAACTTCTAGAGCCCTCTTTACCCATTCGGGCCGCAACGGTTCAGGTGTGACGAGAATCGACCCGGTGTGAGAGTCGTCCCCATTCGCATGCTGCTCACCTGCCTCTAAGAATCTAATGGGTCCGTACGCCCGGCCTCCTCCACCAAGCGACGCGGCAATCGCCACCCCTCGTCCCTCCACCACAATGCCTACGCCTGACTCGACACTTACGACCGTGCCCGCTAGTCGGCAGTAAAGAGCCATTTCTCGCGTGTCACGTACAAATACGGCAACGGCACTATTACTGACTTCACTAATCGACCCTCGGAAAGGTGCTATCCACTGTCGAGTCGATCGAATCCTCTTAGGCTCATCTGCCAAAACAGTTCCTTCATCAACTGTCACACCCACCCCAACAACAACCATCCGCCTCGCTTCCTCAGGAGACACACCGAGCATCCGACAAAGATCAACAACCACCACACCACTTCGCATACGACCTCGACACCACATCTGTCCGACTTCAACCGTATCCCCAACATCAACAAGGATTTTTCCAGGGAAGGGGAGACTGTGCCTCCGACGCAGCCGTCCACAAGCAACTACTCGAGATATCCCATCTTTCATCATGCAACCCAATCAGTCGTATTCGAATTCATGCCGGGGCATACGCGTTCAAACTTCGATACCACTGCTCAATCCGAGCCTTACGTTCGTCAGCATCTTCTGGCCACTCAAGTGGTCGTCCTCGCGCATCAATCACAAGCCCCACACTTCCAGACACTAGTTTCGAACGAACTCGTATTGGTCGTCCATAGCCAAGTCCAGCGTCAAACTTGGCACTCGGCCAAATACGAATTTCGGCGTCAACACCCGCCTCCCACTGAATCACGTCCATGGAGCCAGCACCGACTTCGCGCTCAATTGCAGGAAAACCCTCAGGATGGACTTCCACGGCTACCGCCGTCTCCCCGACATTCGCCTGACCACGTACGGCCACGCACGAACCAAGGTGTATCAACGAAGACTCGATAGCCACAGGGATACCCGTTTCAAGCAAACACCCGCTCATTGCAAGAGCACTCGCAGAATCAAGGGCAAGCTGGGTAATCCCCCAAGTCTCAAGACTATTGATCATTAGAAGCGCAGCCTGGATTGGACGGCCAATATATTTTGTGACTTCACCGGTAAGCACCGCGAGGTCTACCGAGCCATCCTTGATCAACCGACGCCCATCATCTGGGTGTGTCAACGCACCGCGAGCGCCCACGGTCCAAACAGCGTGGCTAAGCATTAGCTCAGAAGTTGTAGAAGGAATCGCCGTTGGATGCGAGGTCTGGTTAACCACATATGAATGCATGGCCTGCGGCAACAAACCATCAGGTATCCACCGGGCAACTCGATCAATGGGTGTATGGAAGCCCACATAAAATGGTCGATGGTCAGAATCTCCCGCGGCGAACTGTGCCAATTTAGTAGTGCCCCCATGCGCCACGACAACGGTGACATCGCTGTGGTCACAAGCGATCACGGTCACATCAAGACCCTGACTTTTGGCTAATTGATCAGTAGCCGCACCAAGACCAACCGCGCGAGACATATGAGGAGATGTCGAAAGTGCCTCCGGAATCACACGACCATCAAAAATGTCTTGATGAAGGTGTTTTGCCTCTTCCTCAAGAGCCGTTGTAGGCATCTGCAGATCCATAGGTTGATTGGGAGTTCCGCCAGAGATCCTGTGCACATGGGTTGGGAAAACCATTTCGACTCGGTCCAGAGCTGCTGGCGGAACAACTCCACCATAGAGAAGCAAAATGCGCGGTATGTAATGAGACTCTCTACCTGCCAACCCCTCCACTAGCAGATCCGCCAGATACTCGATTCCATCACCTTCCGAGTCATCCGTGAGCGAGACAATGATCAAATCAGGTTTATGGGAAGCAATAACGTCAATAGCCGCTGGACCATCAACCCGTTCACGAAAATCCCGAACGGAAGTCGTAGCACGTCCGACTTCCTCAAATCCCGACAACGCAACGTTGCTAGCTAATGCTTCCAAATCTCGGGCAACAAGGTTTCCCATAAGAAATGCCGTTGGACCGCGAGACAGGGCTTCGCCAGTAACAACCGAAACCGGGAAACCGTCATCAGCTGTGATTGTGCGAAAGGCGTAGCAGCCCGCATTGGCCACCGCATCCGCGATCGCAGCCTTATAGCCAATTGTCAGATCAAAATCCGGTGCTTCCAGAGATGACGGAGCTGATCCCAGCGCGAAAAAACGATAGTCGTCCGAGCTCGGCACATAGATCCCAATCCGAGTGTGGACTCCTATCTCAACTACCACTGCTCGATCTGAAAATTCCGAATTCATCAAAATCCTAAAGACCGCCTCTAGGCCTATAGTATGGACGAGCGTGAGGCCGTTAGGCATACAACTTGGTTCGGGCGATAATCACACATGATTATTGCTCTGAACGTTTTCTGTTAATGAAGTCAATATCTTTCCAATGGACACCAGGTGTTCAGCCTTGGGAAGCCGAAACAGTTGTTTCGACTGTCGCTCATATACAGGATGTGTCCGCCGTGCTCGGTCAAAGAGCAGGCTTCAACATCAGTCGGTCGCAGCTTCGACCGTTCGGCACCTGGGTAATACCTAACGTGCCCCAAGGATCACCGTACTGGAGCACTCTCTGGTATGTAGAACAAAGTCTGGACGTAGAAACCGGACAAATAGTCGCTCCTACATTCCTTAAAACCGTTGAGCGTGAGCCATGGCAACAAGCGTCACCCCACTATGACGTGGCGATTGTGGAGCAAGACCTCCGCGATGACCACGAGTACAACATCACACCAAACAAAGATCCACATGTACTCTCGAGCTACAAAAGCGACCTTGCCACAGCGCTCTCTGTACACCGTATCCGTTCAATCGGTGACCCCGAAGACCGTCGATTAGCACTGCGGCGGCTTGCAACAAACGCGTTCGGTCATGTTCTGGAATTACCCTCTCCCAAGCGCCACGACAACATCGAAACCTCATACGGACGCATCTCCTGTCAGAACTTGTGCAGCATGAGATTTGCTAGTGACAACGCCCAGTTACTCAAGCTTGGCCAGGAAGAACATGATTCCCGAATCATATTTTGCGCCGCGTGCACTCAAGACCTTTTAGATCACATCGTCCGAACACACTTCAGTACAAATTAGCTCTTACTGGCTAGAAACTGGACCCGTTCTTATGTTGCTTGTTGAGGACAGCACGACCGATACCACCCTCCTGCACGAACATCTCAAATTCCGATAAATCAGCAAAAACTTCTGTCGAAAGAAACCGTACAGCCCAATTCCGCGCCATAGGAGAAATCGTGTAGACCAACGCACCGGCGGTATAAGCTCGATACATCTCTACCGCAGTACCCATCGTGGCAACCGGGGCATACGCAACCGTCACGTCAGATGAAGCAGCGAGCTCAATCTCTTCAATAAACGCTGCCCGCGACACCGCTTCGTCATATTCAGAAGAATCGGGATTCAACTCAACAGGGCAAATCACCTCAGCCTCAGGATGCACAGCCGCAATGACCTCCCGTAAGGCGTCACGATAGTCCTGAGCGTGCAACCCATCGTCCGTATACGAACCCTGGATAATCCCAGAAAGAAAAACGGTAAAAGAACGCAACTTGCTTTCGTCACGAGTCATAGAAAAAATTGGTGTTGAGCTCGACCATCGTTGCTGACACGCATCGTAACGAAATAATTACTGTGCAAGTGGGCTCGCGCTTAGCCAAAACGGATCATCACGAGACAATCGTCTCAATAGACCTTTGGAATCCACGAAAGCATGGGTCGTGGTTGCAGTGGCCAGCAATGAACCACTTCGTGTGATCCAGTAATCAAACCCAGCTGTAGCACGCGACAGCCTAGTCAGTTCCAACCGAACATCGATCCGGTCACCTGCGTAAACAGGACTTTTGAATGCGCACGAGCACGATGTGAGCGGGATGAATACGCCCCTCACAGTCAGCCCTTCATAGTTGTGACCAATGGCGGCAAGCCAACCTATACGAGCCTCTTCCAACCACCGGAAGAAACTTGAATGATGAGCAATCCCCTGTGCATCAGTATCGGAATACCTCACACGTAACGACTCGACATGAGCACTGATGTCAGCCACCGATCGGAGCAATAAACTTGTCGATCGCCTTTGATCCCTCCAAGACAGAAAGTTCAACCTCGAATTCCACGGTCTCACCTGGTTGAAGCGTGTGCATGGTGTTATCAGCCCGATTTTGCTCGCGTCCAAGCACGGTGCAATTGGCAGGCTCGATCCCAGTTACATATTCCCCAACCCCGGTCATCTTCCACTGGTTTAAATAGGGCAGTTGATCCTTTCGATACCCAATACCAAGACCTATGCCTTCACCGAATGCACGATTAATGAGCGCTACCCGCACACGGCCATCAGGCCCAGGCTCCACATCGTGAATCCACACCGCCTGCTGCCAACCTGGCGTCGGTGGTCCATAGGTTTGCCAATCAGCCTCAAGCGAGGCCGCATGGTCGTCGTACGGGCGACGCGATTGACTGCGGACATGTAGTTGCGAGCCCTCATCAAGAATTGGATATCCTGGATTCAAGTGATAGAGAACCAATGCGGGCTCCGGCCGAGCCCCAAGGTTAGTTACTTCATCATGAATCAGCAGAGACGTAGCCCCAAGCGAAGTCGAAACACGTCGCTTTAGCTCCAAGTTCTCGCCAAACAAAGCTGCCTGTCGAACGCGACCTTGAACCCACATCTCATATTCATCACCATTCCACTCGCCATCCGCGTATACGTTTGATGCAGCAAGATTAGACAGGCGTCCATGAAGACCAAAGATTTGATCGTCTTCGACCGCAGGATTTCCTACATTGTCGAGACCACCAGTTACCAAGAGTCCAAGAACTGCCGTCCTGATCCACCCCTGATCTTCCGGTTCATATCGAGCCCCATCTACTTCGCCAGTGGGAGTTCGATATCCAAGCGGAACATCGTTGTACCACGCCCCTGTTATATCGAGCGCACGACCCGGCACCACATTGAAACGAAGCCCGGCCCCAGTATCAACCTGCACGACAGGAAGCCCATCGCCAGAACCACCGTCAAGGCGATATGAGCGAACCCCGCCGATTTGTGAAATGTCGCCAATGCGCCTCATCAAGTCAGCGCGCGTGTAATTTCGACCCCATAGAGTTGGCATATGGCCTCAGCAGCATCGACAGGTCCGTCCCATTGTAAATGGAGACGAATCACGGCTCGACTGTCGAACGAACCAAGCCTCTCTTCCATCCTACGGCGACAACCAGCATGGCAGCTACTACTACGCCGGAAACTCCGACCCACCCCATACCGGCGCCCCCTACAAACAGTGGGCCAGAAACAGCACTGCTAAGCGCCCCAACCACGGCCGTTACCGATTCGATCCGCCCTTGCAATCGTGCTCGAATACCAATCGGCATCCCCGTAGCCAATAAAGATGATCCACCTACGTAGCACGCGTTCCATCCATAACCAAAGACGAACCTGCCCAGGAGACTAGCGCCCAAGCCCGAATCCAAAGAAGCCAATATGCTCGCAAGAATCAGCATGATGGCCCCCATGAGTACAACAGGATACGCACCAAAACCGTCGACCATACGACCCGTGAGAGGAGACAGAGCAATCATGCCGGCCACATGACATGTCATTGCAATCGATATTGCCCCGGTGGAATGAAGCCCCTCGTGCATATGCAGTGGAATCACAACCATTGTGAGCGTCATCGCCGCTTGACCTACCAGCAACGCGAGCACACCGAGTTGGATCGAACGCTGGGCAAGTAGTTTCGAAATTCGATGGGTCACCAAACCACCCTGCTCATCAGACGCCCCATCCGAAACCGCAATCTCCCGTGGATCCGGCCGGACAAACATCCATGTAATCACGGATGCCAGCACGAGCATGCCTGACGTTGCGAACCATGGCCCGGAAAATTCTGGAAGCCCCAGGGCAACTGCAGGAACTGCCGTAGCAAGAACCAGTATCGGTCCGCCAATCGCGCCGACCGTGGCCGCAAAAACCATCAAGCCGATCACCCGACCACGTTGGTCAACCGGAAATATCTCAGCAGCCGCGTACCGCGACATATCACCGCTAGCCCTCGCCACACCCAACAAAAAGGCCCCTACCAGCAACAGCACATACGATTCCGTCGCAACGGCCACACCGGCAATTAAGCCACCTGACGCTCCTACTGTATATCCAGCAACAAATGCAGGACGCCGACCTCGAGAATCCATTAAACGCGCCGTAGGCACCGGACCTATCGCCCGTCCCACCATTACAAGCGCAGCTGGAATTCCAGCCAATGCGGCATTTCCACTTAATGACGCACCAACGATCGTAAGGACCGTGAAGCTTGCGAGATAGCCGGCAGCAATAACACCACGCGCAATGAATAACGCACCCAAAATACGGTTACGCACATTTGAGCTAGCCACGCTCATTACTTCACTGTCGGTCATTGACGTTCGATTGGGTTCCACCACATCGTTACTATTTCGAAAACCACTGTCCAACAGCTACGCTACACCGTTCAGCACGTAAGCGCGGAGGCTATATGAACATGCATGATGGCCGAGTAGTCCTTGTTACTGGAGGAGCCGTTGGAATTGGAGCTGGAATTTGCCAAGCCTTTGCTGAATCAGGAGCCTCCGTGAGCGTGGCCGACATTGATGGCGACGCCGCTCACCAGTTCGCGGACAAACTAAAGAACGATGGGCACCGCGCAGTTGCAGTGACTGGCGACGTAAGCGTCCTGAATGACGCGAAACGGATGGTCAATGAATCCATCGAATCTCTTGGAGCGCTCGACGTTCTCGTCAATAACGCGGGCATTCAACCAACAGCCTCCTATATGAACGCCGAACAAATGGATGAAGAAACCTGGGATCGAATTATTGGCGTCAACCTCAAAGGCCAATTCCTGATGGCCAAGTTTTCAATCCCACATATCCGGGCTCGCGGCGGCGGAACGATCATCAACATCGCTAGCGTTCAGGGCCTACAGTCCCAGCCGCTAGTTCCAGCTTACGCGGCTAGCAAGGGCGGCAGCTTGTCCCTTACTCGCAACATGGCGCTTGATTTTTCAGACGACAACATCCGTGTCGTAGCCATCAATCCGGGCACTATTGATACACCCTTGGCCCGTGGAGCGGCCCGCGCCTTTGGCGATGAGGAAGCACTCCTCCAGTTGTGGGGCAGCGCCCACCCGCTGTGCCGCATTGGCACACCCAAGGATATTGGGTCCGCTGCCGTGTTCTTAGCCAGTGACGGAGCATCGTTTATCACCGGGGAGTCGGTGAACGTAGATGGCGGTTACATGGCTCTTGGCGCGTGGGCAGCAGGAACTGACTGAAACACATCGCCCACCTCGAGCAGTGCTATTCGCCCTCCGATGCCGCATGTACCGCAAGCTCGTTCCATGAACCAGCCATGTCTCGCACAGCACTAAAGGCTGGATAAAGCGCCTCCCACATCTGGTCAATCGCTTGCTTCGTTGCAACAGCATCATCACCATCAACCGCCTTCAATAGCTTCATGACACCATCCTGCTGAGCGCTCGCAGCACGACTAAAAGATTCCTCCACGACTTTGACCGCTGCCAAATGCAGTTCTGCTAGATCGGTTATGGCTGGTGACTCACCAGTTCGTTCCGCTCGTTCTGCACGTGTAGAACCACCATAGCGAGGCGAGAGCTTGGCCCCATCATCACCCCACCACGTGTGGGTGGGTTCAATGTGGGGAGTTACCGACAGATACATGGTCATTGGCTGGTCACCGACACAACGCACCAAATGCAGTTCATCCCGCGCAGCAAAACACAATTGTCCCGGGCCCAGAATCTCGCAATGACCTTCAATCTCAAACTCGGCCTGACCTTCCAACACAAGAAATATTTCCTCACCAAGATCGTGACTATGCACAACGTTGGCCTCGCCAGGTTCCATTCGAAGAAATCGTGCACGAATGTCCGGCCGAATGATTAGGTTCTGAATGTCAGTACGCGAGTCGAAAACACGAAACATCACAGTTCACTCCTCTTCGCGAAAGATGCCCGGACAATTTCCCGTACAAGCATCAAATGATCTTTCAGTTCGTCCCCAGGCGTATGCAGGGGACCTTCCATCGTTACGGCACCATGAAAGTGCTCGAGTTCTCGCTTAAATGGATTCTCGTGCCAGCAGAGTTCTCGACGCATAGGGGTGCCGTCAGCATCCGGCTCTTGGACTATAACCGTAGTTGGGAGCCCTCGGCTGAACCCGGTAGGAAAGGAAATGGTCACGCGTTCCTCGCGTGCATATACAGCAAAGGTCTCTTCAAACGCCCACAGGTCGGGGAGGTCAATCCAGGTCATGAGCACACGCACGTCATCCGGATACTGCAGCGTTGTGGTGATCCCACAACCGTCCTTCCAAATCTCCGTCGCTAAGACCGCATCAGGCATCCCGAATATGCCATGCAGCACACTAATATCGTGGATCAGGCTTCCATTAACAGTTTGGTAAGCCCGGACCAGAGCGTCGTCAACGCTGCTCAGACCGAGAGCCTTCGCTACAAGCATTGCGTCTGACACGCGCCGTTCCTCTAGCACTTTCTGACTGATATCTATCGCACGGTGAAACGAAAATTCGGCCATGTGCAGATGGTTAGACGGATGGAAATGATTTACCTGAACCAGACGGATGTCTCGCATGGCACGAATACGCGGCAAGGCAAATTCAAAGCTCGGCTCGTGTCGTTTTGGGTACGCAACCATCAACCGAACACCTGCTGCGTCACACGCGGAAACCATCGCTTCGGCCTCATCCATCGTGGCGCAGGCCGGCTTTTCGACAATCACATGTTTACCTGCTTGGGCAGCGGCGATCACCTGAGGTGCGTGCGCACCTGACGAGCAGATAAGAACAGCATCCACATCACTAGCAAGTAGATCCCGTATCTCTGTAAATCGGGACGATGGAGGAACCTGGTAGTCCGGTCCAACCATCTCAAGCACATGATGAGAAATGTCGCAGAGCCCATGGATTTCGAAGCGTTCGGGATCATCTCGGAGATGCGGCAGGTGTTGAATTTGCGCGATCGCACCACATCCGACAACACCCATTCGAAGCGTTTCCATTACTACCTCCTCGCAAGGCACCGTCCTGCAAGAAACCTCAGCCTAGATCGACGTTCTGTGAACGTCGATCTAAATCAGAAACACGCACCGTGGCTATTGACACTCACACAGCACCACGCTCACGATGAGACGGGAAATCCGTTCGGAGGGAAAGACAGTGACTCGAGTCGGATTGCTCGTGCCGTCGGTCAATACAGTCGTCGAACCAGAGTTCTGGAACCTCGTGCCCACCACGACAACAGTGCACGCCGCTCGAATGCGAAATTCGACATGCGGGGTTGAAGACTCACTTCGAATGCTCGCCCACGCCGATCGGGCCGCCGACGAACTTGGGAGCGCGAATATTGACATGCTGGTATTCGCGTGCACCGCGAGCAGCTTTGTTCAAGGGATCGACGGGGAACAACAGCTACGCCAACAAATTGAGGCCGCAGCCAATGCGCCCGCCGTAACAACCTCTGGTGCAGTAATAGAAAGCTTGCGTGCGATCGGAGCCGAACAGATCGCTCTCTACACCCCATATCCAGATGAGCTCACCCACCACGAAACACAATTCCTAGAAGAGCATGGGGTTGAAACAATCAGCGCTCACGGTCTTGGCATCGCGGAAGCCGTACAAATAGCTGCAGTGACCTCGCACACGCTGCTTGGGCTAATCGCAGCACATCCTCCACCCCCGCAAGCTACGGCGATTTTCCTGTCATGCACAAATCTTGCGACCCTTGAGGTCATTCGAACTATTGAGCACACGTATAACTTGCCAGTCATCAGTAGCAACAGCGCCACATTTTTCGCTGTTGCCCGCCGCTTGAAATGGCCGCTACCGCCCTCGCTCGGTCACATTAGCCGCACCTACAGCGCCAAGGCTCTCGAATAACACCCATGCCTCGTATGGACACAGACGCTCATGACCTACGTCTGGCAGCCGACGTAGGCGGCACATTTACTGACGTGGTCGCGATTGACAACACCGGCCACGTGACTCGGCATAAAACACTTTCGACCCCGTCGGCCTTTGAGACAGGTGTCGTGGTCGGGCTCGAAGCCTGTATCAACGGACAATTCGACAGGATATGCACCCTGCTGCATGCCAGTACCGTGGCCACAAACGCGATCCTCGAACGTCGTGGGCCTCGCACAGGTCTATTGACGACCAAAGGGTTCCGTGATGTGCTGGAAATTGGCCGCCTGCGTTATCCACGCCTCTACGATCTCCAATGGTCTCGCTACGAGCCTCTCGTCGATCGGCAGCATCGATTAGGTGTATCGGAACGAATCTCCAGCGACGGCGTCGTTGTACAGCCCCTTGATCAGCGTCAACTTGAACACTCCATCGATGCGTTAATCGCAAGCAAGATTGAAGCCGTAGCGATCTGCTTGATCAACGCGTACGTCAATGATCAACACGAAAAATCCATTGCAGAGGTCGTTAGAAAAAAAATGCCTGACGTCGCCATTTCTGAGAGCGCAGACATCCTGCCGCTGATTGGCGAATACGACCGTACAAGCACAACCGACATAAACGC
>CAZFVB010000032.1:0-17821 GCA_964522375.1 uncultured Chloroflexota bacterium
AGACGGACCGTTTCTTCATCGCAGCCCGCGGCACGGTTGTCTAACCAAACCCCGGTCACAGACACCCCCGACCTCACAAGCCTCCATGATGAGGATTGCGTCGCAACACCCGGCTCAGGACTTTCCTTGAAGGAAGATCCGAGAAGAAGATATCGTCCAGCATCACCAGAGCGCTTTTAGAATCGGAAGGTGACCCAAGTTACTACCAGTTCGTGACCGACCCATCGGGTCTCGTCCAATGCGGAGCTTCCCAATGGCTCTCCGCAAGCTGACGGACCGCCTCGAGATCAACATCAACCCCAAGGCCTGGAGTGTCGAGTACGGGATAGCCGGTACCGTCAAGCACAGGTCGCGTCGGAAACACCTGGTCGGTTGATCCCTGAGTAAGATCCTCGGTCCGATCTTCAAGCCAGCTGAAGTTAGGCACCGCCGCACCAAAATGAACAGAGGCCGCTGTACACACTGGTCCAAGCGGATTGTGTGGCATTAAGTCGATGTAGTGTGTTTCACACCATCCAGCTACCTTCATCGCCTCAGTGAACCCCCCCACATTGCAAATATCCAGACGGGCAAAGTTGGTGAGTCCTTGCTCGATATACGGCGCGAACTGCCACTTGCTGGAAAACTCTTCCCCAATAGCGAATGGGACATCCGTCATAGATCGAAGCGTGGCGTACGCATTCGGACTTTCATCACGAATTGGCTCCTCCAGAAAATCGATCGTTCCAGCTGGCATTCGATGGCAATAAGAAGCCGCCTCTGCGACTGAAAGCCGATGGTGATAATCCGGCCCGAGCACAGGGCCAGACCCTACCGCCTTACGCAGTTCGGTATGCCATTCAGCCGTCACAGCCAATGATGCCCGTGGGTCGAAATGCATATCAGCGCTGTCAGGAACCTGGACCGACGTACGAATACATTGCCACCCATCGTCAACGTAGCGCTTCACCTCATCGATAAGCGCGTCTAGGCTTTGCGCCTGCGTCGTAACGAAACACGGCACAAAATCCCGTTGGCGACCACCCAGCAACTGGTACACGGGCACACTGAGACTCTTGGCCACGAGATCGTGCAGTGCGATATCGATAGCCGACATTGCCGCCGTAAGAACACGCCCACCCTCAAAATACTGGCTGCGGTATACCTCCTGCCAGATTCGACCAATACGTCTCGGGTCCTGGCCCAAGAGAAAATCCCGGAAATGAGCAACCGCGACCCCCACAGCCAGATCCCTAGTACTCAGCCCGGCCTCTACCAACCTGGAAAAACCATTATCTGATTCAATGCGCACAAGCTGTTGATTGCGAAAATCAGGATTGAACGTAAAGAACTGAATATCAGCGATTTTCATGACGGAGACAGCATTCCTAGGGACGTCACGCGTCGCTCCATACTGCCAGCCCAGCGTTCGCTCAACGAACTGGATCCGGCGGAGTGCCTACCAAACAGTAAAACCACCATCTACAACGAGATCGTGACCCGTTACATACGACGAGGCGTCAGACGCAAGAAAAACCGCTGCACCTTGCAACTCGTCCACTTCAGCCATGCGGCCCATCGGGGTGTCCCGAGTCCAGATCGGTTGTGCCTCACGCGTGCGAGGCGCGTCCGCCATTTCAGTGCGGGTATACCCAGGGCTCAAGGTGTTTACCCGTACACCCAAGGGCGCCCATTCAGCTGCTAGCGACTTCGTGAGTTGAACAAGGGCCGCCTTGGAGGAATTGTAGTGGGCCTGCATCTGCGGCCGGTTCGTCACGTGCGCTGACATCGAAGCCAAGTTAATGATTGACCCACTACCTGCCGCAATCATCACCCGTGCCTCAGCCTGTGTGCAGAAAAAAGCACCCTTCGTGTTGGTGTCATATATCCAGTCCCAGTCCGCTTCAGACAGGTTCACCGAGTCAACCCAGTTGTTCACACCCGCATTGTTGCAAGCCACATTGAGACTGCCCCATGTCTCAATAATCGTGGCCATCACCCGCTGTACATCCTCGACCTGCGTTACGTCAGCAGGTATTGCAAGTGCTCGACCGCCGGCATCCTCAATCGCTGCGGCTGTCTCATCCAATGTGGACGGGGTCCGTCCGCATATCGCGACCGAAGCTCCCGCCTCAGCAAAGCCAACAGCCAGGCCACGCCCAATACCTGTTCCAGCACCGGTCACCAGGGCTGTCATTCCTTGAAGACTGAACTTCTCTAGCACACTCAATGGATAGGCCTTTCATCGACCCTAACTATCAGCGCAACGAGCAACCACACTGGACGCGACTTAACCATCTTTCTTCGCCTGTTGTCGTAACGCCTCGCGGTCCTTCTCACTCATGAAGTACTGATGCCCCTCTTTTACCTTTGGAAAGTTGTACCGTCCTGGTGCATCCGAATCAGATCCAGAACACGATGCTCCGCCGGCCAGAACAGCTATAACCAACATCATCGGCATCCCTCGAACCACGTGTCGTCTCGAAACCACAAAACAGCTCCTGCGTTTCCACCATAACTATTAGAAGTTCCGGCACCAACCACTCGCGTGCTCATGGGCCGAACAGGGTACCGGACTGAGGCGAGGACGCGCTCCTCTCGATCCTCCCCGGTTCGTCATTGACGTTCAGGCGTTTTACTGGCACGGTCCACCCACCTGTGCACGTGTGAGTCCATCCATGCTACGAGTAGGAATGATCGGCCTTGGCGGTATTGCTCGAGCTCACTGTGATGCCATCGCCGAACTTGATGGGGTATCCGTCGTTGCCTGCGCCGACCTTCTGCCCGCTCAGCGGGACGCATTTATGCAGAAATACGGCATTGCCAAGGGCTATTCCTCGCACACCGAACTTCTCAAAGACCCTGACGTTGACGCGGTAGGCGTGGTCCTCGGCCATCACTTGCATCACCGACTGACGGTAGACGCCCTGAACGCGGGCAAGCATGTCCTCGTGGAAAAACCCATGGCCCTTAGCCTTGAACAATGCGACGACATGATTGCAGCCGCCCACACGAACGGGAAGAAGCTTATGGTCGGCCTCACCAATCACTTTATGCCCGTGAACATCAAAGCCAAAGAAATCCTCGATTCGGGCAAGCTTGGCCCCCTGATCACCATCGTCAGCTACATGTCAAAAAACTGGGGTGTGGCCAAACGGCGCCCACAGTACCGGAGCCGGTACCACGGCGGGGGTATGTGGCTATCCAATGGCGTCCACGTTGTAGATCGTGTCACCTGGTTTATGGGCTCCCAAGCCATGTCGGTATCCGCCGCTATCGGCACGCGAGCGCACTACCAAGCCGGCGACGATTCTGCGACCGCTTTCATCCGCTACAAGAACGGCCTTGCGGGAGTTGTTGTAAGTGTCGGGTATGCCGACGGAGGGCCTGATCACAGCACGCAGATTATCTGCGCCAACGGGAGCCTACGGGTCGGCTGGGGCGAAGACCGCGGTTTATGGATCGGCCAAAACGACACGTGGGAAGCCGTCGAGTTTGAAAGCTGGCCACACAACATGCGGTTGGAATGGGCGCGTTTTGCTCAGGCGATCGAACAAAATATTGAAACGCCGGTACCCGGCGAGTACGGTCGCCACATTCAAGAAATCCTATTGGCTGCCGAGGAATCCGCCATGACACACACCGAGACTGTTCTGCCATCTGGCTTGAACTGGTCATACCAGGCGACCGGCGATCCAATTCATGTCGACCATGGGTGGGTATAACTCATGAGTGCCCTTGATCAGCGGCAACTTGGTAATACCGACCTACGGCCGACTCGCCTTGCCCTGGGCGCCGCCCACATGGGCGGACTCGCCCATCCAATCACCCCTGCCGAGGCACGTGACACCATCGAGCGAACCTACGCCCTTGGTATTCGCCACCTCGACACGTCCCCTCTCTATGGACGCAGCCAGGAATTCGTCGGGCTGGCGCTCCAGGATCTCCAGCTGCCTGACCTGACAATCTCAACAAAAGTGGGATCACATCCGGAGCGCAAGTCCAGTTACACAGCGGAGGATATTCGCTGGTCCCTGGACGACAGCTCCCGCCTGCTTGGTCGCGATCGGTTTGATCTCGTACTCATTCACGACCCACCCGAGATGGCACCAGTCATGGCCAACGGCGATGGATTTGACGCACTGGATGCGCTTCGCAACGAGGGACGGCTAGGGGCAATCGGCCTCGGGGTCCGCAATCTCAACTTCCACCGGGAGGCTATTGACGCAGGTCGTGTCGATGCCATTCTTCCGTATGCCGACTACAACCTGGTCCGACGAACAGCTGTACCTCTGATGAAGCATGCCAAGGCGAACGGGGTCGGCGTAATTCTGGGCTCACCACAAATGCAAGGCCTGTTGGCACACGGTGACCCGATGATCGCGTTGAAAATACGAGCCTATCGGGATTGGTATAGCCCCGAAGATATTCAGGGAGCCTTGGACTGGTACACGTGGTGTCGGGAGCGGGATGTCGACCTGCGCCATCTAAACATGCAATTTGTTCTCGCGACCGACGATGTCGATGTCGTCCTTACTGGAGCAGCATCCGTCTACGAGATCGAAGCCAACGTTGAGGAAGCAACCAAGCAGGTCCCTGATGATGTCTGGGCTGAAGCGCTAGATCGTGTCGCAGAACTCGACGACCGGTCATCCCCAGCCTAAGCACTTACTGGTCAACAACCGCACCGTCGCGTCCGAGCCGTGTGTCAATCTCGCGGTAGAGATAGGGCGCTTTTTCGGCAGCATCTGGCTTGATAGTCACGCCAATACCAGGTCGATCGGTGAGACGGATATATCCCTCCCCATCATGCGGGTGCACCCCATCCACAATGTCACTCTTGGGCGGCACATCCTCGCCTAGGGGAAGTTCCTGCAGCGCAAAATTTGGGATCGAGGCTGCAATCTGTAAACAGGCCGCCGTGCTGACAGGGCTTAGCGGATTGTGCGGGACAACACCCACATGTCGCGCCTCGGCAAGAGCTGCGATCTTTTTCGCACCGGATATACCGCCGACAAGACAAACATCCGGCCGCACATACTGCACCGCATCACGCCGAAGAGCCATATCAAAATCCCATAACGAGCTGTACCGTTCGCCGGTCGCAATGGGGATGTTGATCTTTGATGCCACGTAAGCCATCTCGTCCAGATTGTCTGGCGTCACCGGGTCTTCAAAAAAGAATGGTGTGTACTTCTCAATACCCCGACCAAGTTGGACAGCCTCGGCCGGAGTCATCCGACGATGAATTTCGATACAGAGATCAACCTCAACGCCCGCTGCTTCTCGATATAACCGAACCGCCTCGATGGCATCAGTGATCTTGTCCACATGTGTCTTGAAATATGGAACATCGTGCTCCTCGTCAAGGAACGGCGTAAGGTGCCCAACCGCGGTATAGCCCGCGGCTCGCGCGTCACTCACCCCCTGCACCAACGCGTCTCGCTGATCCCCAAACACGTGGTAATAAACACGACAGCGGTCGCGGACACGACCGCCCAACAGTTGGTACACAGGAACCTCAAAGTACTTGCCAGCAATGTCCCATAACGCAATATCGATCGCGCTGAGCGCTCCCATGACCGCTGCCCCACGAAATGCGCTCCACCGGTACATGTACTGCCAGTGGTGCTCGATACGAAGTGGGTCTTCGCCGACGAGGTATCGCCCCATTTTTTCAATAGCCGCGCCAGAAGCTTCCAAGAAACCCCACGCGCCAGATTCACCCACACCTACCAGTCCATTGTCTGTGTGAACCTGAACGAGCAGGTAGCGATCCAGAAACAGTGGCTCCACTTTGGTGATTTGCATAGGAACTCCAAACAAGGCGCGTGTACATATCGTACGCACCGCGACCATCTATGGCACGCTCGGTCCATCGGCGACCACGAGCCCCTTGCTATGGAATCCAGATATCTTGTTTCACATTCCGCCGGCTCAATTGAACTAGCGACACAGGACATCAACAATCCTGGCCCTGGCGAAGTTCTTGTCTGGAACCGCCTTACCGCCATGTCGCCTGGTACAGAACGGGCCGCATTGCTCGATATGCCGAATACACCCGCACGTGGCTGGCCCCGACACGTCGGGTATAGCGGCGTCGGGGATATTGTGGCGGTTGGAGATGGGGTGGATCTTCCGGTCGGAAGCCGGGTCCTCACCAAGGAACGTCATGCCTCTGTTGTCCGCACCACCGCTGACCGGATCCGGCTCATCGATGACGCAGTAGCAGACGAGGACGCCGCCTTTCACGTACTACTACAGATCACCCTGCAGGGGGTGCGAAAGGCCCGGATCGAGATTGGTGAAACAGTCCTAGTTATCGGCGCAGGCCTGATCGGATCGTTAGCCGCACAATACGCCTATGCCGCCGGCGCGGCCCAGGTACTTGTCGCTGACACCGATCCTGTGCGTCGGAATTTGGTAGAGCCCATCACGGGGTTGACACCCGTTGACCCAACCACTTTGGAACCCTTAGATGTGACGTCACCAGAAGGCCGAGACCGAATCACGGATGAACCACCAGGGGGGCCATCCGTTGTCATCGAGTGCACGGGGTCCCCTGCCCCGATCACCACGGCCTTTGAGATGGCCGGTCACCTCGCTCGGGTTGTGTTACTCGCAAGCACACGAGGCACGACCGACAACGTGAACTTCTATCGCTATGTCCACAAGAAGGGCCTCACGATCATTGGCGCCCACGACTCAATTCGGCCCCGTGATCGAGAGGGCGATCCCACAACCGAGACGATACCGACGCTCTGGTCATCCCGCCGTGACGTAGACGCTGCGATGGCCATGCTGGCCTCAGGACGGCTGTCCGTCGCTCCACTGATCACACACCGAATCATGCCAGACGACTATGAAACCGCCTACGAGCTTCTCTTTACGTCAGATCCTTCGCTCGTCGGGTGTCTTTTTGACTGGAGTGACGGCTAAAACTTATGGACTCTCGTCGGGATCAAGACGCTGCATATAGTGAATCTGGCGAGCGATTTCGGTGAACCCAAAGCTTGGGTAGAGGGTCTGTCCTTGTTTGTTTTGTAGGAGCGTCTCGATCTTTGCCACACGCATACCGTTGGCCCGGAGATGTTTGAGCGCCCGGGCAATTAGCGTGGACCCAATCCCACGACGTCTCAGCCGAGCATCGACCGCCATATTGGGGATGTGGCCAACGCCAGTTTCCTGCACCGGGCGAGTCGTGATGTAACCCACAACATCACCCTCTATAACCGCCACAAAATGGTCGTCAGGCGCATCCTCAAGTTCTCGCTGCACCGCCAGCCATTTACGCGTCTGCCAATCTGGTGAGGAATCGATCCCGAGCACCCGGTCAGCATTTTGATCAATGCTTACACCATCAAACCCCTCGAGCGTCAGTTCCCTAATTCGATGGGCGTCACCATGCTCGTACCCACGAACAGTCAGCCCATCGACGCTCAACTTCATCAGTACCAACCCCTTCGAAAGCAGGCTCGATTAGCGGAGCGACACATCACGCCGTAGCGTCTGTGACAACGCCCGCAAAGCCCATCCATGCCCGAGCGTAGATCTCCGCAGCCTGAACGACCTCGACAATCGGAACAACCTCATCAGCGGTGTGGGCATAAGCAATATCGCCAGGCCCACACAGCACGCTGGGAATTCCTGCATTCGCCAGAATAGATGCGTCCGATCCATAGGCCACCCCAATAACGTTCGCAGCACCCAGCACCGCAGTAGCGGCGTCTTGGGCCGCCTGCACAATAGAGGCGTGTTCGGGTGTATCCAGCACTTCAGCAAACACGACAGGGTTGGCAACTTCGACCCGCAACTCTGGATATCTCGCCCGTGCGACATCCAACACCTCTTCAAGTTCGTGCTCAACATCGGTCACCGATTCACCCGGGATCTGCCGTCGCTCAACGATCAGTTCACACTGATCAGGAACCATGTTGAACGACCGGCCACCAGAAACACGGCCGACCGAAAAAGATGATTGACCCGCGAGCGGGTGCGAGCGGCCCGCAAGGCGCCGACTAAACTCCTCTCGAATAACCTGAATGACATCCGCCATACGAAATATTGCGTTGTCACCCAACTCTGGGGTGGAACTGTGCGCCGCCGTACCGTGGGTCACAACACGCCAGTGGCCTCCGCCACGGTGCACCCGCACGATATCCAAGCTGGTTGGCTCGCCCACGATGGCTGCATCAACGCCGTGATTCGATTCGCCGAATTCCTTGGCACCAGCACTACCCGTTTCCTCATCAACCGCCGCCAGTAGCGTCAACGGCCCAGGCGGGTCCGCAACACCAGCCGCCCACTCGAGCGCGAGCAGCATCGCTGCAAGTGACCCCTTCGTATCGCACGAGCCCCGCCCGTGAAGTAAGCCAGCCTCATCAATTCGTGGTCGATGGCCATCAACCATCGGCCCCAGTGCGACGGTATCCATGTGAGCTTCCAGCAGCAGGTGGGGTCCTGGAGCATCGGCAGCCACCGTACAGATCACGTTCGGCCGATCAGGCAACACTTCCTGACGCGTCACACTCGCACCGGCCGAGCGCGCAAATTCCTCAACGGCGTCGGCCATCGCAGCCTCACCTGTTCCCTGGTCGACCCCTAACGTAACGCTAGGGATCGCAACAAGCCGGCTCAACAATTCGGCAGCGGTCTGGTTGGTGGTGATTGGGACAGCCATGAGAGTGACATCTTGGCACCGTAATCGCATTCAGGCTACCGCCCGCCCACGCGGATCGGATTTCCGTCGATGGTGACGATCGTCGCCCTGTGGACTGTGGCACCATTCGAGAGAAGTTCACCCCCCTGCACAATCTAAAGATTGTTGCCGCCCACTCAGCATCTACACATGCGAATAGAACAACAACATCCCCGGTTCTATAACCGGCTGAAGGTTCGTGACGGTGACCGAACAGTCCTTGCACTAAACCTGGGAGGATCGGCTAAAGATCTCTTTCTCATGCGGCCCTGCATACATCCGTTCTACACCCCCGACGGATATCCCGTAACCGAAATGGGCGCCCACAACTTTCCCCATCACAAGGGAGTGTGGGTCGGCCATGCACAAATGAATGGGGTGAACTTTTTCCACGACCTTCCCGACGCCGGGTGGATCGTGCCAATCGAAACCCACACAGAGACCACCGAGATCTCTGCGAGCATCGATCTCACCCTTGAGTGGCGAGACCAACGTGGCACCGTAATCGCGACAGAAACCCGCCGCCATGTGGTGCGACGCGAGCGCCAGGCCCACGTGCTTGACATCGTGACAACGCTCTACGCCTCACATGGAAGTCTCGACCTGGCCATTGATAATCACGCCTGGGTCGGCTGTCGGACCATCGACGCTCTTGACTATGACGATGGAGGACAGATGCTGGATTCGGAAGGTCGCCAGGGCCCGGATGCCATCAACAGCAATCCTGTTCAGTGGGTGTCTAACAGCGGAACAATTGGTGAGCACACGTGCGGCATCGCATTAATGGCACATCCAGACTCTTCGCCGATACCGGTGTTCGCTCGCTTCTACGGAACGAATCTCTTGAACCCCACGATGTTCGAGCCGCTTCACATCGACGACGGAGACTCGTGGACCTTTGGCGCCCGTGTGGTGGCACACGATGGACTCTCATCAGCCGCCGAGATGAAGGATTGGTGGGCAACCAGCGACCAGGAATTCCTCCAACGGCTATAACCGCTCAGCCCGGTCAAGCGGAAGAACAAACATCGATGCACCCCCCACTTCGACCTCAACCGGCATCGAGAGATCAAGCTCACCAACCCACGGCACCGTGACGAGCTCATTCCGCGTTGTACAGGTTGTTGAGGTAAGCGTCCGAAGGTCTGCCAGACGGTCAGACGAAACCCCAATCAGAAAAAGGGCGTTTGTGGCTCTCAGGAATCCACCAGCACTCAAGATGCGAGTGTGTGCGAAGCCATCCTCGTTCAGAGCCGTCGTATAGTCACCGGCATCATTATCCTGAACGACGACCAAGACTAATTGGTCGTAGGTACCGACATCCCCAAGTTCCATAAACCCACCTACCTACTCAAAGTCGATCAAACGCATCCACAGGTACTACGAAGACAATGCCATAGGCCGATCCAGTTCCGGATTGCCCAGACGCATGGGTTGAAACGCTTCGAAGCGTTGCAATTACATCATCGACTTGTTCAATACCAACGCCGACCATAAATACTGCGTTTCCTCGACGAAGGAATCCGCCCTGCGCATCGATGCGTGTCGCGCGATGGCCAGCTTCAACCAACGCCTGACCGGCCGTATCCGCATCATCGTGATGAATGACCGCGAAGACGAGTCGTTGAACGGCATCAAGATTAGAAGCCACGCGTTACGTTCCATTCCTTGCTACTACCCGACCACCCTACCGCGAGCTACGCTCCATCTCTAGGCTAATTAGCATCCTGAACCGATAGAAATCCCTAGGCTGCGGAGCCCAAGATAATGATCAAAGCAACACAAGCGGCACTCACGGGGCCGGAAACATTCGAATTGCGTGATGCAAACCTTTCACCCGGAGCTGGGGAGGTCATCGTTGCTATCGAGGTCTGTGGGATCTGTAGTTCGGAGATTCCCAGTTTCGAAAACGGTCCTGAGATCAACAATGCGCCTCTGTTTCTAGGACATGAACCGAGCGGGACAATCGCTGCAGTTGGTCACAGAGTCACCGAATTCCGTGAAGGTGATCGAGTCACCGGAGCATTTTCCGGGGCCTACGCCACCCATGCGGTGGCCAATGCAGAGAAGCTCATCGAGGTCCCCGACAACGTCACTCTCAAATATGCCCTGGGAGAGCCGCTTTTCTGCATTACAAATATCGCGCGCGCTGCTAGCCCTCAATTTGGTGATCATGTCGCCGTCGTTGGCTGTGGCGCCATGGGCCTGCTCACCATATCCGCGCTCTGCCATGCCGGACTAAATACGCTCTTGGCGGTCGACCAGATTTCATCACGACTCGATGTCGCGCGGGACTTTGGTGCCACGGAAACTACGGGAAACACCGGAGATCCGACCGACCAAGTGATGGACATGACCCGAGGGGGATGCGACGTCGTCGTGGAACTTACCGGACACCCCGGTGGCCTTGAACTCGCAACTAACCTGTTGCGTCCGGGGCAAGGAAAACTTGTGATGGCCGGGTTTCATCACTCGCCCGACATCTACAACCTGCGCAACTTTGCCCTCAAGGGGCTTATTGCTCACCAAGCTCATCCGAACTATTCGCCGGACCAACAGGCAGACTACGCTCGCGCCATGACCGCGTTAGCCCGTGGCGTCTTCCCTATGGATCGGCTGATCACCCACGAATATTCTCTCGAAGACCTCGGCACGGGATTCAACGCACTCCGAGCGCACGATCCAGGGTTCCTGAAGGGCGTCGTGGTTCCGAAAGGTCCCTAAGCCCCCAAGCAGACTTCCCGTTTAACGCACTGGCGAGACTGCCGTGAACTGCCCCTGCCTATTGTCCGCCACTGATATCAGCGATCAGCCACCCGCCATTGCCGGCAAGATCGTGATGCTGTCCCCGTCGTTGACTTGCGTGTCTAAGCGATCCGCCGAACCGATATCAGTGTCATTCAAAAAAAGATTCACAGCCTCGAAAATGTCTCCGCTCTTGGGAATTAACGAGTCACGGAGCGATGAATGTTGCTCAAACAGCACTTCGAGCGCTTCCCCAACAGTGGAAGCCGAAACCGTCACAGCTCTGGCTCCCCCGGTGTGATGGCGCAACACATTCGGAATTCGGATCGAGGCCGTCGGCAACATAAGGTCCTATCTCGGAAGCAGTCGTCCCCTATTGTGTGTGACAGGAAGGCTTACCTCAAAGCGGCTTTCTTTTTCCACAGCAGCGCATGTACGTCATAGGATGGATCCCACGAGTCGCCACCGGAGATATTCCATGGGTCCGACAGTCGTGGATCGTCCCTTCGTCGTCACCCCTGACACCGCACCCACCGAGGATTACTCGGAGACCGGGACAGGGGCTGTGGTCAAGCATGACCTTATTGCACGCCAAGTCTCCCCGCCCAACTTTGCGATGCGTCTATTTGACATCGCGCCGGGTGAAAACACCCCCTACCACCAGCATCCGTGGGAACACGAGGTGTTTATTGTTGAAGGATCCGGCGAGTTACGAACCGCTGATACCCCTCAGCCATTTAGCACTGGCGAGGCAGTCTATGTCCCTCCAAATGCAATGCATCAATTTCGTAATACCGGGCCTAATCGCCTTAAATTCATCTGTGTAATTCCTAATAGCGGCGACTGCTAGCCACGCCACCACAGGTATTTGGGTACCCCCGAGGGAAATCGAATCCCTGTCTCCACCTTGAAAGGGTGGTGTCCTAGGCCTCTAGACGACGGGGGCTAAGCGTACGGATCCGCAGGCTCCCCTCAAGCGTAGCATCGGGTCTTGGCCTTGCGACCTGAGCCTTCGGCAACGCAGACTAGCCGCCCCACATCAGTGTCGCCCATCGCGATAAGCGCGGTGAACCATTCTGAGAGGACTACTTCATGGCCAAAATTGTTGCCCGTCAGATCGTACCTGGCTCCCAAGAACTCGTATGGCACGTTCTCTCAGACTTCGAGCGAACCAGCGAGTGGGTGCCCTCGGCCGTGTCGGTTGAACATACCGGTGGACCACCGAAGGCAATGGGGCGGGAACATACCGTTCGTTATGACAGTGGCCTCGAGGCGCACCAGCGCATCGTAGCGTGGGACGATTCTCGACGCCTCGCGTGGCGGACCGAACAGGAAATGCAGGACGGGCGTGACGTCAGCAAATTCAACAATGTGCGGACAACCGTGGATCTCCGCCCGAGCGGCTCGAACACGGAAATTACAGTGACCCGAACGTGGTCAGGTGGTGGTCCGCTAGGCCCGATTCGTTCGTTTAGCCAGAAGGCAGCCGTCAAGCGGGAGTTTGAAGAACTGTTAGCCAATCTCAACAGCATTATGAACGACAACACCGGCAGCGGCTCGTAAGATTCCCCGCTGATGTCTGATCCCGCCTTGCAAACCACCGACCCCGCGCAACTTCTCGCCGCGCGTCAGAAGGTCGTGGAAGCCCAACAGCTCCGTGACGGGGCCGGCACTGACCTCGTCAAGCTTCGAGCTGCCACGGACTTGCTTATTGAAGCGGCTGACGCCTTCACATTGGCTACGGTGCCGGTCGAGCATGGCGCCCTCCACCTCGACCTCGCGGACACCCTTAGCATTCGAGCCCGTCTTGGTGATCCGGACGTCTTGGATGAAGCTGTTGACAGCTACCAAAAGGCTGTCGTCGTCTTTAACCGGGACGAGTTTCCAGAAGCGTATACCCGGGCCTTCAGCGGCCTCGGCCTCGCAAGCTGGACTGGTGGACAGCTCGAAATGGCGCGATGGTGCTTTGAGCAAGTCGTCAGCGCACTTTCAACAGCCTCCGAGCCAATCGAGTACGCCAAGGCCCGCGGCAATGTCGCCGCCGTTCTCGCAGCCATGCCGGATGCCAGTTCTCGGAACCAGGCGCTCTCGACCTACACCGACATCTTGAAATCCGTCCCTGCTGACACGCATCCCATTGAGCATGCCGAATTCCTCCTGTCGCTTGGACAAGCCCACCGTGTACAAATGGTCGAGTCCCGCCTTGAACCGATCCGCAACGCGATTGCAGCCTTCGACCCCGCGGCTCAACTCGCCGCATCAGCGGGTCGAAATGATCTTGCTGTCCGTGGACTTGTTGAAACGGCGATCACATATGTCGAGCTTTCCATCCTTGACCCGGCAACATTCGATGCCGCCGTCATTGCATTCGATCGCGCCCTCGAGGCCGTTCCAGCAACCGCACAGCCCGACCAACATGCCGAACTGCAGTTGGAATACGGCCGGCTGTGGGCCAACCAGGTCGCCCAAAACCATCCGTCCGCGTACACCTCTGCACTGCAGCACTACGAAGCAGCGATTGCGCTTGGACCCAGCGTGATCTCACCCGCCCAGGTGGCACCTGCCCTTATCGACGCCCCGCTCCTCGTCGTCGAGCGAGACGCTCCCACACAAGACGAGCTCGACCGCGCGATGGAGCTCAGTCGATTAGCGCTGTCAGCCTGGCCGCGAGCCCAATTCCCAGCAGAATACGCCCGTGTCCAGCAGACGATCGGCGGAGCCCTCCTCAAGATGGAACAAGACCGTGCACCGAACGTGGCCGCCGCGATCGAGGCGCTGGAGGCTGGACTGGACGCAGTGAGCCGCGAGGAACAGCTGATCACCTATGCTGGCCTTCAAGCAACCTTGGCCGAAGCCCTGCTCGCCCGGCGGGATGGCGATCTGGCCGATCATCACCGACGAGCTGGCACTGCTGCGGAACGAGCCCTTGAATCCGAGAGCGAGGACACCCGCACTATTGGTACGGCCCACCATGTCCTCGCGCAGATCTCGCTGGCACAGGGCGGCGGGCCCCAACTCGCGGATGCCATTAATCACCTCCAACAGGCCGTGAACGTTCGCCCACGGACAACCAGACCTACGGAACACGGCGAGACCCAACTCCTACTGGGAATTGCCCTAGCGTCCCAAGCCGCAAACGGGGGTCCGGCCACGCTGACTGAAGCCGTTGAAGCCTATCGTGTGGCGGTCGACACCATCGACCCGGACAAGCAACCGATGACCTTCGCTAGTGCTCATAACAATTTGGCGGCGGCGCTTGTTCAACTCGCCGGCCCATCTGACCCTTCGTTGCTCCAGGAAGCAATCCAGAGCTACGACAAGGCCGTTGGGGTGTTCACAGAAACCACGTTTCCACAGCAACATGCGATCATTCAACGAAGCCTTGAGGGCGCTCAGGCCAAGTTAGAGGCAATGTCATGAGTACTCAACCGGTTGACGGCATGGATGCGGACGTCGCGATTATTGGCGGCGGACCGGCAGGATCCACTGCCGCCACATTACTGGCACGATCCGGTTTCAACGTCGTCGTCCTTGAGCGCGAGCAGTTCCCACGCGAGCACATTGGAGAATCTCTGCTGCCCATAGCGTTTCTGGCCTTAGACCAGATGGGCATCACGGAGGAAGTACTGCAAGCCGGATTCGTCCGCAAATACGGAGCCACCTACATCTGGGGACGCTCACGTGAGCCGTGGACACTGCGCTTTTCAGAAGTGCTTGACGACGCATTCTTTGCGTTCCAGGTCCGTCGCGCCGATTTCGACAAAATCCTGCTTGATCACAGTGAGCGCCAAGGCGCACAGATCTGGGAGCAAACGCAGGTGACCGATATTGTCCAGATTGGCGGGCGGGTCACAGGCCTTCGATGGCGGGCAACGGACGGTCGCGAAGGTGAATTGTCATCGCGATACGTACTGGACTGCTCCGGGCAAGCATCGTTGCTGGGCAAACGTTTCGATCTACGAGAATTCAACGAGGCCATGCGGCATGTCTCACTCTCCGGCTATTACCGCGGTGCCCGTACGCTCTCCGAGGTGTATCCCGATCTGACCTTGAACGACGATGGCAATTTGCACATTGTGTCGAGCGATGCGGGATGGTTCTGGCACATTCCCCTCGCCGGAGAAATCAGCAGCGTTGGCTTCGTTACCGATCCAACCCACGTCCGCGGCAAGAATCCGGAGGAACGCACCCAGTTCTTCCTCGACAACGTCGCTGAAACCCCAGAGTTGTTGCGCCTGCTTGATTCGGCGGAATGGGTGACCGACCGTGTCGATATGGACAGCGACTGGTCGTTTTTCTGCAAGTCGTTCTATGGCCCTGGCTACATGCTGTGTGGAGATGCTGCCTGCTTCGTCGACCCTGTGCTCTCAACCGGGATTGCGCTCGCGATGAATGGCGGCATTCGGGCAGCCATGGGCTTAACAGCCACGCTGCGCCAACCGGATCTGGAACCGCTCACCATGCACTGGTATGACACCGAATATCGGCAGACCGCTCAAGATTTTCTGGACCTCGCGCTCCACTGGTATCACGGCGAACGTAAACGGGAAGATTGGTTCTGGGAAGCCCGTCGTATCGTGGACCCATCCCAAAACTTTTCGCTCCAGCAAGCCTTTGCCTTGATCGCCTCCGGAGCTTCCCGGGTTCCCGGTGCGACCAGCCACCTGAAGCTCAAGCACTCAGGGGGCTTCAGTCCCGAACAACTCAAGCTCATCTACCAAAACTTTGCGCTGGAGCTCAGCGACGAGCAGCAGGTACAACTTGACACCTATCTCGAGGAAGAAAAAGCCGAGCGGGATTACACACCGATCACCGAGCACAACCTGCTGGAAAGCGTGCTTACGTGGGCCCCAGGCGTAAGCTGGAAACCCTATATGCTCAATGATCAGGACAATGTGCTGCGTCCCGCCACCATGGTCGAGATCCCGGACGGTGGATCGACCAAATCCCACTTTTTGTCGATTGCTGCGACGTCCTTGTTGCGGTTGGTGGATGGATCACGGAGTGGGCAGGCCATTGTCGACACAGCAACAGAAGAACTGGGCGTACCCACTGGAAAATCCCCGGCCGCCTCTAAGCAACTGGTCGTTGGGATCCTGCAGGAACTCCACGCCGAAGATGCGTTGGTTGTTGCCTAACCGACACTTCAGTACACGCCATTAGTTGACATCCCAATCGGCATATTCGGACCATTCCACCCATGATTCCCATCATTCTCGACACGGACATCGGTGATGACGTTGATGATGCCTTTGCGCTGGCCTATGCCATTCGCCATCCCCAGATTGACCTTCGCGCTGTCACAACAGTCCTCGGCGACACGCGATGGCGCGCAGCCCTCGCGCTCCGGCTGCTCGACGAACTCGATGCAAGCACGATCCCAGTCGCTGCCGGAACCCCGGGAGGTGAACGATGGCCGGTCGCCCTGTCGGGAGATGTCGTCGTACCACCGGGAACCACTGACACCCGATGTGAGGCACGCCCCGCCTGGGCCCTGATGGCAGAGGTCCTCACGCAGGCTTCTGAACCCGTATGGCTCGTGACGATCGGGCCAGCCACAAATGCGGCTCGGCTGATTGAGATGCATCCAGACAGCGTCGATCATCTGGCGGGCATCGTCATGATGGGGGGACGCCATGAGCCCGTTATGACACGAGAGCACAATTTTGGGAGCGATCCGACATCTGCAGCCGTGACGTGCAATAGCGGCCTCGATGTCCGCGTCGGCGATTACGTCATCACCTCACAGGCCCAGTTGCGGCGATCGGATCTCCCCCGAGTCCAGAACATCCCGGGCGTCGGGACATCCCTCGCCGCCATGCTCGAGACCTACCTAAATCGCAGAGGTCGCGGCTGGACATCGATGTACGACCCGGCCGCCCTGACCTTAGCCATCAGTGAGGATTTCCTGTCGCTCGACCCGTCTCCAATGCGGGCCACGATCGTTGATGAGCAGATTCGATTTGAGGGCGCCAGGCGTGGCGCCAGAGGCTTACGGCTGGCCGCGACCATCGATGCTGAAGGGTTTCATGAGCACCTGTTAGAGATCATCGACCATCCAGCACGACCCCCGGCGGAAGGAAACCCGTTTGGCCTCTCGCGATCCTCGCCCTAACCTCAGGCAGCAGGATGGCGTGATTCGATCGTTCGGTTCGCAGGAGAGCAGATGCAGGTCTTAATGGTCAGCCGACGCCTGCTTTATCTGCTTGGCATCCTGCTTGTAGCCGCCTGCGGGGGACCAGAACCGTCACCGTTAGCTGCCGGTCAAACTCCAGAAGCCCGTGTCTCAACCACCAGTATCGCCGAGCCCAGCGCCACCCGGATCACCCCACCGCCGCCGCCCGCCCACACAACCCCCCCCCCCCCGCCCCCGCCCCCCCACCCAAACCCCCCCACCCC
>CAZFVB010000033.1:0-17114 GCA_964522375.1 uncultured Chloroflexota bacterium
GCGGCAGTTCTCAGCGTCTACCTAACGACGTCCTCAGCCTACGCTCTCATCACTGGGAATATTTGCGGCTCACAGTTTCTGCCCGGCATCTATCGTTATGCCGATGTTGCTGATCTGCACGGGCTTATTGCGCCCCGTCCGCTCCTGATTGAGGCTGGTCGCGCAGATCGTGGATTTCCGATTGAAGCCTCCAGGGGTGCCTATTCCCACCTGATGGAAATTTACGCGGCAGCAGGATCAGCAGAAAGGTTAGAGCGCGACGAGTTCGATGGAGGCCACGAATTCCACGCGGAGGCCTCCATCACCTTTATGGAGCTTGTTGCCGCTCTAGCCGGGTGCCGACGTTAGCCGAATTTCAGGAACTGCCCCTGCACCCAATTGCCGTCGACAAGCTGCCACCAGACCACACCATCGACGTTAGACGTTTCGCCTGACAATTCAAGTTCGGTGTTCTCCGCAGCAACGTACGCGACGTCACCAGTTTGACTTGCCGTTTTACGAATATTAAGGCCGCCTGGCGCGTTAGTTACCGTAGCTACAATAATGGGACTGGCCACAGTCGATGGCGTGGCCGTCCCCGTAGCAGTTGGGACCACGGTTGGCGTGGGTGTGACCTCACCATCAGTAGCCGCCGGGGTTACGGTGGGGGTTACCGTCTCCGTTACAACCGGTGTTGGCGCCGCCTTTACCCCGAGTTCAAGGTGCTGTTCCATCACCCAATTGCCGTCCTCAACCTGCCTCCAGGTGTTGCCCTCATCGTCTTCTTCCTTCACGCCTGTGAGCGCAAGCTCGGTGCCCCCACCAGCGACATACTCGACCACGCTCGTCTCCAGGTTGGGCTCATCGCGAACATTGAGCCCTTCGGCCGGGATGACCACACCGGTGGTGGGCCTTGGCTTGGACTCCCGACGTTCAATAATCTGAGCGGGATCGGTTGGAACTTGAAGAACCTGCCCCACGAAGATGAAGTTTTCATCCGGCAGGTCATTGAACTCCACAAGGTCTGCCACTGAGACACCAAACTGCACGGCAATGGTGAATAGGGTGTCTGTCTGTTTCACTTCATAGTCAACCGGCCCCTCGGGCCTTGGTGTGGCTGTAGGGACAGGCGCAGCAGTCGGTGTCGCTTCTGTCTTAAGTGCCGAAGTCACGGCGGGGGTTGGCTCAGGAACCGGTGTTTGTGTTGGTGAGACCTTGAACGGCACTGCTGGCTTTATCGCGGGGGCCGGCGGGTTCGTCGTCGTATTTGGCGCAGTGGTTGTTTGGCGCTCAGCACCGGTTGAGGAAGCAACCGACGTCTCCTCCTCTCCGGAACCAGAAATAGCCACAACCACAGCTACCACCAGCACTATCACCAGTACCGGCACAACCAGCAAGGTCAAGAACAGACGGTATTGCCGTAGGCTGCTCACCGCGGGTCACCATTGGACCAACGGATACTGCTTTTACGCTCCGTGCTCTTCCGTATGGTTCCACTCCAAGGCAGAGGCTGTCGTGTGCTACCGACAGGAAGACGTCGTACGCATTCTACATGCGCTCTGCCACGTCTCAATTGAAGGTCGTCCACAGCCAGTACAACGTCAGCCGCTCCTAAACGTGACGGGGAGCGTCTCGGCGACGTTTCCGGCTCGATCCGTCGCGCTAACGAGCAGAACATGCTCGCCGGGCTCAGGTGCCCATGCTGCTTCAAAGGGCGCTCGCCGGTCGACGCCAATGGTCTCGCCATCCACCTCGAAGCTCACCTCCGCTACCCCATTCGCGTCCGTAACATCCGCTCCGAGCATTACTTTGCCTGATGCCAATTTCGCTGCCAGTCCTAAGCCTCGAACCTCTACTTGCGGTGCCGTGTTATCGACGACAAATCGTCGGTATACAACCTCGCCACCCGTGGTCGATCGGACGGTCAACCGAAGCGTGTACGGGCCATCCTCAAGTTGAATCGTGTCGATCGCGCCTAGCGATCCTTCCTCGCTCGGCTTCGTCGTGAGTTCGCCGATCCGCGTCCAATTGGTTGGAGCTATCCCCACCCCATAATGCAGTTCGGATGACACAAATTGGGGTACGTTCGCAGCACCGCGCACCTCAAGAATGCTGCGAACTGGTTCATTTTCCGTTGGTTGTTCAATCAATGCTCCGGTGTTCCCCGCTGTTGCCTTGGTCGTCGCAACGAACGCATCAGGGGGAAGCCGCAAAGGAGCCTCCGGCTCAAGGTTCCGTTGCCAAGTTTCTGCTTCGGTCGGAAGGACAACATAAACCCGCTCTTCCACTTGTTCTAACGGAGCCTCCGGGGTAGCCAAGAGTCCCGTCGGAATGTGCACCCGGAACGGTTGATGTACGGGATCTCTTTGCGTGGGCTCGGCCCCAGCAACAAACTCTTCTTCGATCGTCTCTGGGGTGAATGGCGTCGGAAGTAATCCTGAAATGCGATCAACTTCCTGAATCACAATTGTTGCTGGGCGGGACCAGGTTCGGACCTGTAGGCCCAAATGTGCCGCTTCCATGAACTGTTTCCAGATTGGCGAAGCGCCGCGCAACCCTGTCACGTCCTGCATCGGTGTGCCATCAGAATTTCCGACCCATACCCCAGTTGCCAGCTGGGGGGTGAAACCAACCGTAAGTGCGTCCCTCGTGTTTTCTGTCGTTCCTGTCTTTACAGCCGAAGGTCGGCCATTAAGCTCCAGCATGTCCCGCAACTGGCCGAAGCCGGATGTCCGGGCCGCGTTGTCAGAAAGGATGGAAGTCATCAAATAAGCAACTTCCGGGCTCAACGCGTCTCGGCCAGCAGGAACAGAAGAGCGCGTAACTTCACGGTTTTCGGCAGCGGCAGCGCAACCATCCCCGTGTTGGTCAACGATGCGTCCCAGTCCATCGCGAATACAGAGAATGGCCACAGGCTCAATGTAGCGGCCTCTATTTCCTAAGGCCGCATACGCTCCCGTTAACTCGATTAGTCGGACTTCGTTAGAGCCAAGCGCCATCGCCGGGCCTATACGGGAGCGGTCTGTCAGAGAGCTCACGCCGAGGCGCTCAGCCACATCAATGGTCCTGTCGATCCCGATCGCCACCTGCGTACGCACCGCAGGAACGTTGAGGGAACTGGCCAGTGATGTGCGCACGCTGACGGGTCCACGGAATTTCCGGTCATAGTTTCTGGGGCGGTATGCCTCCTGACCAACGATTGGAATCGTTGTCGGAATATCTAACAGCATCGTTGCTGGGGCCCAGCCCTGCTCCAACGCGCTTGCGTACGTGAACATCTTGAAGGCTGAGCCTGGCTGGCGGAGCGCCGTGGTCACATTGACCTGTCCATCTATTGCCTCGTTGTCAAAATCGACACTACCGACCATGGCCAGGATTTCCCCGGTCGTGGGCCTTACGGCGACAAGCCCTGCGTTGCTCACCTGGTTATCCGAAAGAGTGCGTAGGTGGTCGCGAATGGCCCTCTGAGCACTGGCCTGCATCTCTAAGTCTAGGGTTGTTACCACCGTCCAACCTCGGCGGCTAATCTCGGGCCCATAACGGCGCTGCAATTCTCGCACCGTGAACTCCAGAAAGTGCGGTGCCGGAGAGTTAGTCTGCCGCTTCGGCACAATAACGACCTGCTCGTTGCGGGCATCCGCTATGTCCTGCCGTGGGGCCAAGCCGTGGCGCTCAATCGCTGCCAGAACTCGCCGCTGTCCCCGACGAGCAGCCTCCGGGTTCACATGCGGGTTGTCGGTAGACGGTGACGGAAGCACGCCGGCCAGCATCGCCGCCTCGGCCAAGGTCAGATTTTCTAATTGCTTGCCAAAGTATGTCTGGGCCGCAGCAGCAACTCCGTACGCCAAGCTGCCGTAGTAATTCTGGTTCAGATACAGGCCAAGGATTTCATCCTTCGAGAATCGTTGGCTGATCTGCCAAGCTAGTACAGCCTCACGTAACTTCCGTTCGTATGTTTCTTCAGGAGTCAACAGCACGTTCTTAACGAGTTGCTGGGTAATAGTGCTCGCACCTGACACAACCTGACCGCCGCGAACGTTTTGCCACAGCGCTCGAGCTATCGCGCGAAGTTCAACACCCGGATTCTCGTAAAACGTCGCATCCTCCGCGGCTATAGCAGCAACCTTGACGACCTGCGGGATTTCCTCAGGGGCAACCACCGTTCTCCTGCCCTCGCCCAAGAGCTCTCCTATTCGCCGTCCTTTTCGATCACTAATCGTCGTCGTCTGGAACAAGTCGCCACCAACACTGGCCACTTGTTCCACAGGGGGCAGGTCCGATAGAAAGGTAGAGGCCACCCCTATCGCAATTCCAAGGCCAATGCTGGTCGCGACCAACAGCCCTGTAACCACAAGGCCCAGCGCCGCAACCGTGCCTGTTAAGAATCCTACCCAGAGCCAGACGCGGCCCTTCTGCTTGCGGGCGACCGGTACGGCGCGCCTATATCGTCTGGGCCTTGTCATGCTTTGGTCTCGCAACGAGTGCGCCTAATTCTACGAACCCCCAGGTCAACACGACCTTCGATCACATGTTGGGTAAAACGCCGTTCTCCTAAAAAAGTGATGCCGTTTCACCCGCGAACATCTTCGCCAACAGCCATGCTTTGGCCTTTCTCTTTCCAGTTATCGGTCCATGCCGTCCGCTTCGCATGATTCGCGAGTACGACGTACGCTGAGGCGGTGCCTGTGCGGTTTTTTCGCCATACCTGTCCGAGCGTGCATGCTTCCATCGTCCCGTGTCACCATCTGGCTATGGCCCAATCCCTTCGTCTCCTTGACGCTCTTATGAAAAGGGTCCGCCTCCTCCCGTCCGCGTGGTTCTCCCGAGCAGTACAACTCTTGGGCCTGGTCGTCGTCTTTGGTGTAGCACTTCTGGCGGTGGCCTTCGGCGACATTGTTCGCGAGCAGTTTGAAGGAGCGGGGTATGTCGCGGTATTTGCGATAACCGCGGTGGCAAGCGCCACAATTCTCCTGCCGGCTCCAGCTGCGGTTACCGTCGGTGCATTTGCGCAGGCGCTCGACAACATTTGGCTTGTCGGGCTTATCGCCGCTACTGGTCAAACTGTAGGCGAGCTCTCCGGCTACTACATTGGCTGGACGGGCAAGAGCACCGTTGGCCGCATGCGTGGCTACGATAGGGTTCAGCGCTGGATGTCACGCTACGGCACCCTTACGCTCTTTACCCTTGCGTTACTGCCCAACCCGTTTTTTGATGTGGCAGGCATGGTCGCGGGTGCGAGTCGCTTTGGCCTAGGCAAATTTATCCTCGCGTCATGGCCTGGTCGGGCCATTAAGAACCTTGGGTTCGCCTGGGCTGGCGTTGCCAGCATTGAAAACATCCTCCCACTTGTTACCTGACACCCCCTTCCAAGCACAGCCTTTGTTACACGTATCTTCACGACGTTACACAGGACACGCCCCTTCAGGTTTGGCGACTCCCGGTTGCCCGGGTGCCAGCACACCAAAAGGACGTGATGATTGGTCATGCATTCCAAAAAACATTCCCGACCGTAACATCCTCTCGCTGTTCCCACAGGACCTCTTCTTGAAGTAACGCCTGGCGCCGGGTCGCCTCCGAGCCAACCCGGGAAGCCACGACCCGACTAAACGTCACACAAATAATCTCAACCTACCGAAAGTGTCCCCGATAACAGGTTTGGGCTACTTGGACCCCACCCAGTAGCTCTGCTAGGATCTTGGCCCCTACGTAGCTTGCCAAACAAAAACGGAGAAACCCCTGCTCAACCACCGCACCTGGGAAGCTGCCCTCGGCACACTGCAAGTCGAGGTTCCAAAAGCGGACTTTCTGGCATGGTTCCAGGACACAGCCTTTGTGCGGGCCGCCGAGGACAACCTGGTTGTCAGCGTGCCGACCGTTTTTGCAAAAGAAACTGTTGAGCGCAAGTATCGCGAACACGTCGCTCGGGCCCTCGCGAGGGCCCACGGCGGTAACGTTGGGGTTACTTTTGTAGTGCAGGCGACGGCCGCCCCGCCACTTCCGGCTTCCCCGGTTACGGTTACCCCCTCATCGGCACCGCGCCCGAGCCCCGAGGGCCTCCGCCTCAACCCTAAATACACGTTTGACCGCTTCATTGTTGGAGGCTCCAACAGGCTGGCCCATGCCGCCGCTATTCGAGCCACTGAGTCTCCCGGCGCTGCATTCAACCCCCTGTTTTTCTATAGCGGGGTCGGGCTCGGAAAAACGCACCTCCTGCACGCAATTGGGCATGTCCTTGCCTCCAACTCTCCGGAGATGACTCTGCGGTACGTGCCCTGCGAGACCTTTGTCAACGAACTTCTCTACGCTATCCGCACTGACGATCGAGGGGATCGTCGCCGACGCTTCCGTGAACGTTACCGAAACGTCGACGCGCTGCTTATTGACGATGTGGAATTTTTATCCCGCACGGAGGCGTCGCAAGAAGAGCTGTTTCACACATTTAACGCCCTCTACGAGACAGGTCGCCAAATCGTGCTCACCAGCGATCAACCTCCAAGCGAGATTCCCCGTCTTGCGGCCCGCCTGCGTAGTCGCTTTGAAGCTGGCCTCGTCGCGGATATCCAGGCCCCCGATGTGGATCTTCGCCGCGCGCTGCTCGAAGCGCATGCTCGTGTTAGCGGCGCGGATGTCCCTAGCGAAGTTATTGACTTTCTGGCCGATAGAGTCCGACGGAACGTCCGCGAGTTGGAAGGGGCTCTCACACGAACCCTTATTTACTCCGAGTTGAAGGGCTTGCCCCTGTCTCCCGAAACTGCAGCGCTCGCGCTCGACGGCTTGGGCCGTACCACCTCTGACCGACCGCCCAAGCCCCGAGAGATCCTTGCCGCTGTAGCGACTCATTTCGAGGTTCCCACCGAGGACTTGGAGGGGAAGCGGCGCGACGCCCGCACGGCCTCTGCTCGTCAGATTGCAATGTATCTGCTCCGCAACGATGGACGCGAGACCCTTCCCGAGATCGGCCGCCTGCTCGGCGGCCGGGACCACTCCACCGTCCTCCACGGCTGCAAGAAGATTGCTCGCCGGCTGAAGATGGAGAACAGATTGAAAACTGACCTTGCCACCATCCGGGCTTTTGTTGCTGCCCACCCGTAAGACGTCCGTCGCTCCTTGATGGTGGCCTCTTGTGTCTACAACCTGACCGTTTCTGTGGATAAACTCTTTCCGTCAGCCTTGGCCGACGCCCTCTTGGGGCCAAGGCGCCACTTCTTGCCACTGCCATTTGTTATCTGCCACCACCTTCTCCACAGGCCCTGGCCGCCTTCCCACCTCTCGTTTGAAACGAGAAGTTCGGTCCCCGGCATCGTTTATCCCCAGTTTTAACAGAACTACTACTACGGCTACTGTTTTATTTAATATTCTCTATATTCACAGATGTTTAAGATCATGCGAGGCTTGTTGTACAGAAATGGGTTGTCGCTTTCTCGCAGTCGCCAATCAAAAAGGCGGCGTTGGAAAAACGGCTACGGCCGTAAACGTGGCCGCGGCCTTGGCCGTTCTAGAACTTGACACACTTTTGGTCGACCTGGATCCGCAAGCGAACGCCACAGGAAACCTGTTGAACGCCGCGGGCATACCCGGAATAGCCGAGGTTCTGATCGAAGACGTGGAACTGCAACATGTGGTTAGACCGACCGGACGAAAACATCTGAGCATCGCGCCAGGAAACAGCCGGCTCTCATCCTATATCCCTCAAAGCAAGACGGAATTGAGGGAAAAGATTCGACCGAGTAGCGCGAGGTACAGATTTGTGGTGCTTGACTGCCCACCGGCACTTGGGGGAGCGACGGTCTCCGCTTTGGCGAGTTGTGACGAGATCGTGGTCCCGGTTCAAGCGGAATACTTGGCCCTAGAGGGACTGTCATCTCTGATAACTGCCGTCAATAGGGTTCGGGACGGCCTTGCGCCCGTAAAGACCCGGTATCTTCTCACGATGTTTGATGGGCGGAACAGGCTTGCGAAAGAGGTAGAGGCCGACCTCCGAAGACACTTTGGCGACAGTGTTAGCAGGGTAGTAATACCAAGAAGCGTCCGGATGGCCGAGGCGCCCGGCTTCAGGAGAACAATTTTCGAGCACGCAGCGAATAGTGGTGCTGCTGACGCGTACGCCACGTTTGCAGAGGAGGTGGCAGTAGATGTCGGAAGATAGAGCCCTGGGGCGAGGCTTGGAAGAATTGTTGAGCGAAATCGCCGGTGATAGGCGCTCGGTCCCGATAGGGAGTCTCGAACCGAACCCAAACCAGCCCCGGAAAACGTTTGAGCCGGAAGAAATAGAAACACTGGCAGAATCCATACGCCGCTACGGAATCTTGCAGCCGCTGCTGGTCGCTCCGCTGAAGGAGAAGCCTGGCCTGTTTCAACTGATTGCTGGCGAGCGCAGGTGGCGAGCCGCCCGTCAGGCGGGCCTTGAACAAGTACCGGTAACAGTGGTTGCCGCTGAAGAGCAGAGGAAGATGGAGTTGGCTCTAGTCGAGAACCTCCAGCGGCGAGCGCTGGGTGCTATCGACCGAGCACACGCATACCAAGCCCTGATCGACGACTTTGACATGACCCAAGAACAAATTGCGGAAGCTGTAGGTGTAAGCCGGCCATCAGTTGCAAACACGCTTCGGATGCTTCTTCTTGGAAGTGACGCACAGGCAGCGATATCGAGTGGCCGGATCACAGAAGGGCACGGACGAGCCCTTTTGGCGCAGCCAGACCCCGCAGCCAGAGAACAGTTGTTGCGTCGAATACTGGGCGAAGGCTTGAGTGTCCGAGATTCCGAGCGCGCGGCGAAGCGAAAGCCCAAGCCTGCGGCCGCCAATGTCTCGCCGACAGTAAGCATCCAGCTAGAACACATAAAAACTAGGCTCCAGCGTCGGCTTGCAACAAGGGTTCGCATTGTGGGCTCTTACGAGCGGGGCTATATCCAGCTTCCATATAAGGGCAGCGAAGACTTCGACGCGCTCGTCAAGATGTTGTTGGACGAGGAATAGCCTGGCGAAGTGTTTCACGTGAAACATTCTGTCGACTAGCGACGGGATCGTGAGGCATGTGACGCCCGTCGTGGGCCTGATTGTTGCTGTAAACGCTACGGTTTTCGTGCTTGAGCGCATCGTCGCGGGCAGTGTCGCCGGGTGGGCCGGGAGGTACGGCGTAATACCCCTGGTGCTGATGCATGGGGAGGCATTGGAGGGTAGCGCATACATCGATCCGTACATGCTCACGCTCGTCTCGGCACCGTTTTTGCACGCAGGCCTTGGGCATTTAGCGTTAAACATGGTCTGCTTGGCGGCGATTGGGCCTGTGGTTGAGCGACAGATCGGCTGGTGGAGGTTTTTGTTGGTTTGGGTGGCCGCCTGTAGTGGCGGCGCTATGGTTCATGCAGTCCTGCATGCGAGTTCTATGGCGCCGCTCATCGGTGCGAGCGGCGGTGTCGCAGGCCTCGTAGGTGTCTTGCTGCTGTCGGGGCCCGCGGGTCTCGCGGCAGGCTGCTTGTGGGTTGCGATACAGATGGTGGAGCTACTGTTCAGTGATGCTACGGCTTATGGGCCGCAAGTCGCCTGGGCGGCCCACCTGGGCGGTTTTGGGGTCGGCGGTGGGGTTGCCCTGCTTGTACGATGGGGGCTATTGGGTGACGCAAGTAGCGGTCGTGAGCCCGAAAGGAGCTAGGCATGGCTGGCAGGCGACGATCAACGCGAAGGCATCGCCGGGAGCCCATTCGCCGGAGGCCTCTTGTTCGGGAGATTGCGGCTGAAGGGCCAGAAGTCGCGCAGGTGGCTGAGACTGTGCCGAGGCCGGCGCCTCTTCTAGACCTTGCATCGCTACGGCGGGATCTCGCGACAAGCCTCGGCCTGGGGCTCACGATGTTTGTCGCGGTGCTTGTGGTGGCGCTTGTGGTTTGAGTAGGGCGAGGTGCCAGACGCGAGGCCGTGGCTTATACTGAGTGGGTCGAACAGCATAGGCCACGAGGTGTCGTGGAGGTTGGGACGACGCATGGACACCGCGCGGAGGTGAAAGAGGGGTTGCACTCCTGAAACGCGTTCGCAAGAAGCTTGGGCTTTTATTGCTGGTCTTGGTGGCAGGCATAGTCACAGGGCCGGAGGCGCTAGCTGCCCAGACGTCCTCGGGCTTTGGTGAGATCAGGGTCCTTGGTAACACCTATAGCACTGCTCCCGGCAACAGTCTTCTCCGGCACAACATTCCCCACCTAAGCGTGATCGTCGATGGACAAGCGTTAACAGCCGACTTTAAAGGGTTTTTTGACAGCACTGGGGGGCTTAAGCGCTGGGGCTTCCCCACTTCTGAGGTGCATGTCGAGGAGTCTGGAACGCTGACCCAATATTTTCAGCGCGGGGTGGTCGATTTTCACCGACGACCCGACCTTGGAAATGCGTATGTGCTCGAGCGTCGTCTTGCTTGGGACTTTTTTGGAGGTGGGGCCGGTGGCAGCCCTGATCTTGGTGTTGAGCCCGGAACCACAAACAACAACAGCGGCGAACTCCTTGGCCCCTGGGGGCACAAAGTGTCCAACTTCTCAGTTGGGGGGTACCCCGCAAAGTTTCTCGACTTTTTCAACGAACTGGGCGGCGTAGCAGCCTTTGGGTATCCGAAGACGGAGGCGCGCGTTGACACAAACACATCTGGCCGTGTCTATATAGCGGCAGCGACGCCCGGGTTCGTGCGGCAATATTTTCAGTCTGCGGTCATGGAGTACCACCCTCTAGATGCTGCTGAGCCCGTCAAGCTTCGTTTGCTGGGCGATGACCTTCGCAACCAGAAATACCCAGGAGGTTCCTGGCAGCAGGTCGTGCCGTTTAACGCAGCTGGCACGCCGCTCGTAACGGGCAGCGTGTTTGTTCCACAGGTTGTTGAGGCCGCGACGACTGCGGCCACCACGACGACTGCGGCCACCACCACGACGACTACGTCGGCAAGCGCTTCGACGCTGCCGAGCGCAACGGCGGAACTGGTGGTCGTGGGAACATCGGCAGGCGGGCTTGCGATGTACGACGGAACTCGTTGGACGAGCTTTGGCCCGTCCAATTCTGGACTGAGCACTAACGTGGTCCGTGCTGTTGTGGTGGATAACGATGGATTGATCTGGGCTGGTACCGACAGTGGCGTGTTTAGCGTGACGCGTGCAGGCGCAGTTACCGGGTATAGCAAAGCGAGCACAAACAATGGGCTAGGGTCCAACGACGTGCGAGCCCTCGCGGGTCGCCAGTCAGGCAGCGTGCTGTGGGTTGGCCATGCAGACCAGGGCGTGAGCCGCTTTGATAGCAACGCGGTCACCGGTGATGTAGGTAGCGGGTGGGACCGGTTCAGGCCAGACAATTCGAGTCTTCCCAGTAGTATGGTTCGGGATCTCCACATGGTTACGGAGTCGCCCGAAAGCCTGTGGTTTACGACGGCCAACGGTGTTGCGAGATATGACCGGGCAGATGGGGCGTGGATTCTTCACAATACGGTGAACTCAGGCATTGTTAGCAATGACGTTACAGCGGTGGCCATCGACGCGACTGGAGCCTTCTGGTTCGGCACCGCTACAGCCGGGGTCTCGTATACAAAGAGCCGGGCTGTATGGACAACGTACACAACGGTGGAGGGGCTGGGTAGCAACAACGTCCGCGACATTTTGGTGGCGGCTGATGGTGTTGTCTGGATCGCGACTGAGGGTGGTGTCGTGCGCTATGTCAACGGCGTTTTCTCAAATTCAACCGTGGCAAGCGCAGGCCTTCCCTCAAACAGCGCTCGGGCCTTAGCGGAGGACAAGCAGGGCAACATATGGGTTGCAACCGACGGGGGCGTAGCCCGATTTGATGGTGCGACGTGGAAAGCTTTTACCACCACTGACGGCTTGGCCAGCAACCTGACGACCGCTCTGGCGATTGCACCGGCAATCAGCTAGCCAAAATCTGCTGGGGTTCTGGCCAGCCTTAGGCGGGCGGTGCCGACCCTTGGCGGCTCTGCCGATCTCGCATCCGTGCCAGCCGAGCGAACTCGAGGGTCATACGACGTGATTCTGGCGACAGAATGAGGTCCTCTGCCAGGAACTGGCTAAGGCCAACCTCAAACAGGAGATCGTCGACATCGTGTTGGGCCATCCCATAGCCGGACGTCAGGACGTGGCGCAGGTCGGTGGCGTGGGCTGGCTCACGGCCCGCCTCGAGGTCAGTGATGACCATTGCACGTACCTCAGCCCGACGGGCTGCTTCTCGAGAGGCTAGCCCAGCAGCCTTGCGATGATCGCGCAGCCGTTCGGCAAGTAACGCCCTGTCCACATCAGGCACGTCAGTGTGGTTTGGGTCGTCAGGGTTAAGGGTAGAGCTGACCGCGCGGGAGATGGATCGGATTGCTGATTCCGCCACGCGGGTAATGGACTCCTCAGCGAACTGGCGACGGGCACGTGCCATATCGTCAGGCACATAGCCAGCTAAAACCAGAAGTTCACGCGGGTCGACGTCAAGCCCCTGGGCAATCGTCACAAGAGTCTGCACGGTGGGACTCTTGTAGTCGCCGCTCTCGAGTCGGGAAAGGTAGGAAGGGGCAAGCGCGCAGCGCGCGGCGAGGTCCGCCTTTGTGAGGCGACGCTGCTCGCGAAGCTGTCGTACTGCTAGGGAAATACTCATGTGGGAAGACGTACTATAGCGAGCACGGCGACGACTTCCAAATCGGGGCCGTCGAGGGCTTCCGAGAAGCGTAAGATGCGTTACGGAAGGATTGGTCCCGTTACGCTGATGATCAGGTGTGTGGGCTTCATGCAAGGACGGAGAGAGATGACCGAGAGTGTGCAAGGATCAGAAGGCCTCACAAGGGCGTTGGAGCAACTGCTTGACGTGATCGCGCCCCCCATGGGAAGCCCGGATGATATTCGTCAGGCGATCCAGCGAGTGGACGAATTAGCGACCGGCCTTACACCGGATGACCCGGCGGAACTCCGGCATTTTCTTGAGCGGCGAAGCTATTCCAAGGCGCTGGAGTTCTTGCGCGCTACTGCGCCATAAGAACCTGTGGGTTAGCGCTGTTGGCTGGCGATTTGTTCGGCTAGGCGCATGGTCTGCACAGCGTCCTGAAAGTTCGTGACAGGCTCGGAGCCGCTTTGAATGGACTCGATAAAATGCTGGTTCTCGTCAAAGAATCCAAACAGGTGGTGGTCAGCCGTTGAACGGGCGAGGTCTCTGCCCAGAAGCTCTGTTGGGGTGTCGGCCTCTCCTGTAAACACTTCGGCTCGATGCTGATCGTCACTATAGATGGCGACATCGCCACCGTGGAGTTCGAAGTGGTGGCGCCGGGTGCCGGAGCGTCGGCTAGCGACAAGTAGCCCGGAGCAGCCAGTATCGAAGTCGATGAGGGCCGCATACGTGTTTGGGTATGGTCGATCTACCGATCGGGCGTGGGCAGCGACGTCCTTCACGTTGCCACCGGCGATCCATCGGAGCGCATCCACGGCATGGATGACATCCGAGGTTAGGTGGCTCACCGCGCCCCGGTGGAAGCCAAAGTCCTCCGGATCGTGGTCCTGCTTGTGAAAGCTGGCAACTGTCAGATGGATGGGCCCGGCAGCTTCAACGAGCTCTTTGCAGCGTTTTAAGAGAGGCACGAAGCGGCGGTTGAACCCAGTCATTGTGAGGCAGCCATACTTGGCGGCATACCAGGCAAAGGCCTCTGTCTGATACGTGGTCGTGCCCGGCGGCTTCTCAACAAAAACGTGTTTCCCGGCCTCGAGGCAGTCAATCACGATATCGTGTAGCAGCTGTGGCGGCATCACCACATACACGGCGTCAAGCTGCTCCTTGTCAAGCATGTCACGGTGATTGGTATAGCGGCCGCTGACGTTGTAGCGGTTAGCCGTAGCCAGCAGCCGTGACTCGTCGATATCGGTGATGGCTACGAGGGAGGCCGTGTCCAACTCGTCAAGTGACGGGTAGTGCACATGTGTGGCCAGATGGCCTGCGCCGATAAAGCCGACTCGGACCGGATCGGATGCTCCACGGGGCCCCACTAGAAGCCGCCACGCCGGCCCACGGCCTTGCCTTCGAGCCGAACACGCTCGTCAAACTGTGGCCTCAACCCCCACAGGCTCAGAAAACAGCACCGGAACCTACGAGAAAAGCCTCGCAATTCTAGCGTCGTGGGGAAGAAATATCCGGACTGCCCCACCATGACCGTCACGCGGTGGCCTGGATATGGGCGCGTAAGTAGCCAACTGACCAGGCACGGGCCCGGTCTCGGTCATCGTTGTCTCCCAGCAAGCCGGGGTAATGATCGGGCATTACGAAGCCATCAAACCCTACTTCATGGAGGGTGCGCATTTGATCCGACGAATTGTAGTCCCCCTCGTCCTGAAACACCTCCTCGAAGCGAGGAACGAGACCTCGGACGTTTCGGAAGTGAATCGCGAACAGCTTTCCCTGTTCACCAAAGGCCCGGAGCGCGGCGGGCATGTCAGCGCCCGATTCATGCATGGTCCCGAGGCAAAACAACAAGCCGACACTGGCGCTCGGATATCGTGCCAAGAGGCGGTCATAGCCGTCTGGGTTGATGAACGGCTGTTCCACACCGCGATAGGGTGACATTGGGGGATCGTTGGGATGGAATCCCAGACGAACGCCGGCAGATTCCGCAGCAGGCAGGATGTGTTCCATAAACCCGTCGAGCCGTCGCCAAACCTCAGCTTCGGGAACGCGTATGTCCGACTCTGGATCCCCGACTCCCCATGTAACAAGATCGCCGTCTTGCAGCTTTGCAGCGTCAAAGGTGCGGAGAAACGTTCCGGCTCGCCCGCCGGGTTCATCAGAATATCCGCGCCATGGATGCAGGTGCTCATCGGCGTGGGCGACGGAAAAACCGCAGGTCACAAGGGAAATGCCCTCGCCTCCGAGCGTGCGGACAGACTCGCTGAGATCAGCCAGCTCTTCGGTGCCCCCGGGCTCGCCCTTGAGGACCCCCGCAATGTGAGATCGGCGCAGTTCCATCCCGGCGATTTCCATGTTTAGGCCCTCGAGACGTGTGATGAGCTCGCGGAGCTTTGGGCGGTCAATACGCCCTGTCTGGGTGATCCCCGGCAGGTCGTCGATACGTACGAGCCCGCCATCGACACCTAGCTGGGCTGCGTACTGCAGATGGGCTTGCGAGGTATCAACAAAACGAAGGCCAACCTTGATCATGCACGAATCGTAGCCGCTGTGGGCGACTCTGGCTACGACGTAACATAAGGACAGGGGGCCTAGAAGACGGCATGTCCATAATCGAAGCGGAGACGCTTAAGGCGTGGTTAGTCGAGAGGCGTGATGTGTGCGTGCTTGATGCCCGACGTCCTGAAGAGATGGTGGCTGGCGTTATTCCCGGAGCGCAACCCATTGATCTGTACGATGCGATGCTCGTGGGCAGTGATAGGACCAGCGTCGAGGCCTATGCTGATGCTGCAGCGGACGCATGTCGGGCTGCTGGCGTGGCCAACGATGCGCGAATCGTGGTGTACGAGGCGTCCTCGGGCATTCGGGCGGCGCGAGCGGTATGGACCTTGATCTGGCTCGGGCACCCGCAGGTGTTCATCCTGAACGGAGGGCTCGAGGGGTGGGCAGCCATCGGCGGGTCGATCAGCTCGCCTGGTAAACCAAAGGCGCAGGGCTCCTTTGAGGCGCACAGGCGTGACGAGGTTTTCATTACGGCGAATGAGATTGCCGGTCGTTTGCAGGACGGACAATTGCGATTGCTTGATGTTCGAGGGTCTGATGAGTTTCTCGGGACAGATGAACCGGACTGCGACCCTCGGCCCGGACGGATACCGCGCGCGTCGTGGCTGTATTGGCGAGAGCTAGAGTCCCAGGGACGTTTTTGTACGGACGAGGTGGTCGGCGCGATGCTTACGTCCCGAGCCATAACGAGTGACCAAGAGGTCGTCGTCTACTGTCACCGGGGTGCGCGCAGTGCGTATGCCTGGCTGGCGCTAAGGAAGAGCGGAGTGAGTGTTCGCAACTACCTCGGCTCGTGGCACGAATGGTCCCGCCGCGAGCACCTCCCGGCGTGTATAGGCGAGCCCGAGGCCACCACTGAGTAGGAGCGCAGTACGGTGACGGCTAGGTTGTTTGCTTAAGCGTTGATTGTGGGGAGTAGACCTCGTTGACCACCACTTCGTCGGGCCAGTCTCCTGACATGACGGCTAGCGCGTTGTCCACAGCCATGGCACCGGTGAGCTCCATGGTTTCCTTGGTGTTGCCGGCCAGGTGTGGGCTTGCGATGACGTTGGGAAACCCAACCAGAGGTGACGCTGTCACCGGCTCAGTTGAAAAGACGTCAAGGCCAGCCCCAGCAATTTGGCCCTCTCGAAGACCGGCGGCCAAGGCTTTTTCATCCACCAAAGAACCACGCGCCGTGTTTATGAGGAATGCGCTGGATTTCATCAGGCCTAAAACTCGAGCGTTGACGAGCCCGGCTGTTTCAGGTGTGGAAGGCAAATGAAGCGTTACAAAATCGCTTAACTGATAAAGCGTGTCCGGATCAACGGCCTGTATGTTGGCCTCTGTGACCTCGCTTGGCTCGACAAAGGGGTCGTAACCAAGGATTTCCATCCGGAACGCTGTGGCCCGACGGGCGACAGCTCGTCCAACCCGACCCAGCCCCATAATCCCCACCGTCTTAAGATGCAGGTCGTTTGCAAGGATTGGGTCCCAGACGCCCTGCTTCAGCCGTTGGTCATTAACAACCAATTTACGTGAGAGTGCGAGCATGAGGGCCAGAGTAAGATCGGCCACCGCCTCAGCGTTGGACCCTGGCGTGGTGGTGACCACGATTCCTCGCTCTTGTGCCGCCAGAAGGTCGACGTTGTCGAAGCCCACGCCAGTTCTGGAAATAACCTTGAGTCGGGGAGCTGCGTCCATGACGGTTGCCGTCCATTGGTCGGCGTTGTGAGCGAGAACAGCATCTACGTCACCAACCGCAGCAAGCAGAGTCTTCTCTGACAGTGTCGGCTCGTCTCCTGAAATGGCGATTTCCCACCCAGCATCCCTAAACCTGTGCAACAAGTTGGGCAACCAGAGTTCGGCCGTCAATCGGCCCATCAATACTTTCGGCACTTGAGATCCTTGTCTAGGAGGGTGAGAGGTACGGTAACGAGTCGATTCTCAGGCACGGGGGCAATCACAGCGTGCTTA
>CAZFVB010000034.1:0-6363 GCA_964522375.1 uncultured Chloroflexota bacterium
AAGTCTTGTTCAAAACCAGATTCCATACCTTGCTTTAATCCACCTATACCATAAGTAGAACCTACTGTCCTGGCCATAGGCGTTAGGCGGCGGTGCAAGTCCAGCGCCTCCATATGACAACCGGAAGTAGTGAGCTTGAAAAGTTTTATACACAATTCTGGAACAACACCGGCCAGGGCTAAAATCCCCCCAGTCGCCCCCAAACATAGGCTCGGATAAAACGTGGGAGCTGAACCCACTAAAACCTGAAATTCGGCTGGTGTCACACGAATGAGTTCACCCACCTGCGCAAGATCGGATCCAGATTCTTTGACGCCAACGATGTTTGCATGCTCCGCGAGACGTGCCACCGTCGCCGGCAACAGGTTAACCCCCGTCACAGCGGTAAAGTTATACAGCAGTACTGGCACGGGAGCAGCATCAGCTACTGTCAAATAGTGCCGAATGAAAACCTCAGGAACCATCTGGCTTTTAAAGAACGATGGGGTGCGAACGAGTACTGCATCAGCTCCAAGATCTGCGGCACGTCGAGTTGCAGCTACAGTGCCGGAAGTTGACTCTCTAGCAGTACCAGCAATTAAAACCTGGCCAGCGGGCAAATGTTCTCTGGCCGTCGCAATGACGCGATCGCTTTCATCGTCATTAAGGAGGGCAGCCTCACCATTCGAACCCAACGCCACTAATCCTCTAAGCCCTGTCTTACCCCAGGATTGGACGTTATGACGTAAACCATCAAGATCGAGTTCACCATCGGCATCGAGTGGCGTGGTGATCGGCGGGAGCACACCTGAAATTTTCATCCTACCATTCTCTGAAGCGCACCGCATTTCTGTCAAGCGACATAATATTCAGTAACAGATCACACATTGAAAAAAATGGCTGGCTCAGCAATAGTCATCTGTAGACTAGAGCGGCATTGTTACGGAATTCGATTGGTTTTCGTACACCAAAGATTTCGCAGCTAGGCTCGAATCCACAACATATATAGTGTTATAGGAGCTTCATCGATCGATCCTGAACTCTTCGACAATCAGCAACATATCCATCTATGAAGAATCATCATGAACACAGCTCGTCAGACAATTTTAAAGCCTGTCGTTCTCGTTTGTCTTACGAGTGTAGTCGGATGCGTGCCCGAACAAAGGTCCGCCACTCAGACTCCTATAAGCATGGTAGGACTTGAGCACAGAGTCACCAACCAGTGGATGCCTAACCACCAACTAATGATTGAAAATCAGCTCAAGGCTCGTGGCATCACCGATCTGGCTGTACTTAACGCCATGGCTGAAGTACCTCGACACAAATTCGTTCCCGGTTCCTTCAAGTCCTCTGCCTATGAAGATCGTCCGCTGCCTATTGGCTACCAACAAACTATCTCACAGCCTTATATCGTCGCTTATATGACAGAGATTCTTCAGCCAACATCCGAACACAAGGTGCTCGAGGTGGGTACAGGCTCAGGTTATCAAGCTGCAATACTTAGCAAGCTCGTCAAGGAAGTTTATTCCATGGAGATTGTCGAAGAACTGGCCGAAGCAGCTCGTCAACGACTACGCACATTGGGTTACAACAATGTCTTCGTAAAAACCGGGGACGGGTACGCCGGGTGGGCAGAGCATGCTCCGTACGATCGGATCATTATCACAGCAGCCCCACCAGAAATTCCAGAGGCACTCACCGATCAACTCGCTCCAGGCGGACTTTTAGTCGGTCCCGTCGGTATTGCGAATCAGAGAATTGTAAGTATTACTCGGACAGAGACAGGACTTACTCAAAAATATACGCTTCCTGTGAGATTCGTGCCGATGGTTGGAAACTCGCGGAATTGAAACGTGCTTAGACGTATCCGAGTGTGGCAGGTAGTCGTCAACGACCAATCTCACATCAATAACGCCAAAACCACCCCTCCGGCTACAACGCTTCCGAGTTGTCCGGCGGTATTGGCTCCCATCGCATGCATTAGTAGGAAGTTCTGATCGTCAGTTTCTTGTCCCACACGCTGTACGACCCGCGCACTCATAGGAAATGCACTAATCCCTGCAGCACCAATAAGTGGGTTGAATTTTCTCCTCGTTAACACATACATTAGCTTTCCGAAAAGAACACCAGCAACTGTATCCATCACAAACGCCGCCAGTCCCATACCTAGAATCATCAATGTTTGGATCGTCAGAAAACTTTCTGCCGTCATCGTGGAACCAACCGTAAGACCCAAAAAAATGGTGGCGAGATTAATAAGCTCGTTCTGAGCCGCCTTTACCAAGCTCGGCACCACCAATGACTCACGTAGTATGTTGCCGAACATCAACATACTAATTAACGGCGCTGCCACTGGGGCGATAAGACTAGTGAGAATGGTCACACAAATTGGGAACGCAACCCTAACTCTTCGACTGATTTCCCGTGCTTGGTAAGGCATACGAACCTGGCGCTCTCGCTTAGTGGTGAGTAAACGCATCACCGGCGGTTGAATGATCGGCACCAAACTCATATAGCTGTACGCAGCAACGGCAATCGGACCTAGCAGTTCCGGGGCCAGCAAGGACGCAACATAGATCGATGTAGGTCCATCGATGGCTCCAATAATTCCGATCGATGCAGCTTGATTCATCGGAAATCCTAAAAACAGCGCGAATAAAAGCGTTCCAAAAATTCCGAGTTGTCCCGCAGCACCTAGGAAGGCCATTTTAGGATTTTCGAGAAGCGGCCCGAAATCGGTCATGGCTCCAACACCAATAAAAATCAGTAGCGGAAGAATCTCCGTCTCGATTCCAGTTTGGTAAAGTATGCCGAGCAGTCCATGCTCATCCGTAATTCCCGTCAGAGGTAAATTTGCTAGGACAGCCCCCATCCCAATTGGTAATAGCAGGACAGGCTCGTACTCCTTGGAAACCGCTAAATAGATCAACAAGAGACCGACAGCCATCATCAGCAAATGCCCCGGGGTTAAATGATATGGGGCTTGGATCAAGGCAGTAAGATCAGCGAGATTCATAAACTACTAACACCTCTCCGTTCTTAACCGCTTGGCCTATCACAACCAGTATCTCAACAATGATGCCGGCTTCAGGCGCGTGGATCGCGTTGTCCATCTTCATCGCTTCAAGATGACAAAGAGCATCCCCCTTAGCAACTTGCTGGTTGAGTCGTACCTCAACGGACGAAATGGTGCCGGGCATGGGTGCACACACTTGCCGAAGCCCACCACCGCTTGCCGGAATTTCTTGCTTGGGCTCCTCGGCGTGAACTGGTGCTGGTGGTGGGCTTCCACTAACAACAGTAACAGCGTTCGGCTGTTCAAGCTTCGCCTGTTCACTGACATCCACTTGGATTTTCTTGCCATTCACCACAGCCGTTACAGAGGACGTGCCATCGTCCTCTACAAGAACGTCGTAGGTCCTACCATCCACCGTCAGTAGTAATCTTTTCTTGTTCGTCATTTCAGATCTTGAGAGTGCGACGAGGCGTGTTCAGCTTCCCGCCATCCCAATGGTGTACCAAAACGCTGTTCGAGTAGCTGGCCAAGTGTTGGATTTTTATCGCGATCAGTATCAGCCGCTTGCTTACGGACCAGTACTACTGCAATGCCTGCAACGCGCCGGAAATTTTCTTCTTCATCAACCTCGTCTTTAACCTCAGGAAATACAACGTTATCAATAGCTTCCACGGTCTCTTCAAGGTTATCGGCCACACGATTCAACCACCGTGCTTTGTTATATCTCCAGATCGATCGCATTTGTAACAAGTAAATCAATACCACGACCAGTGTGAGTGCGATGAAGACAACAACCGTACCGAGCGCGCTGAGCTCTAAGCCTTGATTGATGAGATCCTGTTTGGTCATTAGGTGTACCGCACTACTGATTTCAAAAATTCTTTATAGCGGCATATTGCCGTGCTTTTTCGGTGGACGTTGTACACGTTTGGTCTGTAGCAGTTCCAGTGCACCAATGAGCCTGGCTCTCGTTTCTGAAGGAATGAGGACATCATCGATGTGACCACTTCTGGCCGCAACAAAGGAATCGTTGAAGTTGCCGCGGAATTCTTCAACGTGTCGCTGCCTCGCCTGTTCTCTCTCCTCCGGATCTTTAATCGCAGCCAGGGACTTTCCGTGCACAATCTTGACGGCACCTTCAGCGCCCATCACCGCAATTTCACTGGTCGGCCAAGCGAATGTGAAATCGGCACGTATGTACTTGGAACCCATGACAATATAGGCACCGCCGTAAGCCTTGCGAAGGACAATCGTGATCAACGGCACGGTCGCTTCTGAGTACGCAAATACAATTTTGGCCCCGTGCCTAATAATGCCACCGTGTTCCTGATTGACTCCAGGCATAAATCCAGGTGAATCGACCAGCGTCACGATTGGAATATTAAACGCATCACAAAACCGGATGAAACGAGCCATTTTATCCGCAGCATCAATGTCAATAACCCCAGCTAACACTTCGGGTTGTTGTCCAACAACACCAATGGGTTGTCCGTGAAGACGCGCAAATCCCACTATCACATTGCGAGCGAAGTCCGCGTGTACTTCCAGAAAGCTCCCAAGGTCGAAAACGCGTTCGATCACATCCCGCATGTTATAGGCCTTCCCGGGATCAACAGGCACAAGGTCGTTGAGACTCTTGTCTGCCCGGTGAGGATCGTCGGTGGAGGTTATGGCCGGTGGCCGCTCAGTATTATTGGAGGGGAGATACCCAAGTAGTTGGCGCACAAGCTTGAGCGATCCCTCTTCATTCTGTCCAACGAAATGGGCTACTCCTGATCGCTCTGCATGAACCGTAGCTCCCCCTAAAGTCTCGAAATCCACTTCCTCACGAGTCACTGTTTTGATGACTTCCGGCCCCGTAATGAACATATGGCTCAAGTCTTTCGTCATGACAACAAAATCCGTCAACGCAGGCGAGTAGACTGATCCCCCGGCACACGGACCCAACATGACACTAATTTGCGGAACGACCCCGCTCGCCAAAGTATTTCGCCAAAACAGATCTCCATAACCAGCAAGACTGTATACGCCTTCTTGAATGCGCGCACCACCAGAATCGTTTAGTCCGACGACCGGCACCCCTGCTTCTATCGCCAGATCCATGATCTGGCAGATTTTTTGGGCTTGTGCTTCAGAAAAAGTTCCTCCAACGACAGTAAAATCCTGCGCGTAAATTGCAACCATTCGACCATCCACCTTGCCGAATCCGGTAACGACAGAGTCACCCTCGAACTCTGGGACTTTCATAGCGGGATCGGTGAACCGATGTGTGAGGTAGCCTTGAACTTCTTGAAAAGAACCTTTGTCGAGAAACAGAGAAAGTCGTTCCCGTGCCGTCAGTTTGCCGCGAGCATGCTGCGCTGCGATACGCTTGGGACCGCCCCCTTCACGAACTTTTTCACGGCGGGCTCGAACTTCGGCTGGGTCATATCCCATTTATTAATCTCCGACTCTTAATATTCAGAACCTCTAAATTACGGACGGCCTCTTCTCTACATCCAGACATGCGCTGCAGCATGCGAAGGATCTACTGCTAATAGTCTACTCTGTCACTTGTTCGATCGTCACTGTCGTACTATAAGCGGGCTCTAGCGAAACGGGATCAATCTTGTTTGAAGAAAGAAGCACCATGCCTTCCGGCCAATGCACTTCAAGATTACCTGGCCGCATCGGTCCAAACTTAAGACGTCCACGAAATTCCCCAAATTGAGACGCCAACCGTACAGTTGAACCATTTGATAATCCTCGAGACACCGCATCCTCGCGACTCACTAAAATTTCATCACGGGCAGCACCAGTCAGTGGGTCTGTGCGTTCGTACACCATGGAGTTAAACTGTCGTCCTCGGCGGGTCGATACATACAACATGTCAGCTGGACGCTCCAAGGACACAGGGCGAACGGCTGAAAACTTCGCCTTGTGGTCTGGTGTATTGAAACGTAGATCAGGATAAAGGATACGACCTCCCCACTGAACCTGATCGCCTTTGCATCCCAACTTTTCAATCCCACGGTATTGTGGAACGGCCTGAGCAATTTCAGCGCGAATTTCCGCAACTTCTTCAAAGCGAATCTTCTCTGACTCTTCCGGACGCACTCGGGCCGCCACTTCTCCAAACACCCACCATTCGGGACGAGCCGATCCAATCCGACGGCCTGGAATCTCAGGCGAGAAAATAATGCGGCGCTCGGTCGATGTTTCAGTCCCGCCACCTACCGCTTCGTATCGAGTCGCAGAAGGCAGTAACAACACATCTCCGTCAGATTCAACCAGCATCGAACTCGACAATACAATGTCTTGGTGAATGCGTAATTTCGGTCGCACCAAGGCTTGGCGGCTACGACCTCTATCGGGCAACGTCTCAAGAA
>CAZFVB010000034.1:6373-17094 GCA_964522375.1 uncultured Chloroflexota bacterium
GCCAACATTCCAGAATACGTCAATCCGGCCAGCGGCTGCAGCGTCGACCATTTCTACCGCAGTCAATCCACGGTACTTAGGCACAGAAAATCCCCAGATTCTCTCCCAACGTTCACCGGTCGCTTGATCCACATTGGGCAGACAGCCCACTTCAGCGCCACCCTGGACACCAGAGTGTCCCCGAATCGGCATAACCCCACAGTTCGTTCTCCCAAATAGCCCACGTGCCAAAGCAACATTAATCAGGGCTCGAATCGTATCCACTCCATGCACATGCTGCGTCAATCCCATCGACCACACGAAGATCGTATTCGGTTGCGCACACAACAACTCCGCAAAAGATCTCATGTGCGCCTCACTGGAACCACTCAACGCAGTCAATTCGTTCCAATCTGTCTCAAGGGCAGCGCGACGGGCCGCTTGGAAATTCGTGGTGGCCTGGCGGATGAAACCCTCATCCAATGCTGAGGCGTTCACATGCTGCTGGACTGGCTCTGGTCCCAATCGTGGGTGCATTTCGATCAACACGCCCACCAGAAAAGCAAGATCGCCGCCCGTGTTCACATCAAACCAGTGGTCCGCAAGTCGTGTTCCAAACAGTGAACTTTCAAGGATAGAAGGCACCCAATATCGATCTAATCCAGGTTCCCGATACGTGTTAACCACGGCAACTTGCGTGCCTGCCGCCTTGGCTGCATGGAGATACTTCGTAGTCACTGGCTGGTTGTTTGGAGTATTCGATCCAAAGAACACAATGAGGTCCGCACCTAACCAGTCTTTATAACTACAGCTGGATGCACCATAGCCGAGCATTCCCTTCATGGCCTCAGTAGATGCAGCGTGACATAGCCTTGCGGCGTTATCGATATGGTTGGATCCGATAAGTCGAGCAGCTTTTTGAGCGACGTAGTAAACCTCATTGGTGATGCCCCGCGATGTGAGATAGATGGCAACACGTTTGGGATCATGTTCTCGGATATGGTTCGCTGCCACATCAAGGGCCTCGTCCCAAGAAATCACACGAAAGCCAGCATCACTCCGTTGGCGATACATCGGCACTGGCAACCGACCCAAGTTACGAAGTTCTGCGGATGAAAGCTCCGTTAGTGCAGCAACATCCCGCAATCGATCTGGATCGAGGGCCTGGGCGGTGTTGATCTCGAGTAACTCAAGGCGGACCATACACAGATGCACCCCGGGAATCGTCCAATCCGAAACGCCTGACGTCCCCAGGGCACACCCATCGCAGACACCATCCATGAGAATGCGCCAGGCAAACGGGAGCTGGCGACGGTTTCTCCAGGCCACCCGTAACATCTCCAAATAGTGATGGGGTTTCTGATGTCCCAGTCCACCCGGCACTAGTGAGACCCATTGTCTTGGATTCCACATATGAGATCCTCAGTGGACACGTTCCGGGTGGGAATAAATGTTGAAGGTCTCGCCGCGGACGAAACCGAGCAGCGTGATGCCGGTCTGCTCAGCCAACTCAACGGCCAAGCTCGTTGGTGCTGACACCGCACAAACAAACGGAATGCCAGCTAGAAGGGCCTTCTGAACAATTTCAAACGACGCCCGACCGCTCACAAACAGTAAACTCGTCGTCAAGGGCAACTCATCACGGAACAACCGGCGGCCGATTACTTTATCAACGGCATTGTGACGCCCCACATCTTCAGCCAGTGTTTCTAACTCACCCGATAGATCAAACAGGCCTGCCGCGTGAAGGCCTCCTGTGCGATCGAATCCACGTTGTTTTGATCGAAGCCGACTCGCGAGGTCTATTACAACACGTGCTTCTAGTGTTTCAGTGGTCTCGATTGGCGGCGTATCAACACGTAAGGATTCGATCGTAACTCGACCACATAACCCACACGCCGACGTTGTGACAACACGTCGGCGCTGATTGAGTCGGGTAGACACCGCGTCTCCCAGAACATGGACGTTGACGATATTCTTGAAATGAGGATCATCCGGATCAACACAGTACTCAACAGTGCCAATCTCATGCGCACCAAGAATGGCGCGTTCCGAAAATAGAAATCCTGCGGCCAGTTCACGATCGGCTCCTGGCGTCCTCATGAGTACGGCGAAACTCTCACCCTCAACACGAACCTCCATGGGTTCTTCGGTAGCCGCCAAATCATGTTCACGCACCCACTGCTGCTGATCCACACGTGTAATGGTGAACTGCCGATGCACGTCAGCCATCCTTGCATCTTACCGTGTTCCCGAAGGATTGGGCTTGAAGACCAATGTACTAACACTTTATGGAACAACACCAAAGCCAGCCAGACAGCCATATGCTCCGTACACTTTCTCCATATTTCTGCCCATGTACATCGCTGTAAGTGCCAGGTTCTTCTAGAGTTCTGATAAGCAATTATGAATATTGGTTCTCAGAAAATCACAAAGATTTCAGGATCTATACAGAGTAGAACCCTAAGCAGTGACAGCGCTCTCGTCCTCCCCCCTTGACGTCGACCTTCAGCATAGGTAGAGTCAACCTTCTTGAGTGACAAGAGAGGTATTGCTTCAATCCCGGAGGATCCGATGAAAATGTGGGCCCTTGGTGGCATCGTTACAATGATAATTATGGGCACGAGCGGCGTCGCGTACGCCCAAGAAGAGGAATGCCCAATGGGCAGACCGACCCAGATGGTTCGGGGGATTAATTCTGTGGTGGGTGAAACCCCGGTTTGGGCATCAGTTGGTCGAGCCGATCTGGTTTGGCGTGGTGAGGCGGAAGCCCAGACGTTTATTTTTTTGAGAGACTATGCAGTTCGCGGACCAATTACATTAACTGGCGAGGAAATCAGCACCGGCGCGAAGCCGCGCTTCGCAGCTTCTAATCTCGCCCTAACCCGTAATGAAAGTCTCCGGCTTGACCCACGTGGAGAACAACCGTCCAACATTTCAACGGACGATCTACGGGCCTATACATACAACCGTGCGGCCATCTGGTTTCCAGAACCGGGTTGTTACGTGATCAATGCACAAATCGGTCTCAAAAAGGGAACGCTTCATCTAGAAATTCATCCACCGGAAGAGGAATAAATAGGCTGAAACATACGTCTCAATTTACGTCGTGATTCACTGAAAACGGTCGTAATCTTATTGGGGAGAACCAGATGTTGAACCTTTACCGGCATTGCACCCTTGGACTATTCGTCGGAGTCTCCATGTTCGGGATCATTGGATGTGCAGAAGAAGTACCTCCCCTCGATCCAAACTCGCCGATTGGCATCGTCGTTTCTCAAATGATGGTCTCGGTCGAAAACAAGGCGGGCTTAGCGTTGAATAACGTGAGTGTCGCCATTGAACCGGTGGGCGGCGCGACCCAGTTCACCAGCTTCATCGGCCGGATGGAAAACTCGTCCAAAAAGGACATTATGCTCGGCAGTTTCGGTGGCCGTGACGGAACACCGTTTAACCTGCGTGTAGTACGTCCGAAGCTTGTGCGTGTAACCGCCGAAGATATCAACAGCACAGAGTACGACATCGTCGCCCCCTGGCCACAATAGACCACGGGTCGTCTCTTCTTAGCCGGTAAAACGAAGCCAGAGTCCCAAGAGCTTTTTAGCGAAGGGCGTGACTCTAGTCATGCTGTACGCAAACGCGGCGCGCCGGATCGCGTCGGCCTGCGTCGGGTACGGATGTATTACGCTGGCTAGTTTTTTCAACCCAATTTTACCCACGATCGCAAGCGTTAACTCACTAATCATCTCGCCAGCGTGCCTGGCAACAATCGTGCCCCCTAGTATTTGATCCGTACCTTTCTTCGCATAGATCTTTACAAATCCCTTGTCGTCCCCATCAGTAATCGCCCGATCAACATCACTCCAACGGTGAACGAAGGTATCCACCTCAACACCCTGCTTTCTAGCCTCGTCCTCATGCATCCCAACATGGGCGATTTCAGGGTCCGTATAGGTACACCAGGGCACGGTGAGGGCACCCAGTGTACGTCGACCCGGGAACAGGGCATTCTGCACCGCCATGCGGGCGGCCTCCTCCGCGGTATGCGTAAATTTCCACAACAGCGCAACATCACCCGCGGCATAAATCTTTGCATTCGTGGTCCGCAAATCATCGGTAGTGGTGATCCCATGCTTCGTGTAGCGCACACCCGCGGCGTCAAGTCCGAGCCCGTCGACATTTGGCGTACGTCCAGTCCCCACGAAGATCGCATCGACCGAGATCTTGTCTACGCTGCCGTCTACTTGATAGTGAAGTGCCTTGCCCGTGTCCGTCGTTTCGATCCGCTGAAGCTGGCACCCTAAAACCAGCTGCACGCCCTCATCACGCATAACGTGCTGAAGAATCGCCGCGGCCTCGGGATCTTCTTTGCCCAACAACTGCGGCCCCGCTTCAAAAAGTGTTACCTCCGCCCCCAGTCGGTTAAAAGCCTGCGCGAGTTCGGTCCCAATCGGGCCGCCACCGATCACCGCGAGTCGTTTCGGGCAGGCCGTCAGATTAAAAATCGTTGCATTCGTCAGAAACCCCGCATCGGCAAGACCCTCGATGGGCGGAATGGCAGCGCGTGCGCCTGTCGCGATTACGGCTTTTTTAAAGTGAAGTGTTTTTCCGGCAACTTCGAGCGTGTCTGGTCCGGTAAAACAGGCACTCCCAAGGTACACATCGATTCCCTTCTGGTCGCGATACCGCCAAGCGGAATCGTGTGCACTGATCTGTGCACGGAGGGCACGCATCCGGCGCATCACCTGTGCGAAATCTGCTTTGGCCCCTTCGGGAATATGCCAGCCAAGGGCTGCCGCATTCCGTAACTCACTAAACACCCGTGACGAACGAATTAGGCTCTTCGATGGCACGCAGCCAACGTTTAGACAATCACCACCCATGAGGTGTCGCTCGACTAACGCGACACGCGCGCCCGCACCAGCCGCAAACGCCGCTGAGATCAACCCTGCCGTACCCGCACCGATGACGACTACGTGGTAGCGTCCCGATGGTTCAGGGTTGGTCCAGGCGGACGGATTGACATTATGAACGAGCGTTTGATTGTGATCGTCCGATGGTGCGAGACCAAGCTGGGTAATTCGCTCGGTGTCGGTAATATCGTGTCCCTTCAACCCGGACATCTGTCCTCCTCTGCCTACGCCCCGGTGATTTCATGTAGTGCACGCCGCGCAAGGCGCGCCACGACGATCGTGACGGCAATGGTAGCGACTAACCCGAGACCCAAAACGATGTAGTACCCGATGTCTTTCTCAACCGCTTCAGGACCAATCAACATCGCCACATCGCCGGCGATCTTGCCGTAATACACATACAGGATGGTCCCCGGTAACATTCCGATCGACGCGATGACGTAATCCCTAAACCGCACCTTCGTTAACCCCAGCGCGTAGTTCAGTAGCGTAAATGGGAAGGCAGGCGAGAGTCGTAAGAGAAGAACGATCTTTAGCCCGTGTGCGGCAATGGCTTTGTCAATCGCGGTAAATTTCATGTTGTGCCGTAACTTCTTTTCAATCATTGCGCGCGCGACGCCGCGAGAGACCAAGAAAGCCGCCGTCGATCCGAGAGTGGCGGCGACAAACACATACATGATTCCCTGCCCCAACCCGAAGACCGTGCCCGCAGCCATCGTCAAAAGTGATCCGGGGACGAAGCTGACAACCGCCACAGCATACCCAAGGATGAAAACCACTACCCCCCAATATCCCAGACCTTCCACTTTCTGAATCAAGGAAGCGATGTCAGTGCCGGGTTGCCGCATGAGTACCGCGAGTACGATCAGCACCCCAAGCACGAGAAGCACTCGGGCACGCGAGGGCCATCCACTCCCGGAGGTCGTTTCTTCGGTTGACGCTGTGACGGATGCGTCCGGCGTCATCACATGCTCTCTCGCATCACCAAATACCTCTGTTGGTTGCCAGATGGAAGAAGCGAAGGGGGCTTCTCCGCGGGGCAGCTTACTGCGTTGTACCGTCGCCAGCCAGCAGGCCTAACACCGCCTCCCGAAGGACTCCATTGGTACTAACCGCGTTACCACCGGAGAAGGATTCCCGTCCTGTCCAGTCAGTAAAAGATCCGCCCGCTTCTCGAAGGATGGGCACAAGGGCAGCACAATCCCATGGACTGACCACACAGTCGAGCATGACATCAGCCCGACCCGTCGCCACGAGACAGTGCCCGTAGCAATCTCCCCAGGCGCGCTGGAGTCTCGTTGCACGTCGAAGCGCCATGAGGCCTTTTTCCCCTTGTGCAGGTGTCGGGCCTGGATCAGAGTAGACCAACATCGCCTGCTGGAGATCGTGCACGCGTGACACGCGGGCTCTCCGGCCTGACCATTGACATCCCTCGCCGGTACCAGCCGCGACCGTCTCACCAAGGGCGGGGAAATGCGCGACACCGAGTACCATGTCTCCCCGAATCTCCAGGGCGACGAGAACACCAAATACGGGAACACCTTGTACAAACGAATGGGTGCCATCAATCGGATCCAAAATCCACCGATGGGTAGAGTCTCGGTCTTCCTGGCCAAACTCTTCGCCGAGGACCGCATGATCAGGGAACCGATCAGCGATTAGTTGGCGCATCAAACGTTCGGCGCCAAGATCCGCTTCTGTTACCGGTGTTGCATCCGCCTTTCGGTCTACGTGAACGTTCGCTTGAAAGTAGGCCAGCGTCGTCTGACCACCCTGCCACGCGACCTTGATTGCGAAATCCAGTAACTCCCGCGTACTTGCCACTCCGGCCATTCATCAACCTCCGATCACCCCGTGACCACTGACACACGATCCCGTGGATATTGCCCAACGTTGCATAGGAAATTCTAGCATGTGACCGCTATCTCCTTTGATCTCATGCCCCATCCACCGCAAACGATTTTTGTTCAAACAGCTCGTACCTTTCCATGCTCTTCTGCCATGTTCTGCGTCAAGCCTACCTCCAACGGGGTGAAACCTGTATCCTTGAACGCACCGTGTCGAGACCTCGATCTCGCAGCGGGACCCAGGGTGCAAAATTTTTGATGCGCGTGGACGCCACACAATATCATTCGTCACCGACGCAACGGTGGAGCCTCTGGTGCGGTCTGTTGATCGTGGGCTTTGCCGTCAATCTCGGTGAGGGAGCACAACACCCGGCCCAACAGGCCACTCCGCCGTCACAATCGCAGCCTGTACCGTTCAGTCACAACCTACACCGCGAGGTCGGTCTTGTGTGTGCCTATTGTCACTTTGAAACTACAGCGGAATCCGCAGTGGTGCTCCCTGCCGTCGACACCTGTATGGCCTGCCACAGCAGCGTAAAAACGGAGAGCCCTGCGATACAAAAATTAGCGACGTATCACAGAGACCAACTCCCGGTACCGTGGGTGAAAAGTCACGTGTTACCCAAGTATGTTTGGTTTTCTCACCGAGGGCATCACCAAAACGCCGCCCTCACTTGTGCCGCCTGTCACACACAGGCTGCGGGGGATCACGCTATTGTAGATAAGCCGCCCACCTCGATGGAATTTTGTATGGACTGCCACGCAGAACAGGATGCACCTATCGGCTGCAGCGCCTGTCACCTTCCGCTGCTGTAAGAACGTCCTGCCTACGTGCCAACCTACTCGAACCGCAGGGTTCGTTTACGGCCTAACAAATCTTACCTGAGCGTGATTGAATCCTGACTCATTAAACACGACCGCGGCAACCATAAAAATCAGATTTCAAGGATAGAGTCTCAGTCGACAGTGACGACACGGAGCATGTTGGTGCTGCCCGTCTCACTGGAGATGCCGGCGGTGGCCACCACGACGCTGTTCTCGCGCACGACCCCGTGGTCTCGCGCCCAGGCGACTCCGGCGTCGATCTTGGCTTGGTCGTCGGCAGCGCCCTCGTAACGAACGGCTATGACACCCCAGTTCATGGTGAGCCTGCGAATCACATCTTGAGATGCAGTGACGGCAATGATTGGACAGTCTGGGCGGTATTTCGAGACTTGACGCGAGGTGAAGCCACTCTCGGTTAAGGTGATGATGGCAGCGGCCTTGAGATGATTGGCCATAGTGATGGCCGCGAGACTAATCGCATCTGTGACGAGTGCCGTAGGGTGTGGCTGAATCTGTTGGAGCGCACCGTATTCGCTCAGAGATGTCTCAGCACCTCTGGCAAGATCGGACATCGTGCGGATGGCCTCCACTGGATAACGTCCCCTCGCCGTTTCACCAGAGAGCATTACCGCAGAACTGCCATCCAAGATGGCGTTGGCAACGTCACTGCATTCAGCTCTGGTCGGTTGCTGATTACGTTCCATGGAATCCAACATCTGCGTCGCCGTAATCGTTGGCTTCCCACTCCGCACGGTTGTTCGGATGATGTGCTTTTGTGCCGCTGGCACCTCAGCAGGTTGAAGTTCCACCCCGAGATCACCTCTGGCACCCATCGTCCCATCAGCCACGTCGACGATCCCACTCAGGTGTTTTAGCGCTTCGGCATTTTCGATCTTGGCGATGATGGGAATCGAGGCTCCACGCGCCTCAAGGAAAGAGCGGATCTGTGTTACGTCGTCAGGGCTCTGCATGAACGACGCGGCGATATAGTCCATCTTGTGATCGATAGCGAACTGGAGGTCGGCCTGGTTCGCTTCGTTAAGGCCATCGGCGAGAATCGGCTCGCTCGGGATGTTGAGACCTTTTTGATCCGTCAGATCACCCCCGCGAACGACGCTGCAGTGTACGGCTGCTTCCGATACCGACTCGACGCATAACTCTAAGCGTCCGTCGTTAATTAAGATGGTGTGTCCAGGCTCCATCTGCGTCACCAGGGCTGGATATGAGATCGAGCCTCCGTGCATATCGCCTAGTTCATCCGAGGTGAGCAGACGAAAGGCTGTTCCCTCGACAAGGGTCACGCGGCCGTGTTCGACGGATCCCGTTCGGATTTCCGCCCCTTTGGTGTCGAGCATGGTGGCCACCGGCACGCCGAGGCGTGTAGATGCCGCGCGGAGTAGCGTAAGCCGACGTGCGTGCTCGTGATGATCTTCGTGGGAGAAATTGAACCGCGCGACATTCATCCCAGCCTCAATCATCCGCTCAAGGGTGTCGGAGTCTGCAGAGGCCGGACCAACGGTTGCCACGAGTTTAGTCTTACGAAAGGTGTGCGGTTCAGGCATCGTAAATCAGTCTAACAGGGTCATGCGCGGCTTCGACCAAAACTGCAGCCAAAACCTCTGACTCAAACAATACACATTATCTGTAACGGTTGTGATGACATCATGACCAGTATAGTTTATTGCTTGATCAAGCATATTCTATGGCCTAAAACATTCACGTCGACATCGAAGTTTGGTTATCATGAACCATGAAGCTACGAATCAGGCGTCTCCGTCCAGACGCAATCATTCCAACCTACGCGCATCCTGGCGACGCCGGTCTTGACCTTCACGCCTGTGAGGATGTTGCCCTCGACCCTGGCGTGGCGTGTCTGGTTCCGACGGGAGTAGCACTTGAACTCCCCGAAGCGACTGAAGCACAGGTGCGTCCAAGAAGTGGGCTGGCCCTGAAGCACTCAGTTACCGTGCTGAATACCCCAGGGACCATCGACGAAGGTTACCGGGGTGAAGTTGGCGTCGTGCTGATCAACCACGGGCCCTCGACCTTCAAGGTCACCCGCGGGATGCGGATTGCACAGCTCGTGGTACAGAAACGCTGGACGGTAGAGGTCGTAGAGGTGGAGGGGTTGACCGACACCACTCGTGGCGCAGGCGGTTTCGGATCGACGGGTTCCTGATACCCTGCCTACGGTACCAACCTACTTGAGCCGCCTTTGATATTCAGTGCCTTGTAACCTTGCGACATATAATTGCAGTTGAATATCTGGATTACCACCGAGGTCGACGTGATGTTCGGCGTGCCGTTGTCCAAGGCTGTTACCAACCATGAATCCGAAGAACCGTTCGATTAATCCAGATCCCGTCCGGCCCATGTGGGCGCGTGCAGCTGACGTCCTTACCCTCCTACTCGCGCTGGCGGCGGTTTATGTGGCGGTCTTCGGCGGCACTACCGCTGGAACGGTTTTCTCGATGTCCACGCAGTTGACAAAAGAGAGACCGGTGAACATTGCTCATCGAGGCGCGTCCGCGTACGCTCCGGAACATACGATAGCTGCCTATGAGCTTGCTCTTGATATGGGAGCTGATTATGTCGAGCAAGACTTACAATTAACAAAGGACGGTGTGCTTGTTTGTTTGCATGACGCTACTCTTGAGCGAACCACAAACGTGGAGGATATATTTCCTGGACGCAGCGTTGCAGTGGCTAGTAAGCAAGGAACTAAGCACACCTGGCCGGTCTCAGATTTTACGGTTTCAGAGATTCGTCAACTAGATGCGGGTAGCTGGTTTAGTTCGAAATTTATTGGGGAAAAGATTCCAACATTTCAAGAAGTGATTGATCGTGTTCAACAAGATGAACGCAATGTCGGACTTTATTTTGAAACTAAACAACCAGAAGAATATGACAAGCTCGGACTGAATATGGAAAAAGAGGTTGTTCGGGTGCTTGCCGCCAATGGATTTAAGTCAGAGGCTGTTCGAGCTCGTACTCCAGTGTTTGTGCAGTCATTTAGTGCGAAGAGCTTAAAGCGATTTCGTTCGCTGGTTGGGCACACTTATCCATTGGTTCAGCTTATTGGATATTCCGAGTCAGACGAAATGCTTACAGAAAAGGGTATTCGGCAAGTGTCGATGTATGCATCTGGTATTGGGGT
>CAZFVB010000035.1:0-16906 GCA_964522375.1 uncultured Chloroflexota bacterium
TTTCGCCCATTGCGCAAGATTCCTCCATGCTAAACCCCGTAGGGCTCGGGACCATGTCTCAGTCCCCGTGTGGCGGATCATCCTCTCAGACCCGCTACCGATCACAGCCTTGGTGGGCCATTACCCCACCAACTAGCTAATCGGCCGCAGCCCCCTCAGTTGGCGCCATTGAAAGTTCCCTTCCAACAGCTTTCGTCCACCCGTATAACCGGGAGACCATATGCGGGATTACCCTCGGTTTCCCGAGGTTTTCCCCCACCATCCGGTAGGTTAGCTACGTATTACTCACCCGGACGCCACGGTCGTGGACTGCTCCGAAGAGCTGCCCCGTACCGTTCGACTCGCATTGGTAAAGCACGCCGCCAACGATCATCCTGAGCCAGGATCAAACTCGCCAAATAAATACAAATTCACGTCTGTGAAAGACGTGGACAAGATCATAACTACTGTGGGTCACTGGCTAAGCCAACACCCACAGCCATCGAGTTCTCCCGTTCACATAGACCTAAAGTCGCGCCAAACTCAGTTGATTGACGTGAGCACTCACACTCACTCTTCCCTTGTTAAGGTTCAATCGCGCTTACGTGCGGCCAATTCAGCCGACACGAGTCCGGGGACCGATTAAGAAAAATCTGTCGCCGGTTGCGCGGATGCCCATTACGGGCGTGGATGCATCGTATCACGGCTTGTTGCCAAATTCTCAACATTCGTGTGAGACATAGAGCTCATCTCCCTCGCACTACTACTTCTTCTTCGCATCTCATCCGTGATGACATCCCGCTGACGAGGAAAACGACCAAAAGCAGTTCCCTGATGATATTATCTACGCACACCAAAGTTTGCGTGACGTTACCTCTCATCAAGATTGGTGGAGGGAAATAGGCCCCTCGAAGCCGGGCAACCTACGGGCCAAAGCCTGAAAGGTGCCAAGTCCGGCAGCTCTAGCTGCAAGATGAGAGGATCGCCGGCGTAACTGCGTATTGCTCAAACAGCAAGACGCAGCGTGCCAAGGGGTAAGACTGAGTGAAAGGCGCAAGAGGTTGTGCCACGTGGCGGCTAATGGTAATGCCTAGGCCCACGTCATTCGTGGGCCGCGCACATCAGCCAGCTAAGCACAACCAACACACACGCTGAACTCTCAAGTCAGCCCCAAAAAGAGGATCACGAAAAAGACATGTCAAGTACTCAAACGCTTCGGTGTCGTGAATGCGCACGCACCTACCCTCTTCAAGCCTCACATATCTGTGAGTTTGACTTCGGACCCCTTGAAATTCAGTTCGATTACAAAGCGATCGGTGAAACCATCAGTCGTGAGAAGATTTCCGAGCGCCCCCCCACCCTATGGCGCTATCACGAACTCTTGCCGGTGGACGGTGGGTGGGACGAGACATGGCCTGTCGGATTTACGCCCTTACAGCGAGCTCACAACCTGGGAGACCGCCTTGGATTGTCCAATCTGTACATCAAGAACGATACCGTTAACCCAACGTATTCCTTCAAAGACCGCGTAGTTGCCGTTGCCATCACGAAGGCCCGCGAGTTTGGATTCAACACATTCGCGTGCGCGTCAACAGGCAACCTTGCTGGAGCTGTTTCAGCAGCTGGTGCACGCCATGGCATGCCCTCATACGTATTCATGCCGGCTGACCTTGAAATTGGGAAGGTTCGGGGAGCAGCCGTTTACGGCGCCCACATTGTTGCCGTAGACGGTACTTACGACGAGCTTAACCGGCTCTGTAGCGAGATCGCCGACCTCTACAACTGGGCTTTTTGCAACATCAATATCCGACCCTACTATGCCGAGGGCTCTAAGACCTTGGCCTTCGAATCGGTTGAGCAGCTCGGTTGGCAAGCACCCGACCATATCGTTGCTCCTATAGCCTCAGGATCGCTATATACCAAGATGGGAAAGGCGATGCGAGAACTCGTGGACGTAGGCCTCATTGAGAAACAGGCCACCCGAGTGCATGGCGCTCAGGCAGCCGGTTGCGGCCCAGTAGCTGAAGCATTTTCCCGTGGGCAAATGACGTACCGGCCAGTCCGAACCCCTACCACCGTGGCCAAATCACTAGCGATTGGTAATCCGGCAGATGGCTTTTATTCGCTAAAACTAGCCAAGGAAGTCGATGGCATTATCGAGTCCGTCACCGACGACGAGATTGTTGCAGCCATGCAATTGCTCGCATCCACTGAGGGAGTCTTTGCTGAAACTGCAGCAGGTGTAACGATTGCGGTCCTTGTGAAGCTAGCTGAGCGAGGAGTAATCGGCCGAGACGACGTCACAGTTGCCCTTGTGACCGGAAATGGACTGAAGACCCAAGAAGCGATCGATGATCGTGTGAAAAACCGAATTGAGATCCAGCCCAGCATTACATCGTTTCAAGAAAACCTAGCCGAGCGTGGCGTGCTCACGCCTGCTGACGCTGTTTGAGGAGACACGCTTATGCCGCAAGTAAGAATTCCGACTCCACTTCGAAGTCTCACCGATGGCCAAAACACGGTGGACATTGAAGCTCCGACCGTTGGTGCGTTAGTAAAGAACCTTGATGCTGCCCATCCAGGTTTTGCCGAGCGTCTCCTCGATGAGGATGGAGAGTTACGACGTTTCGTCAACATCTACGTCAATGGTGAAGACATCCGATATCACGCAGGGTTTGACACTGAGATCAGTAGCAGCGATGAGATCTCTATCGTTCCGTCAGTCGCTGGTGGAAGCTAGCTAGAACTAGAATCTCATCTCGAGTCAAAGCGGCTTTCTACTGTCAAAGCCTTCGTCTGTGCCGTGCCAGTAGCCGATTTCGTCTTCGCCAATCCGCCAACACAAGAATGACTCCTCGCCATCAATCTCAGACGGAAAATCGACGAGGCCAGTGGACGGATCGCGAAGCACGATCCCTCTAGATCGAAGCCAGGCCACGAGCGGCTGCACGTCCCATAGCGCGGCCACAAGAGCTTGATGCGCCAAGCTCACATCTACCGGCGATTGGTCAGACGTCTGTGCAAGATCAAATTTTCGGCGTTCGGTGCCAGCACGAAGCCAGATTTCCTGGAGGCGCGTGGTTGTCTCACGAACATCAGGCAGGATTGCTGTCGCCTCAGCCAGCGTGTAACACCAACTCTGGTCCTCGGATTCGTCCATCTCAGATGCGATATCGGTCAGTGTCTAAGTATGGCCTACCCACCACACACTGTCGGCCACATCGTGCCTTGACGCTCGATCGCGTCTGTTGGATACCAAAGCGCACGCAGATTGCCAGCCAAATACACGGATCCTGCACAGACAACCGCCCCCCCAGGACCAGCCATATCAATCGCCGCTTCCATCGCAGCCTTGGGATGAGCTATCTGACAAGCTGGAGGACGACCGAGATCTGCCCCAGCAGCGGCTACCTGACTGATCGATAGCGGATGTTTTCCGTATACCTGCGGTTCAGTCGCCACCCAGTGACTTACTTGTGGAAGAAGACCTGACAACACGTCAGGCGCAGAGCGGTATCCAACCAAGCCAAAAACCCCGACTGTCGATCTGGCCGGATTAGACTGCTGCAGCAACAACGCGAGCGCATGCGCCTTGTCACGATTATGAGCACCGTCCAGGTAAACGGTTCGATGGTCGGGCATCTGCTCAAATCGACCGGCCAAGCCTGCCTGAGATACAACCGTGCTCGAACGATCTGAGATCGAGAAGCCCCGGTCATGAAGCCCAGAAAGAACAGCCTTCGCGAGCTCGTAATTCGTCTCGCGAAAATCTGTCGAGGAACTGGAGACCTCTACAAGGCGTACGCCGATATTATTCGCCTCCTTACGCAAAGTTTCCCTCGCGATATCAGGAACAGATCCGGTCATCGCCATAGCACCCGGTTTAAATATTCCAGCTTTATGCCACGCCACGTTTTCAAGCGTGCCGCCCAAGCTCTTAAGGTGATCGGCACCAACAGACGTGACTATCGCAAGTTCAGGCTTAACGACGTTCGTAAGATCGAATCGGCCTCCTGCACCAACCTCCATCACGGCTATATCCACACCACGACGGCGAAAGAACTCAAGAGTGAGTGCGACGCAGACCATTCCATACGTGGGTCTACCACTAGGATCCTCTGTCTCGAACGCATCCACATGCGGACGGATCCAATCCACCAATTCGGCGAGTTCAGCCGGACGAGCCAGACGGCCATCGCATTCAAATTTTTCGAGAACCGTCTGTAAATAGGGCGTGCAGTGTAGCCCTGTGATCAAACCAGATGCTGTGAGCCCCGCCGCAACTTTAGCTGCGACTGACCCTTTTCCTGACGTACCACCCACGTGCACGTAACGCACAGCGTCCTGCGGATTACCAAGGCGCGTTAAAAACCTTCGGAATCGCATCATTCGGCGCTCACCAACCACTACTGATTGCTGGCGGGTTCGGGGCGTTGTTGGCGAGGCCGGACCGCTGATCAAACTGTTGATATACCGTTCCGCAGTACGGCCTGCCTCTAGTTCGGCATCATCGACCTGGGGCATCTGACTCTTCGTTCTTGCTTCAGCCAATGGTTTCCAATGCACGGTCTAGCGCCTTCTGCAGCCCACTAAAGGATTCCCGGGAATTCGCCTCCCGCGTTCGCCCCTCAGGATGCCAGTGAGTTTCGAGATTTACGGCCCCTGTATAACCATCAACAATCAGGGCTCGCATTAGAGCCTCATAGTCTAAATCCCCCCGACCAATCGCTTCCCAGGCTGTGAGCCCTGTCGCCAAATCAACTACCCGAGCATCCTTGACGTGCACATGTCGTATCCACGGACGACCAATCTCGTATCCAGTCGAAGACCCATCTCCACCGGCGACAAAATCGTTCCCAGGATCCCAAATCAAGCGTACATAGGGATGGTCGACAGCTTCCAGAATTCGCACCGCATTAACCATCGAGTTGCCCCAACAGCTTCGTACATTTTCTACCAGTAGCGTTACGCCGTCCGCAGCCGCCCGGTCACCTGCGTCTCTCAGAACCGCTACGATCGTGTCCAAGCAATCGTTGGGTATCGGTCCGCCCTCGCGCAGCCGGGGACTCGGATTGCCCAAACCGATCATCCCAGTACGACGACCTGAAAAAACACGAACGTAGCGACATTGGAGGATTTGAGCAGCTCGAAGAGCACCGTCGACCTGAGCTCGGTGCGCTACCCATCCGTCAAGAGCCGACGGGCTCGATTCGCCTCCCGGGGAAATCTCAAGCAACTTAAACGCCTGTGAGCCAATTGCTGAAACAGTAAGACCGCCATCCTCGACCGAGGCATAGGCTCGTTCTAGTAGCCGAGCACTTGCCTGCCATGCTTCCAGACCCCAAAAGTCCTCAAGTTCAATGCTGCCCATACCAAGGCTAGCCGCGAACGCCACACCGTCTTCCACATTAGGAGAAACCTCGCTATTGACTACTCCAAAATGGAATGTGTGTTCCTTTGCACCCAAGATCCCCTCCTAGGAAAGAACGGCACGGGACCAGAAAGCCATAACGAGTTCTTCAATTTCGGATCGACGATCCACAGCCGACCGGATTGTCTTCATATCTAGTCCCGAACCACTAACCGCCACGCCACGTAGAAGCTCGCCAACCTCATTGGAAGTCCTATTCCAAGTTTGCATTAGGCTCCGTAATTCCCGGGCCTGTTCACGTGTCAACGCCATCACCACTCCACCTCTGTATGAACGGCAGAGCCTACCGCTCTTGACGAATGCACCGTAGTTTTTCTCTGGCTCACAAAGCCCGATGGTAGACTCCGGCCCCAGGTAACGGCACGTGACACCTTTCCGTGATCACTGCCTGCTAATTTCAACAGTACGGGAGGGGCCAATGGCGATCCATGCAGGCGCAGCCAAGCGCCCGACCCTCGCACCTGAGGACCAAGTCAAATTAGGCGACCTACGTAAGCGCCTTGAAGAACTCAAATCTGAGCCAGGGTCAACGCTAGAAGCTCTGTACGCCGCGCAGGCACTTTTTTCGTATGTGCCGCCGGAGGCAGTAACCGTTATCGCAGAGGAACTTAAGCTTCCCGAAAGCGAAGTCTTCGGCGTGTTGACCTTTTATACGATGTTCCATCGCAAACCTTCAGCCAAATATGTTCTGCGCGTATGTCGCGATTTGAGTTGTCACCTTTCAGGAGCCCCGGAAGTCTTGAAAGCGTTCGGCGAAGCACTTGGAACTCGTGTCGGTGAGCTCACGGAAGACGGGCTGTTTGAAACCGAGTCAGTTTCATGTCTGGGGTTGTGTGATCTTCAACCAGCCGTACTCGTAAACCTCGAGCAACGAGGCCCGATGGCTCCAGGCAAAGTATCGGAACTTCTCGACGAGTTGCGCGGACGGAGCGACTAATGGAACTGGTTGTCACACGAAACTTTGGTAACGACAAATCGTGGACGCTGGATACATATCGCAGCACCGGCGGATATCAATCCCTTGCACGTGTGCTGCGCGACATGACGCCTGAAGAGGTGTCTGAGTTGGTAAAGGAGTCGGGGTTAAGCGGCCGCGGCGGGGCATTCTTCCCCACAGGTTTAAAGTGGGAATTTGTGAGAAAGGATCCCAAGACGCCACGTTATATCGTCATTAATGGCGACGAAAGCGAACCAGGAACCTATGTGAACCGCCATTCCCTCGAGCTTGATCCCCATCTAATGCTCGAAGGTATGATCATCGCCGCCTACGCATGTAACGCGGAGCTAGGTTATGTGTACATCCGCGGCGAATACGGGTTAGCCCACGACCGCACTCAGTCGGCAATCCGTGAAGCCTACGAGGCCGGCTATTTGGGCTCAGACATTCTCGGCAAGACGGGCTTTAACTTTAATGTCACCTTTCGCCGTGGCGCAGGCGCCTACATTGTTGGCGAGGAAACAGCTCTTTTTAATTCACTCGAAGGTAAACGGGGTAACCCACGCTATAAACCACCATTCCCAACCAATGTGGGTGTGTGGGGACTGCCGACCGCTATAAATAATGTCGAAACATTGTCTGCTGTACCGTCGATCGTCGAGCATGGTGCCGAATGGTTTCAGTCTTTAGGCCGGGGCGAGGCAACCGGAACCAAGATGTACTGTCTTTCGGGCCACATCGAGAAGCCCGGTCTCCACGAACTCCCCATGGGAGTAACGGCTCGTGAACTGATCTACGATCACGGAGGTGGCGTTGCTAACGGTAGAAAGCTCAAGGGCTTCAAGCCCGGTGGTGCATCTTCAGCACCTTTGACACCGGGAGAACTCGACGCCGCTCTTGAACCCAAGTCGATGGCCGAACTCGGCACGATAATGGGAACGGGCGGAGTTGTGGTCTTCGACGATACGACGGATATGGTAGACGTGGCTTACCGAGACGCGCTGTTTTTCGAAGAAGAAAGCTGTGGTTTCTGCATACCGTGCCGGGAGGGAACTCCAAATCTCGTGCAGATCTGTGAGCGAATCCTGCATGGGCAGGGAACGATGGACGATCTTGACCTCCTGAACGAGCTCGGCTCAAGCATGATGGCGTCGTTTTGTGGGTTGGGTCAGTTTGCCCACCAACCCGTTCGTGGTGCTGCCCAGAGATTCCGTAAGGACTTTGAGGCTCATATCAGGGGGGAACCAATCCCTTCAATTGGAGCCTAGAGCGAATCAGAGGTTTTTCTCGAACCTGTCCAGCGATGGGGGCAGGTGCCAAAAAAATCGCACCCGGTACACCATGAACCCGGTTTCGGCGCAAACGACCTGCTAGCAATGGACACGCTCGCCACCCGGTACCGGTCCAGGAGTTCCTGAGCGAATTCATGGTTAGGCTCCATGGAAACAGCCTTGTTCTCCTTTAGGTAGTAGACCGTGAGCCGAGTGACCGACTGCTGAAATCCACGTTCAAGCGCAAGCGCGTAAGTATGTAGTTGGGATTTCTGCCTTCGGGGAAAAGTCGAGGGCGCCCCACCACTCTTGTAATCAATTACTTCCACACCGCTCACGGTCTTATCGACTCTATCAATAACTCCCTCCACCGTATGGGCGTCCTCCCTATCCATTCGAAGTCGAAAGCGCTGTTCAAGCATTATCGGCGCACCCAAATTGTTTTGGTTGGCTGACCAAAAGGCGGTCAACAAAGAAATGCTTGTTGACCAAACTTCAGGAAAGCGCCGAGGGTCCAGAGTCGGAGCATTGCGCCAGTACTCCTCGTGCATCTCTTTAAAGTCTTCGTAGGAAACGTCTGTCTCTCCTTGAAGTGCTTCGAAAAATTTCCGAAGTACCGCATGGACAATCGCCCCAACCACCAGACTCTTGGAAAACGGAATCTTTTGCCGCTCGATATAGCGCAACCGGTATGCAAAGGGACAAAATTCATAAAGCTCCAGCTTCGAGAAGCTCATTCGCACCGGCAAACCTCACAGGTTCCAACACAGCCGGGTTGGCCAACATGTGGATAAACACCAACCAAATGCATTCGACAGGTCGACTAGCCCGAGCCTGAATATGTTGGTCGTCGAATAGCAGCCGCATAACCGCGACGCAACACATCCTCAGCCGGCTTACCATTTGGGATATAGCTCGTATCATCGGCGTCAGGCGTCTCGCTTGGCTCCCAATGCCACCAAAATACCCCGCGGAGAATCTCTCTTCGATAGGGAACACCAAAAAACGCTGCGTATAAGTTCGCCTGCACGCCTGTATCTACCGGCCCCTCGTAATCCCAGTTTCGGGGCGAAGGCTGAACTGCCGCCCCAACAACACTCCTATAGCCGAGCTCCGTAAAAATAATCGGTTGCTTAAGTCCTGAGGCTGCATGCCATCGTTCAATTTCCCCCATCCAAGTCTCCCAGGTTGCAGCTAGCTGAGAGGGGCTTATCAGTCTGGCCGTCATAGGGAAGTAAGCATCGATCCCAATGCAATCAAGCTGACTCCAAAACGGGGTGCGCTTATACCCCCCGCCACGCGGCGACGATCTATGGCTTGCAGCGTAGGTCAGTGAGCCGTCGTAAACACGTCTTACCTTGCCAATAAGCACGCGCCACTCATCCAGGTAGGTTTCCTCTGAAAAATCAAGTTCGGACCCCACGCTGAACATGCCGACCTTTGCTTGTTGGCCAAGCTCAGCGTAGTGCAGTGCCATAGTCGAATATTCGGCAAACCAAGACGACAAATCGGTTGGGGCGAAATCACCACGCCAAACCCGGTCACGACTGTGAACAAAAGGGCTCAGTAATACATTCACACCCACCTCGTGAGCCTTCTCAATCAGCGAAAGAACATCCTCGTCGGGTGGGGTGCGCGCCGGATCGGGCCGTATTTTCGTAGATTGATGCGTGCCTTGTGACCAACTCGGCGCAACAGCAATCCAGTCGGCCCCGGTACTCGTTGCCGATTCGATCACGGCCTGAATTCGAGATGGCCGAAAATCGTCGGCGGTTCCAGCGACCAAAGTAAGACCATGTATGAAGGATGCTTGTGATGGTTCACGCACGCTCGAACCATTGATTTGGCACGAAGCCATGGCCAAAGCAGCCGCGCCCACAAATCTCCGGCGGTCAAGAGACACGTCTCCGCGCAATTTATTTGAACGCGTTATGCCGGCAATCCAACGAGTCTCACGCTACAGACTATCGTCCCAGAATCCACCGGACGTCTTCGCTCATCATTTCCTCGCTCCACATTGGGCTGAAAGTAAGATCGATATCGACTTTCCGGATATGCTCCATGGCCTCCGTCTCATCGTTAACCTCTTTGAGAATTGTTGGGCCCGCCGGACAACCCGGAGTAGTGAGCGTCATCGTGATGGTGGCATGCTCGTCGTCAGGTTGAGCCTCAGGCTCTCCTTCGGCTGCCGTGTAGGGCTCCACCTTTACATCGTAAATCAGACCAAGATCCACGATGTTGATGCCAATCTCAGGGTCTATTACGGCACGCAGCTTTTCGTGAACATCTTCTGAGCTTGTAGCCACGCTGACACCTCTAGTAAACAATGACAACCAAGCTTCGCAGTCGAACGCAAGTCTCACAAGACCAACAACCATTACCGCCATCTAATATGCCGGCCAACCCAAACAACTCAACCGTTAAAACCTCGCCTTTCATGCGTTGCCAAAGCCCGGAAGCAGGGCTATACCCGGGTAGCCAAGTTCTCGAGCGGCCTTAATCTCTAGCTCAAGATCCCACGCAACCGAATGCACAGCGTAGTCCCATTGGTTCTCTTCGACATCCCAGCGTATTTCGGCCCAATGAGCGATGTTGGTCCAATGCGACTCGTACTTCAGCCCCACACTCCCCGGCCTCAAAATATTCGTGTTCAGCACCTGTATTTCCAGAGGCGCATGGATGTGCCCCACAACCATTAACTCCGCCGGTTGTGGGCCAAGCAAGCGTTCAAGTTCCGCAGGTGGCGTATCAGCCCAAATGAAGTCGTCGAGATTTAGGCCATTCGCATGCGTCACCAGTACGTCATGACCCGAGGAAACCTTGTATCGCACGTGCTCCGGAAGATCCGCAACACACTCACGAACATGGGCAGGCACAATGCCCAAGGTCCACTCAAAGATGGCGAGGATTTGGTCGCGTCGATCGTCATTTCCCGCTACCGGTTTTGATTGGCCGAGAACCAGATCGCGTTCCGTGTCTCCTTTTAAGATCACAGCTTCATTTGCCCGAAGCTCTTGCCACGTCTGCAGCGGGCGGGGACCCCCAGAAAGCTGATCACCCGCCGACACAATATGGTCATAGGGACCGCGCTTTTCCACGTCATCAAGCACGGCGCGTAGCGCGGTTAGGTTAGCGTGGACGTCTGTAAATACTGCTATTCGCAAGACACGGTCCAAGTCGACGTTTATAGATTCGCCCCAAACTGGAACGGAGGCAGCAACCGAACGGATAGATGCGCCTTAGCCTATGCAGGCTAGAACTCGCCTGGCAATAGCAATCGCAACCTAGGCTCAGCGTTGGCCTGAACCTGTGATACGCTCGACCTACACGGCGCACGATGCGTCGTATTTTTATCCCATATGCCAAAGATTAAAACTCGCAAAGCAGCCGTAAAACGCCTCCGCCTTACGCGACGTGGAAAAGTCACGCGGGCCAAGTCGTGGGCTGGCCCATACCGAGCGCGCAAGAGCCGTAGAGCGAGACGCGCAAAGGGTCACGAGCAGCTGTTAACTCTGGGGCAACGCCGCCAAGCGTTACGCCTCTTAGCAAACTAGGTTACGGTGCATGGCTCGAGTTAAGCGGGGAGTAACAGCACGACGTCGGCGACGCAAGGTCTTAAAGGCAGTGCGTGGCCATCGAGGCGCACGAAGTCGCCACTACCGTGCCGCGCACGAAGACCTTCTTCATTCACGACAATATGCGTATCGCGATCGCCGGAATCGAAAACGACAAATGCGTCGCCTGTGGATCATGCAAATCAACGCTGGCGCCCGGATGCATGGACTTTCATATGGTGCGTTCATACGCGGCCTAAAGTCCGCCAACGTTACCCTCAATCGAAAGGTTCTTGCCGACCTTGCCGCGCATGAGCCTCAAGCCTTTGAAGCGCTCGTCCAAACCGCTAAAGTCGACGCTTAGGCTGTAAAACGCCGGCCTTGGGAACGGCGTTCACATGATTACGAGCGTTCGTAACCGAAGGGTGGCACAGGCCCGACGACTGCACCGCAGCGGTGTTCGCCGGCAAGAAGGTCTCACTCTGCTTGAAGGTCCACGTCTGGTGTCTGAAGGCGCGGAAGCCGGGCTCTTGCAAACAGTGTTTTTATCCACAAACGCGGATGCCATCGCGGAACATGCAGCAGAAGCAGCTTCCGCCGCTGGGGCTGAGGTGCTACGTTGCTCGCCTCACGTGGTCTCGGCAGCTTCCGACAGCCATAGCCCTCAAGGAATCGTCGCGATCGGACATGTGCCGCATGTAGACGGTCTTGCAGAACCTGCACTAATCCTTGTCATCGATGGCGTACAGGATCCTGGCAATCTCGGTGCGCTGGTTCGAACAGGCGCCGCAGCAGGCGCATCAATGATTTTCCGGTCGCCGGGCAGCGCCGACCCGTTCAGTCCGAAAGCAATGCGCGCTGGTGCTGGCGCCCAATTTCGTGTGCCTATTAGGGACACCGAAGGTCCCACCACCCTTCCTTCTCCTATTCAAACAATAAGGTTTCATGCGTCGGCAGCCGACGGCGAGATCAACTATGACCAGATAGATTGGACCGAGCCATCGGGTGTTGTTGTTGGCGCTGAGACCCGTGGCGTCTCTACGGCATGGCTGAGCGCCTGTCTCAGTACAGTCCGTGTTCCGTTGCACCACGGAGTCGAGTCTTTAAATGCAGCGGCGGCGGCGGCCGTTATCCTGTTCGAGGCTGCACGGCAGCGAACAGCAGAATCGCCGATCGGGGAGCAGGGTGCACGAACAGCTTGATCAACTTCACGTCACCGCACGTGACGAGCTTGCTGCGGCTACGACTGACGCTGCGATCGAGGCGTGGCGTGTCTTATACCTCGGTCGACGCAGCGAGTTAACCAAGATTTTGCGATCGATTAGAGATCTGCCCGTCGAAGATCGTAAAGACGCCGGCCAGACGGCAAATTCGGTTCGAAAGTCTTTACAAATCGCGTATGACGAAAAGATTGCACAGAAACATCAAGCCCCCACCGGAGACGACATTGATACGACAATGCCGGGTTATCCGACGCGGATGGGCAGCCTACACCCCTTAACCCAGACATTGCGGAGCATTCGCCAGATTTTTGCGCCCCTCGGATTTCGCGCTGTAACCGGCCCGGAGGTCGAGTGGGACCGCTATAACTTTGAACTGCTGAATATCCCGGCGGATCACCCTGCCCGTGACATGTGGGACACCTTTCACGTCCGAGATGACGAGCGTCCCGGAGAAATCTTGCTGCGCACGCATACGTCACCGGTTCAAGCTCGAATCATGGAACAAGTGTCTCCGCCAGTACGAATGATCGTGCCAGGGAAGGTCTATCGCTACGAAGATCGCGACGCTTCTCATGAAGCAGAGTTGATGCAGGTCGAGGGACTCGCGATCGACGAGCACATAACAATGGCAGATCTACGAGGCACGCTCGCCCATTTCATTCGAGCAATGTTTGGCGCAGATCGTAACCACCGACTTCGCGCCAGCTATTTCCCGTTTACTGAACCAAGTGTCGAGGTCGATGTGTCCTGCCATGTCTGTAACGGCACGGGTTGCTCGTTATGCAGCAACACTGGATGGATTGAGATCCTAGGCGCCGGGATGGTTCATCCGACTGTCCTGATCAACGTTGGCTACGATCCCGAACAGTATCAGGGCTTCGCATTCGGAATGGGTGTTGAAAGAATCACGATGGTCAAATTGGGCGTCACAGACATCCGTGACTTTTACCGCAACGACCTGCGGTTCCTGAAACAGTTCAGGTAACTCATGCGTGTTCCATTCGAGTGGCTCTGCGAACTCACGGGCATAGACGCGCCTGTCGACGAAGTAGCACAACGCCTCACCAATGCCGGGTTCGAGGTAGAAACCATTCACCGAACGGGGGGACACTGGCGCCACATTGTGGTTGGCCAAGTCGATCGAATTGACCCGCACCCGAATGCCGATCGTCTAACTCTTCCGACCATTACGACTGGTGACCAACAAGTACAGGTTGTCTGTGGCGCCTCAAATTTCAAGGTGGGCGACAAGATCGCCTTCGCTCATGAGGGTGCACTGCTGTACGACCCACGAAATCCGACAACTGAACTGAAAGAGCTAAAGGCTTCAACCATCAGGGGGGTGCCCTCGCACGGAATGCTCTGTTCTGCCCAAGAGTTGGGGCTAGGCAATGACCACGATGGCATTGTCGTTCTCGACGTGGATGCTCCTATCGGCCGGCCATTGGTCGAGGTTATCGGCAATGAGATTATCGAGTTTGAACTTAAGGCAAACCGTCCCGACGTGTTGTCGATGGTCGGTATTGCTCGTGAAACCGCCGCCCTGTACGAGTCCCAGTTTCGTGCGCCACCAATGGAGGTCCTGGAGCATTCCTTGTCGTCGGGATTGTCCGTAAACCTAGATATAGCGGACTCTGACTTATGTCCGCGCTACTCGGCAGCATTTGTCATCGACGTAGAAGTGGCTGAGTCGCCCTCCTGGCTCCGCAAACGGCTAGATCTCGCCGGAATGCGACCAATCAACACTATTGTGGACGTGACCAACTACGTGATGCTGGAACTCGGACAGCCACTCCATGCGTTCGATTGGGACACCCTTCGGGGTGGCCTACTTGGCGTACGCAACGCTAACACCGGTGAGCGCCTCGTCACCCTGGATGGACAAGATCGAGAACTGACACCCGAAACGCTCTGCATTGTTGACGCCGAAGGCCCAGTCGCCTTGGCTGGAGTCATGGGTGGCCTCGCTACCGAAGTAACAGCCCGAACAAAAACTGTCCTCATCGAATCAGCTACGTTTAATCCCATTAGCGTAAGACGTAGCGCTCGACGACTCGCGTTGCGGAGTGAGGCCTCGCGCCGGTTCGAAAAGCGTCTTCCTCCTGAGTTAACCACCGTCGCTCTTGCGCGATGTGTTCAGCTACTCGCAGAGATAGGTGCCGGACGTGGTGAGGCACTTTCTGCCGACTTCTATCCCTCTCCGAGCACAACCGTTCCGGTGCGGCTGGAATTTTCCCGGATTCAAGGATTACTGGGAGCGAGTTACTCGTCTGAAGAGGTCCATCGCGTACTGACCGCTATCGACTTCATTGTTGAGGAGGATGGAGACTACCTGTCGGTCACGCCGCCGTTCTGGCGCCGTGACGTCGCCAGTCCCGCCGATGTAATAGAAGAGATCGGTCGACTAGTAGGGTACGACCGGTTGCCGGAAACGCTACCTCTGGGCCGGGTCACCGCTGGCTTGCCCGGGGAGTACGATACCGATGAGGACAGAGTCCGTGACGTTATGGTAGGTCTCGGCTTCGCCGAGTGCGTGACGTATGCCCTCACCAGCGAATCCCGCATGGCCCGCCTTCTCCCACCAGATCTTCTGGGCGGTCGCTCCGAGCAACCCCTAGGCGATGCCGTGGCCTGGCGAACTATTCGGGAATCCTCCATGAACGATGCAGGTAACACCGTCTCAGATCGATTGCTGCCATTGGACCGTAAACCTGTCCGGTTAGTTAATCCACTATCTGTCGAGGAGTCATCGCTTCGTCTGACCGGGCTATCGACCTTGCTCGAAAAGCTACGGGAAAACCGAAGACATATTGATCGAGACCTGCTCCTCTTCGAAGCTCAGCCTTCCTTCCTGCATAGATCAGGGAACCTGCCTGAAGAGCCCCTTGTTTTGACCGCGGTGTTAGGACAACGGATAAGTGCTAACCGCTGGGACGACGTTACAGATATCCAGCTGCCCTTTGTCAGGGGATTACTCGACGAAATATTCATGCGGATGGAGATAGATGCCGAGAATGTTCGCCACGAGATGCTCCAGCACCCCACATTCGCCGCGGGCAATGCAGTCGCCGCCAGTATGAACGGTCGTCTGCTCGCCGCCTATGGCGAAATTTCCCCAGCAATTTCAACCCAGTTTGATATCGAAGATCGGACTTGGGCTGTGCTAATCGACTTGTCGATGGTGCGCAAATCCCCGAGCAGCGGACACACCTTCAGCTCATGGTCCGAGTACCCAATGGCGCGCCGTGATCTAGCCGTGCTCGTCGACATTGCGACTGCCCAAGCTGATGTGCATAAAGCAATCCAAAAGGCTGGGCAGCCTTTACTCCAAACGGTCCGGCTGTTTGACGAGTACAAAGGTGAACAAATTGCTGCTGGAAAACGAAGCCTCGCCTACGCGCTCGGTTACGGCTCACCCAATCGAACGCTGACCGACGCCGAGGCTGACAAGGCTCACGCAAAAGTAGTTCGCGCGCTCACACATAAATTCGGTGCCCAGCTTCGAAACTAGGACACAACAGTCCTGCCCTTAAACGCTCACCGCGCGATGGATGTGATTATTCTGTGTCTTCCATCACCACCGGAGCCGCATGTAGTTCGTCAGCACAGGGTTGGTCAATAGGAACTGGCGTCGGCAGATTGTTTTTCTCGATATAACCCTTGGAAGCCAACCAGGCTTCGACTTCCTCGCCGCTAACATCAGCCAGCATTCGACCATCCACTACGACGCACGGCGATAAAGGTTGTCCGCTCTTAGTCACCATCTCCTGATAGATCTCAGGATTGTTGATGATGTCCTTGTCTTCATAGACCAACTCATACTTACCGAGCACCGCTCGTACACCATTGCTCCAACCACAGACCGGCTTCAAATACGCTGTGATCACCGGCGTTAAATCGCTCATCTTCATCATCACTTGTTTGCTCACAACAAGGTAAATTTAAGTGACTTGCACCCCTTAGGTCCATAAAAACCTTGAAGGTCTATTGACCATTGCTCACCTGGCAGTAACGCTGACGAGATGAAAACTGATTTGTGGATTACGTCACGATGAAACGACTCACCCTTGGTGACCGTCTCCCACAACTCGTAGGTCGTTGGATCGATGGATCACCGGCAACCATCCCTGCTGATCTTGCTGCGTCGGCCACGGTTCTACTTTTTTATCGAGGTCACTGGTGATCACACTGCAGGCGGCAGTTAGCCGCCTACAACTATGTTCTGGACGCGTTTAAGGCCATCAATGTTCAGGTAGTCGCACTCTCCGTCGATTCGGTCACTGAGAGCAATATGCTTTGCGACCGCTTAGGCCTAGAGCTTTCGGTGGTTTCCGAACTGGATTATCCGTCCTCGGTGGACACCATCGGTGCCTATCGCAATGAATCGAAAGAATCGCATCAAGCAACAGCGCTGGTGGCCGATAGACATCGAATTGTGCAGCATGCTGTTTACAGCGCAACAAACATTGGACGCCTGATGCCCGAGGAAGTCCTACGAGTATTGAGCTAAG
>CAZFVB010000036.1:0-16601 GCA_964522375.1 uncultured Chloroflexota bacterium
CATGCTAATTCGCCTTTTCATATCGCTTATAAGGCCCCTAAAAGGCCCAATCCGAGGCCCATTTTCAGGATAGGTCTTACGCTATCGGTAAAAAGTCCGTTACGTAAAAAGTAGGGGTACGTCCCTAAAAACAAAACACAAGTAACACCCCCTATATACCCGTCCCAAAGCTATAGAGTTAGTTCACCTAACGACGGGATTACCTCTTTAGCGACGGGATTACCTCTTTAGCTAAGGTGTTTATGGATGTGTGCTGGTTGAATAAGAATTGTCTCCATGCAATCTCCCCACTGGGCACGTAATGACCAGCTTTGAATTGAATCTGGGGCCAACCGTGCACCTCAGCTAGCTCAAAGGCTGCCTTTGAAAGGCACATCACCATCAGAGATTAGGCGTCAAACTAAATCAGACTCTGCTCCACCCCGAAAAGCCGAATGGATCAAATTAAAGATTTCTTCTAAATCGGCCTCTGCGGTTTTTCTAATTATCATCGCCATCTAAATAACTGAAAGACCACTGCTGCCCAGAAGCCCGTCGTTTAGGCGGTTTCCTCCACCTGTTCCGTGCTGTCATCCGAAGACTCGCCTTGGGTCACAAGAATCGGAGCACTGCGAGACTCCACTGTTTCTCGGTTAAGCACGACCTTCTTGATCCCAGGCGTCGAGGGCAACATAAACATCGTGTCCATCAACAAATCTTCGAGAGAAGTGCGGAGCCCACGTGCACCTGTTTTGGTGTCTATAGCCAGCCGCGCAATGGCATCAAGACCGTCCTCCGTAACGACAAGCTCTACATCATCCATAGCAAATAGTTTCTGAAACTGTCGGAGCAATGCGTTCTTCGGCTCACAGAGAATTCGAACCAAGTCCTTCTCGTCTAATTCATCAAGAGCTGCCACGACAGGTAACCGGCCTACGAACTCCGGAAACAACCCGTATTTCAGCAGATCATCAGACGTCACTTGATGCATCAAGTTTTCAGGCTTCTCATCCTGAGCTCGTTTTCCAAAGCCAACACCAGACCCCTCGCCAACGCGACGAGCAATAATTTTTTCCAAGCCCTCAAATGCACCACCGCAGACAAACAAAATGTCTCGCGTATCGATCTGGATAAAATCCTGATGAGGATGTTTGCGGCCACCTTGCGGAGGCACATTGACCACCGCGCCTTCGACAATCTTCAATAAAGCTTGCTGGACGCCCTCGCCAGAAACATCTCTGGTGATCGATGGGTTATCAGCCTTTCGAGAAACTTTGTCGATTTCATCCACAAACACAATGCCCGTCTGGGCTCGAGCTATGTCGAAATCGGCAGCCTGAAGCAGACGCAACAAGATGTTTTCGACATCTTCCCCAACGTATCCAGCTTCCGTTAGCGCGGTAGCGTCTGCAATGCAAAACGGCACGTTGAGAATACGTGCCAATGTTCTTGCAATTTCGCTCTTTCCAACCCCGGTGGGACCTAGAAGCAGAATGTTGCTCTTGTGGAGTTCAACGTCCTCATCTGAGACTCCAGCTGCCACACGCTTGTAGTGGTTATAGACAGCAACTGATACAACCTTCTTGGCGCGTTCCTGTCCAATAACGTGCTCGCTCAGCAACTCATACAGGCGTTCTGGCGTAGGGACGCTGCCAGTGAACGTCGGCGAACTCGGGGCGCGCGAATGTTCTTCCTCAATAATGTCCCGGCAAAGATCCACACACTCGTTGCAGATGTAAACGCCGCCGGAGCCTGCAATGAGACGTCTTACCTGATCCTGCGTCTTGCTGCAGAACGAGCACCGATAACTTGGGCGGTTCGAACGGCTAGCCACCAGTAATCTCCAATACGGCCATCAGCAAGCTACCTCCCCCATCACGTACATCCCGGCTCAGGCTTCGGTGTCCGAGCTATCGTCTGCCAGCGCAGTCCGTGGCTTCACAATCTGATCAATTAGGCCATAGTCGCGTGCTTCTTCAGCCGTCAGATAAAAGTCACGATCAGAATCAGCATGAATACGATCAGCCGACTGCCCTGTTGCCTCAACAAAGATCTGATCAATTCGGTCACGCACTTTACCGATCTCACGAGCACGGATTTCCAAATCGGCTGCCTGCACAAAACCCTCAAACCCTTGCGACGGCTGATGCAATAACACCGTGCTATTTGGCAATGCTGACCGCTTGCCTTTAGCGCCGCCAGCCAAGATCACGCTCCCCATACTTGCCGCGAGCCCAACACAAGTCGTTGCCACATCGTTAGGCACATATTGCATCGTGTCATAAACCGCCAAGCCCGCACTCACACTGCCACCAGGCGAATTGACGTACATGTTGATGTCAGCTTCCGCATCCTCACTGGTCAGCAACAGCAATTGCGCAATGATCGTGTTAGCCACCGCATCGTCGATCGGTGTGCCCAGAAAAATAATCCGATCACGGAGTAGCCGTGAATAAATATCCATACCGCGCTCGCCACGGTCAGTTTGCTCAATTACGTAGGGGACAAGAACACTCATAAATCTGTCTCTTTCGTTAAATCGTTACTGTTCTGGACGCTCAAGCTCCGTTGTCTCGGGTGCCTCAGCGTTATCCACGTCCGGCAATACCTCTTCCTCAGACTCGTCAGCTTCAGCAACAGCTGCCAATTCCGGCGGTGGCTCATCATGGTCATGATGATGGTGATCGTGCGGTAGCTCCACACCACCCGTAAGCTTCTCTACAAGCTTACCGAGGGCCTTGCGGGATCGTACGGTGTTTTCAACCTGGGCACGCGATTCGTCACGTGCCAGATTAGACCTGACAAGGTTGCGACGAGCCTCTGGATAGTACGCCACCACCCGTTCGATTTCCTCCGCAAGCTCCTCCGTATCCGCCGCTATGCCTTCAGCCTCCGCGTACTGCTCAAGCGCCAAGCTACGACGAATTCTGCGTAGTGCTTCGGCCTTCGCTTCGTCATCCCATGACTCGCGAGTCTCACCACGCATAGCAAGGTATGTGTCCACAGCCACACCTTGATTCACAAGCGCCTGAGTACGGTCCTTATCAACCTGTTCTCGCTCACGGTCAACAAGGACCTCAGCAATGTCAAAAGTGGCTCGGCCTATCAAGGCCTCGACTGCCCCATCTTCTATCTGATGCTGGGCGTCATGTGCTTTTCGTTCACCAAGCGATTCGCTAACCCGCGCCCGTAAGGCTTCAAGATCGTCAAAGGGGCCTACGCTTCGGGCAAATTCATCATCCAACTCGGGCAGGCGTCGCTCGCTAACCCCATCGATTTCAATATCAAATGCAACCTTCTTGCCACGAAGTGTTTCATTCGGATCATCTGCCGGAATATCAGCCTCATAAGAAACCTGGTCGCCATCGGACTTCCCAATCACCGCATCATCAAATCCTTCTGGAAATCCGTTTTCCCCAACTATCACGTTATAGGGCTGCGGATCATCGGGATCCAATCCTGCGGCAGAGATCCGAATACGCGTCTGTACCATGTCCCCAGAAACAGCTACCCGGTCTGTCGCATCCCAAGCGGATTGGGACGTCCGTAGTTGCTCAAGCTCTCCGTCAATTTCTTCAGAAGTTACGGATGTGTCCGGAACATCAATCGTTACATCGCCTATGTCACCAAGCACCACAGTCGGCGCGACGGCAACCTCCGCAGAGAAAACGAACGGCACATCAAGCGAAGGAGGATCCGAAATGTCCAACTCAGGCTGATCAACAGGCGTCACGCCAGTTTCCTCAAGAGCTGATGTGTAAGCCCGAGGCACCACTGTTTCAAGCATTTCCTGCATAACCGTCGCCACACCTGCGGCATTTTCGACCAGCTGGCGCGGCGCCTTTCCCGGACGAAACCCTGGGATCTTGACCCGCCTGCTCACACGCTGAATTGCCCTCCCGTACTCGGTCTGTAAATCAGCAACCGGAACCTCGACAGAGAGCCGTACACGGCTGCCCTCAAGTTTTTCAGCTGTTGCGACTGTTTCAGTCATGGCACGTGGAGACCTCTTGCACCGATACCGGTGGGGAAGGAGAGACTCGAACTCTCACGGAGAGCAATCTCCACGTGATCCTAAGTCACGCTCGTCTACCAATTCCGACACTTCCCCTCGGATGTCTCCTGCCGTGAGACAAACAACGCCCGCTCGCAAGATGGCGGCGGGGCGGCAGAACTCCATTATAGGGTCAGGTTTGAACAGATATTGCGATAAGTCACGCAGATCATACTTTTGGCGAAGGCCAAAGACCGGCTAGGATTGGGCCTTGAATTTCGACGCAGTCCACAGCGTCATCGTTCCGAGAATAGGATCTCCAACATGGCTCACACTGTTCCCGACCTCACTTACGCATTCGATGCGCTTGAGCCGGCAATCGACGCACGCACGATGGAAATCCACCACGACCGCCATCATGCCACCTACGTCACCAACCTCAATGCCGCTCTTGAAGGCCACGAAGCCCTAGCTTCGAAAAGCGTTGAAGATTTGATTAGTGACCTCAACTCGGTGCCTGAAGGTATTCGAGTCGCCGTTCAGAACAATGGCGGCGGGCACGCCAATCATTCGTTGTTCTGGACAGTGCTTGGTGGGCATGGTCACCCCCATCCACACGGTGCTCTCGCTGAGGCCATTGACACAGGCTTCGGAAGTTTCGAGGCTTTCAAAGAACAATTTGCTCAGGCAGCCACGACGCGTTTTGGATCGGGATGGGCATGGTTGGTTAAGAATTCAGATGGCTCACTTGCCGTGACAAGCACAGCCAACCAGGACAACCCGCTGATGGCCGCAAGCGGATCCGTTCCCCTGCTCGGTCTAGATGTCTGGGAGCACGCGTACTACCTCAACTACCAAAATCGTCGCCCTGATTACATCGCCGCGTTCTGGGACATCGTCAATTGGGAGGAAGTTGAACGCCGCTTCGGGTAGCACAATCGGTCCATGGATGAAGCAAGCTTGGTCTCTTCGGGGACTTATGGTGGCGACGCCACAGCATGTAACCGGCTAGGCTTTACACATGCTTAAGCTCTATAGACGTACCGCGTGGCAACTCCAGCTCCTCACGATCATTTTGATCGTGGCGGCGCTGGTGGTCGTTGGATTTCTCGGTCTCCAACAATTTCAGGCGGGTGACCCTGGCGAGCAACCACCCGCCAGTAAGACCGTGGACATCGGCGGTGCGGCGGCAATCCTGCCCGCCGGCGAACGTCCATTTGGCCTACACGTTCTGGGAGAAGGAGAGGTCACTGTTACGCCCGACCGCTCCATCGTCGAACTGGGGGTAGAGGCATCCGCCTCTACAGCCGCAGCCGCGGCCGAGCAGGCAAGTGCTACTGCCGAGCGTCTCGTCGCTGCTGTTCGGGAAATCAGCTCTAATCCGGACGACATTCAGATCCAAACTACTGGTATCAGCCTTGCACCGGTCTTTCAGCCAGCAACGCCGACGCAACCACGGTCCGCGAATCCAGTGGGGTACCGTTCGTCAAACACAATAACGATTACCATCGACCAGCTGGATCTCACGTCGTCAGTTCTTGACGCAGCGCTGGCTGCCGGAGCCAACACGGTCCATTCCATCTCATTCACCTTAAAAAGCGACGGGCCTGCGAAGGAACGGGCGCTCCGCCTTGCCGTCCTCGACGCAGCTAACAAGGCACGGGTTGCCGCAGAAGCATTACAGGGCAGCGTGCGCGGATTGATCTCGCTTAATGAGGAATATGTCCACGTGCCGATTGCACGTAGCTCCCGAAGCGCCTTTCCAGAAGCCGCCATGAGCCCCGCATCCGTCCCTGTGGAGGCGGGACAGCTACGTATTCGGGCAACTGTACGCGCAAACTTCGCTTATGAGTAAGCCGAAACTCGACTAGCCCAGATCAGCCACCCGAACCAATTCACCGGTGCGCGCTGATTCGTTAATCGCAAGCGTGGCCCGAAGCGTCAGAACCGCATCCGAGTAGGTCGAGCGAATGTGGGACGAATCACCGGTTGCTACCGCCTTAACAAACGCTTCATCAAGCAGGTATTTGCAGTCCTCTGGATTGACTAGCTCGCGCGTTTCGCCAGCGGTCGCAATACGTCCCCCGTCGGTAAACACATGAAACGATAGATCGCGGGCTACCAGCCTAAGACCGTGATCCCAAGGCTCCTTTGGCACCCCGTTAAGCCCGCTTGAGTTAATGAGCGTACCGATAGCTCCGTTGTCGAATACCAAGCTGGCAACCGAAACGTCGGCAATGTCCAGATTCTCAACATCGGTCATCAATCGCGTCGCGGCTACAGCCTGAACCGTTTCAATTTCACCGACTAGGTATCGCTGCAAGTCAACAACATGCGTCGCCTGCTCAACCACCTGCCCGCCCGACCGGGCTTGGACACGCCACCATGGGGTACCCGGCAGTCCCCCGAGATATGTCCCGACCGCCATGCCAACTGGTCGGTCAGCGAGCATGGATCGAGCAATGTCAGCCGCGTGGCTGTAACGTGCCTGATATCCCACCGCTGAAATGAGACCCCGATCCGATATTTTCTGTTCAATGGCCCGTACGGTCTCCATGTCCAGACCAACCGGCTTCTGGACCAGCATGGGCAGACCAGCTTCCACACACTGGAATTCAACCTCTCCATGCGCAAACGGCGGCAGGGCAAGAATGACGGCATCGGGACTTACGGCATTAAGCATCTTTTCGACATCATTAAACGCAGGAATTTCCGGGGGCTCGATGGACGGATTCTGCTGCGCTGCCGCACGGCGCAAGGTCACCGCAATCCGGTTAGCGTCTATATCGGCCAACCCAACTACCTCTGCCGATGGCATCCGCAACAAATTGGTCAGGTGCATGGCGGCTATACCACCAACGCCAATCATTGCTATGCGAACCGGAGCAGAAAAGTCAGACATGACTCACTTCACCCTAATACCCGAATCAGTTTCGGCAGACTAAAAGTCCACCCTACAAGCGTCAAGACACGACTACACTGCACATCCGTGATCTACTCACCTCGGTGTAATCAGCTCGGCAGAGGCTCGGCATCTCGCGCGCTCCGCCAGCCAGCATCCAACTAGCTCGTGTCCACCAACCCCCGAAGACCTGCCGGTGCGCCACAACCTTTGGGCATCGGCGACCGCGTAATTCACGTGCCTCGGCGGCTCTCGAGCCGCCTCCGCGCGGATCCAGGGAGCAGTCGTCGCCAACCGCTGCGACCGGGCATCGTACTAACAGTGGGATTCGCCAGCCTCATCCTCATCGGAACGGTGTTGCTGTTACTGCCTTTTTCCCACGCGCCAAACACCAGTACAGATCTTCTCACAGCGTTCTTCACCGCCACATCAGCCGTATGCGTGACCGGACTAACCGTAGTATCAACCCACGATCATTGGTCGCCGGTTGGCCAAGCCATCATTCTTGCGCTTATTCAAGTCGGGGCTATCGGGTTCGTCATCGGCGCAGTTGCCATCCTCACGTTTGCTGGAAGGCGAGCCTCATCCCGTGAACGCATGTTGTTCGGTCAAAATCTTGGCGTGGGCGAACCTGGAGGGCTTCGTGGCCTAGTGTGGCGAATCGTAGCAATCACGATGGTTATTGAAACCATCGGTGCCGTTTTCCTCTATTTCCGTGTAAACGAAGATCCCGGAGTTGAGAATTCCGTTTGGTGGGCAACATTTCATGCAATCTCAGGTTTCACCAACGCCGGCTTTGACATTGAGCCGGGCTCGAAAAGTTTCGCAAGACTTGTCGATGACCCAGGTACGTTAGGAATCGTGAGCCTGCTGTCGATCATCGGAGCTCTTGGATTTACCGTCCTGCTCGACATGTTCCGGCACCACAGATGGCGACGACTTGGATTTGAATCACGCATCGTTTTAGCAACGCTGCCAGCAGTCACGGTCATTGGCTTCGCACTCTTGTTCCTTCTGGCACCTACGTTTGGCAATGCCATCGAATCCGAAAATCTCGGGCTCCGAGCAACCACTGCCGTCAACCTCACCGTGTGGCGCACCGCCGGTTTTTCAGCAGTGGATATGGGCCAATTGTTGCCAGACACATTGATTATCGTCATTGTTTTAATGTTTATCGGTGGCGCTTCCGCCTCAGTCACCGGCGGTGTCACCGTCAATACACTTGGCATCCTCTTCATTACGATGCAATCCCACATCCGTGGACACCGATACCCCGCAGCGTTCGGCCGACGGATTGCACAGGTCACCATCATGCGGGCTATTGCCATAGTGGGGTTATCGGCGGGCGCTGTTCTCCTAGCAACTGTCATCATGTCCATCGCTGAACGGGAATCAGGCGCCATGCTTTCAAATCTCCTGTTTGAAGCCGTCAGCGCCTTTGCCGTCGTGGGATACTCCACAGGCATTACGGCTGATCTTTCCGCTGTTTCCAAGGTTGTTTTGATCGTGACAATGTTCGTTGGTCGACTTGGCGCCCTAACGCTGGCTCAAGCTTTGGTCGCCCGAGAACATCAATCAGTAGTCCGATATCCAGAGGAGGTCATTAAGGTCGGCTGACACCGACTACACACCAATGCAAATCCTAGTAGCTGGTATGGGGAGATTTGGCAGTCACATCGCACGCACACTGGCCCGCGCCGGGCACGAGGTGATAGCTGTTGATGCCGAAGAGAGCGCCATACAACGGGTAGCCGATGACGTCGACACGGCGGTTGAAGGCGACGCAACCAACTCGGCGGTGTTAGCGCAAGCCGGAGCAGCGGATGTTGATCTCGCAATTGTCGCAATGGCAAACGTCGAAGCGAGTGTGCTTATCACAACACATCTCAAGACCCTTGAAGTGCCTCAGGTGATCGCAAAGGCTGCCAGCGAGGTCCATCGTAAGATCCTAGAACTCGTGGGAGCCGATCGGGTCGTCTTTCCAGAGCGTGACATGGCTGTTCGGGTGGCCCAGAATATTTCGACACCTGGACTGCTCGACTATCTCGAATTGCTGCCGAATGTAGGGATTACCGAGATCAACGGATCGGCTTTTGTCGGACAGTCCCTTGCAAACCTTAACCTCCGCGCAGATTACGGAATTAACGTCCTCGTCATAAAACGGGGACAAGAGTTACTTGTAATGCCGGAGCTTACTGAGCACATTCAAGAAGAGGACGTCCTCATAATAATTGGACGTGACCAGCAAATAACAAAGCTCCAAAACGTCCAACAAACAAGCAGCTAACCTGTTAATGGCCGTGTTGATTCCATGTGGACAACCTGTGCATCACAATGTGACACAGGTTTCCATGGAGCTGCGCTCGTCTGTCTTGACCTTGTGTTCTCGGTTGAACCTGACCTAAACGTCTTCCCTCTCCTCCGCCAAATCCTACCCAAACAAAAAACGAACGACTCGTCCACACGGGTCAAAAAAGGGCGATTGACACCCAAAATGGAGTGCCGTAGGATCGCTGACCCACTACATATGGTCCCAGAAGCATCTGATTGCTCCCGATGAGCTGAGGTCTTCATCGATCATACGGTGGGATTGACCGATGGCTAGCGCACGCGCCTGACGTCTAGGGGGGCAGAAAAAATCGCTTATGTGCTGAAGGAGTGCTGTGGCAGTGATCAGGCTGCTCGGTGAGATGTACCGGACTCGTGATGGGCGGAAGTTTGCCATCGACTTTGTCCAGATCATTCCTTCCACAGGTGCGTATGATCTGGTGATGTTTGGTGTCCGAGGAGCAGATAGCGAATTTTCAATGGGGGTCGCTTTTCCCCACGAATCAGCGAGCGCATGGGGTGCCAATGAGTCACTTGTGCGCGAGGGCCTAGGTCAAATTCGAACACAACTCGATAAAGGTAATACGCAAGATGGATCCCTCGTAGAAATCCCATCCACAACATGGGGAGGTTGGCGACCGAGTTATCGATTCTCTGTCCCGACAAGAACCCGGTACGCCTGAGCGTCGTGTCCGCAATATAAGTGGATACGGCGCATTGTCGTCCCACCAGACAAAAATATCCGAATCCAACGAAAAAACAACCTGATTAGAAAGGAGATCAGCATGAGTGATACAGCAAGTGGAGCACCAAGCCCAAAAAGAGAATATCCAGAAGTTTCCTCCAACGCCCTTGCCGTACTGCAGAAACGCTATTTCCTCAAAGATCGCATCGACCACCCCACAGAGGATGTCGAAGGCTTCTTTAACAGGGTCGTGCGCGGTGTCGTTGACGTAGAACTCGAGCGCGGCTGGGTAGACAAATCAGGCCACGCCGAGCTTGTGGATTCCATGTACGGTCTGGTTCGGGGACTGAGGTTCATTCCTAATAGTCCATGCCTGATGAATTCTGGAAAACCTGGCGGGTATGCGCAGATGGCAGCCTGCTTTGTGTTGCCAATCGACGATGATCTCCGAAGCATCAAGACCACCGATATGAACGCAGCAATCATCCACCAAAGCGGCGGGGGCACAGGATTCAATTTCTCCAGAATTCGTCCCCGGGGAGACTTTGTTCGGAGCTCAGGTGGCGTTGCCAGTGGCCCAATTAGTTTCATGTCAATGATTGATTTCTCCTGCGGAGAGATCAAGCAGGGAGGCACCCGTCGAGGGGCCAACATGGGAATCCTAAATGTGGATCACCCGGACATCCTGGAATTCCTGACCTGTAAGACTGAAGACGGACGTATCTCCAACTTCAATATCTCCGTTGGTATCACGGATGCGTTTATGCAAGCGGTGAAACAGGGTGATGAGTATGACCTCATTAATCCTCGCACCGGCGACGTGTATCACGACCCGTCCGGAAACCCACAACGACTGCCTGCACGCGACGTCTGGGAGAAGCTGGTCGAAGGAGCCTGGCTCAATGGCGAGCCCGGCATGATCTTTCTTGATCGACTGGAGCGAACGAACCCAACCCCCGACGTGGCGCTGCAAGACACAACAAATCCCTGTGGTGAGCAACCCCTGCTACCGTACGAGGCCTGTGTGCTGGGCAGCATTAATCTGAACTGGCATCTAAATAACGAGCACACCGAAATCGACTGGGATGCCTTGCGACGTGATGTACATCTATCGGTGCGGTTTCTTGACGATATGGTCGAAGCCTCGAATTTCCCGCTTGAAGAGATTGATGCCATCGTCAAACACGGCAATCGTCGGGTTGGTCTCGGTGTAATGGGATGGGCTGACATGCTCTTCTCACTCAAGATCGCCTATGACAGTCCAGAGGCCGAAAGCTTAGGCAAACAAGTAATGGAATTCATCAACAGCGAAGCTTGCCGGGCCTCCGAAGAACTTGCAGCGGCACGAGGAGCCTTCCCCAATTTCAAAGGCTCGGCGTGGGATCGGAAGGGTGATCGAGAACGACGTAATGCCACCGTCACCACGATAGCCCCGACCGGGACCATTAGCATGATCGCCGATGCGTCCAGCGGTATTGAGCCATTGTTCGCACTGATCTTTTGGAAGAACGTTATGCGAGACGGCGATGACAACGCCGCTACGTCTCTTCGGTACGTGAATCCGCTATTCGAACAGTACGCTCGCGATCAAGGTTTCTTCAGCGACGACCTGGTTGACGCCATTGAGGCAAATCACGGCAGCCTGCGAATCACTGAGGCCACACCAGATCAGGCTCGAAAAGTACTAGAACACATCCCTGATGCCGCGAGCAAAATATTCGTGACCGCCCACGATGTTTCACCCGAGTGGCACATCCGAGTACAAAGTTCGTTTCAGGCACACACTGAAAACGCTGTCTCCAAGACCATCAACTTCCCGCATGAGGCCTCCCGCGCGGACGTAGACGCAGGCTACTGGATGGCGTATGAGGCCGGATGCAAGGGTGTGACGGTATACCGTGATGGCAGTCGTGACCTTCAGGTCCTGACTACCAGTAACAGTGGCGATTCGACGCGACGTGAATCGAACGAAACCCCTCAGGAACACCGTGAAGAAGTTGCCGTGCCGACAAACGGTTCAGCAGCTGCATCCACAGCAGACATGAATGGTGCCGCTATAAACGGACATGCCGAATCCACCGAAGACCCTCTCGCCATCAACGCGGAAAACGAAGAGCTTACAAGGAACGATGTGGCGTACGCCGACCGAGACAACCTTCCCGTCGCTCCTGCTGTTGAACGCAAACGCCCAGACTTAGTCCACGGTACAACCACACGCATCCGAACTGGTTGTGGACCCCTCTTTGTCACCATCAACGAAGATGATCAGGGTCAGCCATTCGAAACCTTTGCAGCTTTAGGGAAAGCGGGTGGTTGCGCTGCTGCGCAAACAGAAGCTATCGGTCGACTTGCCTCACTAGCCCTCCGATCCGGAGTGCCGGCCGACCAGGTACAGGAACACCTGCGCGGAATCACCTGCCATCGGCCAGCTGGCTTTGGCGAGAATCGCGTGCACTCATGTGGGGATGGAATCGCCCAAGCACTTTCAATGCAATTCAACATCCAAAACACGGATTTCGTCCCGATGGTAGATCTTCAAGGTGAGGGCACCTATGCCCCACCTCAAGAAACCCCGGTTGCTGCAGCAACACCGGTACCAACCAACGGCGCCTCATCGAATGGCGCCAGTCCGCAGGCGGCCTACGTGGAAGGGTCAGCCGGTGACCAAGCGTTTGTTGGTGCATGCCCGGATTGTCACGGTCATCAGCTTAGCTACGCCGAAGGCTGTGTGAAATGCCTGAGTCCTGGCTGCGGCTACAGCGAATGCGGATAGCGACCAACTAAAAGCCATTCTTCTCACTCGTGTTCGGTGTATCGACACTAGCGCGTATCAGAAAACCAAGCGACGAAGTCTCGGCGAGCTCTGCGATCATCAAGAAGATCCATTCCATGACCAGATGCGTCGTACACCTCAATATGTCGTGGTTCCTCTGTCCGGCCAAAGAGGGCCTGCGCCTGCAACGCCTCGCTTTTATCAGTCTGAAACAGCACGCCAGACGGTCGGAAGTTCTGGATCTCATTGCCAAGCAGCAAACCTCGCGTGTCAAACCTTGGACTCACCGCAACCGCACGTCGAACCGGTAACTGGGCGCCTGTCGCAACCCAAGCCGCGTTAGCTCCCGCGCTCACCCCACCAACATGCAATCGCTCGCTGTCAATCTCTGATCGCAAGGCAATCCAGTTACATGCAGCCTCCACATCCCGGACCCAGTCGCCGAGCGTCCCTGCACGATCCGTCGTAATCTCAAGGTCACCACTCGCAGTCCAACGACCGATGCTTTGCCCATGGGCTCGAGCATCCGGCGCCAGCACGGCAAAACCGGCCGCCAACAAATCCGGTGTGATCCCGCTCCACTGTGCACGAGTCCCGTGAAATTGATGGAGCAGGACCACTACAGGCCACGGTGGCAGTACGTCATCAGGCGGGGTGAAGGTCGCAACAATCTGAAAGCCATCAGCTGTTCGGTACGTAATATCGCCAACCACCGAATCCTCGGATGGCAGCCGAGGAGCTGGGGGAGGATCCTCACATGCCGTGAGCATGGTCGCTACCCCAACACCACCGACCAACAGGGTCCGTCGGCTGACCGCTCGTAATCGACTCCACCAATGATCCCGATGAACCAATCGCAAACGTTCGCTCCCAAAACCACAACCTAAAACGTGTTACAAAAGAGTACCGACACAAACGCTTGCTTGTTTAGCGGACATGCGGAGGACAGCACCACAACGGTACAAGTCGACGTCTCTCTCGATTTTTCCTCTCACCCAAACAAATAGTGATTGTTACGCAACAAGGACTGGTCCTATAAACATCGCATTGTCTGGCCTGCTTTTCGACCATCAGCCTATTGCTGACTTCGCATCGGCCGCACGAAAGATTGGCTATATGGCCATCGAACTGCGTGGCACCAACCATCAACTCCCCCCTACGGCCAAAGACTCCTTTGTCCAGCAAGTGGCTGAGGTCTTCAGCGATATTGAGATCGTGAACATCGCCTCCCACACGGGAAATTTCGCGCTTCTCGATGAGGATGCAGCAACTTCAGAACGAAGACTCGCACATCGCTATTTTCGATGGGCATCCAATCTAAACGCCCAGAGTGTGCGGATCTGGCCTGGCTGGATTTCCGCCCAAGACGCGGAACCGCAGCACTGGGATCGTGCCGCCCGTCATCTGCGGTGGTGCGCTAATGCAGCACGTGACCTCGGCGTGAAAGTTGCCATCGAAATGCATCATGGAACGCTGGCCGAGTCGAGCCATGGCGCTAATCGTCTGCTCGACACGGTTGATCATGAAGCCATCGGACTAATTCTTGATCCAGCCAATCTCCTACAAACTCCAGAGCCATTCGGCGCCTCGGCAATTGCTCCCATATGGGACCGCTTACTGCATGTCCACGTGAAAGACCACGCAGTAACCACACACGACGACGCCTCCGCGTATCCATACCGCGACTATCGTCGTCATATTGGTAAGTGGATCAAAAATATTTCTCCTCCTCAACAACGCGTGGGGCCATCCTGGTTTGCCAAGCGATCTCTGGGCACGGGGCACGTGCCATGGCCGTCCATCCTGACCGAGCTACGCCAGCGTGGTTATGCGGGACACCTGATTGTTGAGTCCGAGGTCGGACCAGGAATGGCGAGCGGACGCGAACTGGCACAACGTGAATTTGACACGATCACCAGATGGCTCGAGCTTACGTGAAAACTCATCGTCACCCGCTCCATAAACTCGAACGAACTCAGGTAATACAAGCCCCACTGCCTCAAACCTTCGATTTCTTCGCAAACGCATCAAATCTGGAAGTAATTACCCCTACATTCCTGAATTTTCAGATACGTTCTACCCTGCCAATCGTGATGAGAACAGGAACACAAATTGAATATTCGCTGTCCCTCTTTCATATCCCTATCCACTGGCGAACACGAATCACTGAGTGGACCCCTGGCACGAGATTCATCGACGAACAGGAGCGAGGTCCGTTCTCGTTCTGGCGCCACACTCACGAGTTTGAATCACACGGCGCTGCGACCATGGTTCGAGATCTTGTCGAGTACAAGGAGCCGCTGGGCCTGCTCGGACAAGCCGCCCACGCGATCTGGGTCGAACGAACCCTCCAAAAGATTTTTGACTTCCGTCACGACCAGGTCCGCGATCTGCTCGAGCGTTCGACTTCAGGTCCATAACGACATATCGCCAAGCAGTACTCCACGAAAAAGTGTTTATGAGTCGCCCCGTGCCCGCAGCTAGTAGCCCGCGTTCAAACTTCGCAATAGAAGTCTTCTTCGATGGCGAGTGTCCCTTGTGCATGCGTGAAATCCGAATGCTTCAACGTCGAGACAAGCACCGGAAGATCAAATTCACCGACATATCTTCTGAGAATTTCGACGAGGATTCGGTTGGCATAAGCTTGAACAACTTGATGGATCGCATTCATGGACGTCGACCAGACGGAACCATTGTGGAAGGCATCGAAGTCTTCCGAGAGCTGTACAGCGCCATTGGGTTTGGTCCAGTCGTAGCCCTCACACGACTACCGGGGATCTCCCAGATCCTAAACCTGGGATACCACCTCTAAGCAAAAAACCGGCTTCGTATCACCGGTCGATGCACAGACGAAACATGTCCGGTCCACAACAGACCTCAAGAGAGGTAGCTTGAGGTCCCCCGTCAATTTCGAACACTGTTCCAGATCGCCCGAACAGCAACAGTCGATAAGAATATGACCACCGCGACAAGCATCATGGTGGCGCTGGCTGCGGTTGCGTAGTGATAACTGATGAGCACCCCGACCACCACGGACAACGCTCCAACCACGGTCGCCACACCCATAATTCGAGGCACACCACGGACCAGGAGCGTGGCTGTTGCCGGCGGCGCAATCAAGAACCCTAAAACCAACAAACTCCCTACTGTCTCGAACGAGGCCACGACCGAGATCGAAAGTAAGACCAACAGCACGAAGTGGCTAAGTCGGGGCCGAAGTCGCAGCATTCGTGCCTGTACCTCGTCAAATGTCATCGCAAGAAAGGCACGATAAAACACGATCACGCCAGCAAGTGAAATCGCCGCCGCAATAGCCTGCCGACGCAAATCATCACTGTTAACTCCAGTAATCGAACCAAACAGGAAACGATTCAGATCGCCAACATATGATCCGGAATGCCCCGACATGATGACCACAGCCAGCGCCAAAAACCCCACAAACAGCACACCGATAGAGGCGTCCTCTGGCAGCGACGAATGCTCCCGAAGCAGATTGCTCCCACCCACCATGGCGATAGCCGCAACAAATGCGCCCAACGTCGGATCCATCCCGATAACAAAGGCCACCGCAACTCCTGGCAAAACCCCATGAGCTAATGCGTCACCCAAAAACGTCACCCCTCGCAGCACAACCCAGGTTCCAATGACCGAGGTCGTTAGCACGGCGAGCAACCCCGCCACCAGCGCATTGCGCATGAACCCGTTCGAAATAAAGGGGTCAATCCACCATGTTTGTGGAGCAATGAAAACTTCCATGCGTCACCTATTTCACAGTGGCGACCACACAGCGCCGAGACTATCTATCACGACTTCCACCATGACTATCGTCCCCATGGTCGTCATCCCTTTATTCCCCAAGGTCATCATCATTCTTGTCACCATGGTCGTCATCTTTTTCATGTCCATGGTCGTCATCTTTATAATGAGAAAGGACGTAATC
>CAZFVB010000037.1:0-15494 GCA_964522375.1 uncultured Chloroflexota bacterium
GCTGAGGGAGCACATGTGTTCGTCACGGATATTGATGCTGTTCATGCTGAGCAGGTGGCGGAAGGTATTCGGAACGATGGAGGTGTGGCTGAATCGATGGGTTTGGACGTGACTGATCAAAAGTCTGTTTCAGCTGCGTTTAGGAAGATGGTGCTCGGAACAGGTGGTTTGGATATCGTCGTTTCGAATGCAGGAAGAGCTGAAGCCTCTGCGATCCACCAACTGACTTTGGCGGCGTGGAATCGGAGTTTCGATATAAATGCCACCGGACATTTCTTGGTCCTTAGCGAGGCGGTCCGATGGCTTCGCAACCAAGATCTTGGAGGAAATCTCGTGCTTGTTTGCACCAAGAACACTTTTGACCCTGGCCGAGATTTTGGCGCTTATAGTGCTGCGAAGGCAGCCGAGCTACAACTGGGCCGGGTGCTTGCCATCGAGAATGGTGAGCACAAAATCAGGGTCAACATGGTTAATCCGGACGCGGTATTTGAAGAATCGAAGCTATGGAGCAAAAAGATTAGGGAAGGTCGAGCTTCCGCTCATGGTGTCCCAATAGGCAAGTTGGAAAATTACTATAGAGATCGCAACTTGTTGAGGACAAGAATTACTGGACTCGAAGTTGCCGAGGCGGTGTTGTTTTTGGCAAGTGATCGATCAGCTGCGACTACCGGCGCAGTTATTCCGGTTGATGGCGGTGTTACCGGTGCATTTCCCCGATGATTTGCTTCCCTACGGCAACACATTTCCGGAAACCAAGAGTTCACCGTTTGTAACAACAAGCGACTCGATCGAAAGCGCGACTCGAGGAAGTCCGGCGTCGAATGTGCGGTCTGCAAGCGCTAATAGTGCTGCCCGAACAAATCCTGGTGCGACCAGTTCGCCCACTTGCAGTCGCGTCAATTCTGCTGTTCGCTGGCTTTCCTCGGCGGATATTGCCAGCTCAAGTCGAAATGGGAAGTTCAGGTTGATTGATTCCAGGATTCCCGTTATGACACATGTGCCAGGTATGAATTCTATTTGTAGATTTTCTATCGATCCGAACCAATGGTCCTGCTTGCCCCAATCTCGGATAAGTGAGGTCATTTCTTTTTCTGTGAAAGAAACCTGTGACGGAAGTTTCTTGCCACTCGATCTAGCTTGTTCTGATTGGGCTTCAAATGCTTGGAGTTTGGTCTGAGCCCGCTGATGTGTTGTCGTGTTGATCGTGACAACATTGTTTCCCGTATGGTCAGCGAGGTTTCGTGTAGTGAAGACGCCAAGAAATATGACTACACCCACTACAGCTAGGACTATCCACATGGAAAACACGAGGAAATGGCGCATTTGTTAGTGGTCACTATTCCTGTGACGGTTTACCTTGGCCCCCATCCTTACGATTTCAGGTTTTGTTATACATTGGCGGGTGATCCCTATCGCCACTTGGATTTGCCCTGTACAGGGTTGTTAATGGTTAAACCCATAAGCGTTCGAACAGTACATATGCTAGCGTTCGGCCGCTCATGTTTCGCTAGCTAGGAGGGACAACCCTGCGCGATTCGTCTTCCCAACATATACGGAAAGCTATCGTTCCCGTTGCTGGGGCGGGGACTCGTCTATTTCCGGCTACGAAATCGCAACCCAAGGAAATGCTGCCGGTTGGCCGTAAGCCCGTTGTGCAGTACGTGGTTGAAGAACTCCTTGCTGCTGGTATTGAGCAGATCCTTTTTATCACCGGACGGAAAAAAGCAGCGATAGAAGATCATTTTGACGTTGACGTGGAGCTTAGGCCCGTTCTTGACCGCGTAGGAGGTGGTGCAACGATGGGTGAGGGTCTTGCTGATGGGGTGCCAGGCATTTTTTATACGCGACAAGGGAACCCGACCGGGGTGGCAGACGCCGTCAGGCTTGGACGAGATTTTGCCGCCGGTGAGTCGATAGTCGTTGCCTTTGGCGACACAATATTGCACGGCGGTAATATTGTTGGTCGATTGATTCACGCGCATAAAACGAGTCAAGCCTCGTGCACTCTCGCTGTCGAAGAGGTTCCTCGTGAGGACGTGTTTCGCTACGGAGTAGTTGGTGTTCAGCAACGTGGGGATTCGCTGTATGCGACCGGTCTTATTGAAAAGCCAGATCCAGAAAACGCGCCTAGCAATCTCGCTATTGTGCCTCGTTATGTTTTCTCGCCATCAATTTTCGACACCATAGACGCGACGCCACGTGGGAAAGATGGGGAGCGCTGGTTAACTGATGCTATTGCGATCTTGGCAAGGGAAATGGCACCTGTGCGCGTAGTTCCCCTTGAAGAACCGGAAACGCGGTATGACATAGGCAACTTTGCGTCCTATTACCGAGCATTTATTGATTTTGCACTGTCCGATCACGAATATAGCGATGCTGTTAGTCGACATATTCGTTGTCTTGCTGATTCCGAGTGAACGACTGTAGGCGGATAACTGCGTCAGCTCCAGGTCGCGCTGGATTGCTCGGCAATCCTAGTGATATGTATGGCGGAAGCGTGATTTCCATGGCCATTGACCGTCGGGCATTCGTGTCAATCGAGCCTGCTGCTTCGCTTCGTTTGTGTGCTGTGGATGCGGGTCTTGAAGTAGAGGTTGGGTCGGAGGCTGATCTCGAGCTAATTGATCCACCGTCTAGCGCTATGGCTGAATTGATGGAACCAAGTCGACTACTAGAAGCCCGACATGCGACGTATCTGAACGTGCTCAAGGCGGTCGTGCTTGCTCAAGAGATGCAGGCGGCTTCGGTAGAGATCCGTTGTTGGAGCCAGATTCCTCCCAATGCTGGCTTGTCGAGTAGTAGTGCTTTGCTAGTAGCTGCTTTAAGAGCGACCGATGTTTGGCTGGGTCGAAAATATCGCTTGCATGAATTTGCTGAGCGAGCCCGGGAGATCGAATTTTCGCGTATGAAAATCATATGTGGCTTTCAGGACTTTTATGCTTCCGCGCACGGCGGTCTTTCCTATTTGGATTTTCGAGGCAAGGCTGAATGGGGGGGGGCTGATATAGATCCCCTTGCTACGGTCGAGCCGTTGCTTACGGAGTCTGATTCGATCCCATTGGTTCTTGCGCACACCGGAAGACAACGTGATTCCGGTGAAACTCATCGTCCTCTTCGGGACCGATGGGTGGAAGGCGATCCAGCAGTTCGTGCTGCGATGCGACGACTTGCGGCGATCGCTCGTTACGCAAAGCGTTATGTTCTCTCGGGTGATTGGATAGCCGTTGCCGACCAAATGAACGAGGCTCACGCTCATATCGCGAGTGTGGGTGGGTCTGGACCAGAAAACGATGCTTTGATCGAACTCGCGATTCGATTAGGAGCTCGTGGCGCGAAACTGGCTGGGGCCGGAAAAGGTGGAACGATCATAGTCTTACATGAAGATCCCCAATTCTTTGTGAAGCAGTTAGTTGCTAATGATGTTGAATCGCCATTTGCTATTGACCAGATGGTTCAAGGTGTTGTGCTTCATGGGACGGACCGCGACGGGAGTTTCGAAGATAAGTAACGAGGGTGGGGTTACGTCATTATGAGAAGCGTCTTGGCGATAGGTTTGGATCTCGGGACAACGGGTGCTCGGGCGGTGCTAACAGATGGTCTGGGTAGGACACTTGCGGTTCATGAGTCTTCGTATGGCCTGTTGACGCCTCGGCCGGGATGGGCGGAACAAATACCTGAAGAATGGGAGACGGCAGCTTTTGAAGCTCTGAGAACTGTGGCGGCACAGGCTGATAGCCCGGGTGATATTCGGGCTATCGGGCTCACGGGACAGATGCACGGATTGGTGCTTCTTGATCATCACTTGCGTCCGCTTCGGAGGGCTATTATTTGGTGTGATTTGCGCACGACTGATCAGCGACGGGTCTTGGAACAGCGTGTCGGGGCAGCAAAGTTCATTGAACATACCGGGAATCTGCCGCTTGAGGGATTTCAAGCTCCCAAGCTCGAGTGGATTCGAGAGCATGAACCGGAGTTGCTTGATCGAATTGCCCATGTCTTGTTGCCGAAAGATTTTATTCGTCTTCGATTGACGAACGAGTTGTGGACCGATGTGTCAGATGCAAGTGGCACTGGCTATTTTGACCCTGGGGCTCGTGAATGGTCCAAGCCAATCATCGACTCGCTGGAAGTCGATGATCGGTGGCTGCCCGGCGTGTGCGAGTCCACTGCTATAGCAGGACGCCTCACCCAGTCTGCCGGTGATCGCCTGGGATTACCTGCTGGAATTCCTATCGCTGGCGGCGCAGGGGATCAGCCTGCTGGCGGCGTAGCTGCACGGATCGTGAACGACGGTGATACGGCGATTACCATTGGAACCTCCGGGGTGGTGTTTGTCGCGTCTAACGCATATGCCGTGTCTAACGACGGTACGGTTCAGGCTGGCGCTCATGCGATTCCCAAGACTTGGCAACTTATGGGGGTTACACAGGCAGCTGGTCTCTCACTCCGATGGCTTCGCGACACATTTTCTCCTGAAACGAGCTACTCGGACCTTACTGATGAAGCTCTATCTGCTCCTGCAGGGAGCCGAGGCTTGCTGTGGTTACCGTATTTACAAGGGGAACGAACTCCATATTTGGACGCTGACGCCCGAGCAGCTCTTGTTGGGTTAACCACCGCTCATACTAGAGCTGATGTCGTGAGGGCTGTGCTTGAGGGTGTTGCGTTCAGTCTTTGTGACGCGCTCGAAGCGATACAAAATACTGGTGCGTCGACGCGTTCATTCAGACTAGCCGGAGGTGGTGCTCGAAGCTCGTTGTGGTGCCGTGTTATGGCATCCGTGCTCGATACTTCGGTGACAGTAGAGCCGGAGGGTCGTGGGCCCGCATTTGGTGCTGCATTGCTTGGCTCGGTTGCAGGAGGCGAGTTCGAATCGGTTTCGCAGGCGTGTGAAGCCATGAAAATTCCTTCAGATGTCGTAGATCCCCATCCCGCGTGGGGTCGGGTTATGGCGTCCACGCTCTCTCGATATCGGGGTCTTTATCCAGCGCTACTTGCGACGAACCGTGAAGCGGCGGCGGCACAGATAGACGCGTGATAAAGCGTTTCCTGGGTGAGCCGTTGCTATATTCAGAGGAACATGTTTGAGGAGTGCGCACTACGTAGCCTTTATTCTTTATGTCTATTGACCGATCCAATCCAACCTCGCTACTAGATTTTCTCCACAACCAACGACTTCTTTTCGATGGCGCGATGGGAACCACCATCAATGAGTATCCGGATCGTGATTGGGAAGCGCCAGAAGAGGTCACCCTTCGCTATCCCGATCGAATGGCTGACATCTATCGTGCGTATGTTGAGGCGGGTGCGCATGTTCTGACCACCAACACGTTCGGTGGAAATCTTATAAGGCTTAACAGAGCGGGTTTGACTGATCAGGTAGGGGAGATAAATCGAGGTGCTGCGGAGCAAGCGCGGGCAGAGGCAGGAGATAGAGCCTGGGTAGCAGGGGGCATGGGTCAAAGCGGAGATTTTCTCGAGCCGCTTGGGGATATTTCACGGTCCACAATGTTGGATGCTTTTCGGGTTCAGGCGGAGTATTTAGCAGAGGGTGGAGCTGATTTACTGCTTTGCGAGACATTTAGTGATCTCAGTGAGGTTCAGATTGCTATTGAGGCCGCGCGGTCAACAGGTCTACCTGTTTTCGCGACTATGACGTACGACATAAATCTTCACACGATGATGGGGGTTGCCCCGATCGACGGTATGCGTGCTTGCGAGGAAGCTGGTGCTGACGTTGTTGGGTGTAATTGTGGTAATGGCCCCGAAGAAATGACGAAAGTTCTTGAACAGATGATTACGGCTGGACCAGAAAAACCGTTAATGGCGCAATCAAATGCTGGAGTTCCTGAGTTGGTGGATGGAGAGGTGTGTTATCTGTATCCACCTGAGAAAATGGTGGCATTTGCTAGGGACTGGATTGATCGAGGAGTGTCAGTGATTGGTTCGTGTTGCGGAAGTACTGCTAACACGACTCGACTACTGAGGCAGATGGTTGACTCTCTTCCAGAGCGGACATCATCTTGAACACTTCAACCGCTAAGAAGGTTCGCATGGCGGAATGGACGCTACGAGCGTTGTTTTTCATGGAATACATCAAGGCTAATAATGTTGAGTGAGATCTAGTTATGGCCGACGTATTTAGACATGCATGGTGGGCGTTTGCCCAGGTCTATTACGATCTTAGGGCTCTGGCTATTCGGGGGAACTTGTGGTGGTTCGTGACTGTCTTTCCATTGTTTCCGATTGTCGGTATTCCTTTGGCCTCGGCTCTGCAGCAGGCGATGGTCGGAATTGATGGCCCAGTTACGGGTATCGTGTTTTTTGTTTTTATTGTTGCAGGGACGGCGCTGGGTGGTGCATTAGCAGGACCAGGTACGGCGGGTTTGTTTTATGTTGCTCAACTCCACGTAGATGGCGAGGACATAACAACACGAGATTTTTGGACGGGATTTCGAAGGCAATTTGTTCGCGGATGGGTTCTTTTTGTAATAGATATTTACTTGCTGTACGGCTTGGTCGTGGGATTTGTTTTTTATACTGGAACAGGCGAGATGTTTATTCAGGCGCTTGGCATTCTGTCGCTTTATTTCATAGCGCTTTGGGTAGCTGCACAGGCGTACCTCTACCCGCTAGCATTGCGATACGAAATGTCGTTGTATCACGTGTTTCGGAATGCGGGGGTCTTAGCGCTCAGTGCTCCAGCCTCATCTCTTGCTTTTTGTTTGATTGTGGCCATGAGCCTGATTGTGAGCATGCTTCTCGTCTTTCCGTTGATGGTCGTAGTGGCTGTGATGTTGGCGCTGGTTTCGATTCGAATGACTGATGAACGTCTTAGCGATTTTGGGCTACGAGAAAAATGATTCTGGGTTTAGACATAAACAGTAAGAACGGTAAATAAGGAGAGTACTGATGGCTGACGTGATGCTTCGCGATGTTCGAGCTGTCTTTAAGGAGGACAGTGATCCAGCGGCTGTAATTTTTGGTCAAACAGCCGCCAAGGAAGAAGAGTCGGATCTGGTGGGTCAGGCTAATTATAGAGATGGTCAGGTGTACGCGATAGATGGGGTTGATCTTGACATAAAGGACGGAGAGTCAATTGCGATTCTCGGACCATCGGGTTGCGGAAAATCCACCATGCTCCGGGTGATAGCCGGTTTGATCATGCTTGAGACGCCAAACAGCGGAACGATTAAATATGGCGAGGAAAATTGGACGGAGCTCAATGCCAAGGATCGTCGTGTAGGTATTGTTTTTCAAAATTACGCGCTTTACCCGCATATGCACAGTAAGAAGAATTTAGGATTTTTCTTCAAGATGCATAAGCGCGAAGAGGAAGTTGACGAACGCGTCGAGGTTGTTTCAAAGATGATGGGAGTGGGCTTTGATCAACTTCTTGAACGTCGCCCGAAGGCTTTATCCGGTGGCCAACAACAAAGAGTTGCTATTGCCCGGTGCATTGTCCGTGATCCAACGGTGTTCTTGTTTGATGAGCCACTGTCGAATCTGGACGCTAAATTACGTACACGTACCAGGGTCGAGATAAAGCGATTACTACGACGTTTCAAGATAACAACGGTATACGTCACCCATGATCAAACTGAGGCTCAGGCAATGGGTGATCGGATTGCAGTCATGCAGGCTGGAAAGATTCAACAACTTGGTACTTATCGTGAAATCTACGATGATCCGGCAAACATGTTTGTCGCTGGTTTTGTAGGTGCACCTCCGATGAATCTTATTCCTGGAAAGGTGGAGAACGGCGGTGTTCGTCTTGATGGTCACTTTGTGGATCTCCGAAACGACGTACTAGGTGGGACTGAAGGACAGGATGTGCACTTGGGGATTCGCCCTGAGTCAATTCTTCTTTCGCCCCATCACGTTGAAGGCTCGATTCCGGTCGAAGTCTATTGGGTGGAAAACCACTTCTCTGAACAGCGTAAGGAAGTCACCGTTGATTTAGGAGATGCCAGAGTTATCTGCAAGAGACCACTTGAGGAAGAGTGGGATCGAAACACCACGGCATATGCAACAATTCCTGTTGAAGAGACCTATGTTTTTGGTTCTGATGAACGTCGTGTCGTCTAGTCTGGCGTGACACATGTGATTTGAGTACCCGCGTATAAGACTTTCCACGTGGAACTGGCTGGTTACCCGCTGGCCAAAACATCGTATGGTCCGTTTAGTCAGGGTATCTGATAGAATCACAATCGTTCTGGAGTTTTCGTGTGAACGGGCAGTAGCCAATGAGCCTTCCGTTCATAGATTGATTCCCGAGGAGGGAAGCGGCCCAAGCGTCCTGAGGAGGCAATAAGATGCGCAGCGACTTTATCCTAGCGCTGCGTCAGCTTGCCGATGAAAAGGGAATTCAGATTGATGCGGTTATGGACGCGCTTCGCACAGCCGTTGCTTCAGCTTTCGACGATTTCAACACGGAATACGAGGATATAGATGTTGAAATTGATCCTGAGACCGGAGATTCCACGGTTTATGCCAATAAGACGGTGGTGGCAGACGTGGCCGATGAGATTAAAGAAATTTCAATCAGCGATGCCCAAGCCTATGACGAAGATGTAAATCTCGGCGAGATTTTTCAGATTGATATAACACCCCCAAACTTTGGTCGAATTGCGACCCAGAGGGCTCGGCAGGCGATGCAACAGGCGCTTCGGGATGCTGAGCGTCAGGAGATTTACAGCCAATTCATTGAGCATGAGGGAGCGTTACTGGTTGGTCGAGTGACACGGGTTGAAAGACACGGGGTTTTCGTAGACTTGGGTCGTGGTGAAGCGATCATGTTGCCGGGAGATCAAGTGCCCGGTGAGTTCTACCGTGCTGGTCAGCGTATGCGTGTTTTACTGATGGAAGTGGCGGAGGGCGGTCGTGGTTCGCAACTACGAGTGTCTCGATCGCACTCTGATTTTGTACGTCGCTTGTTTGAGCGGGAAGTTCCTGAAATTCAGAGCGGTATTGTGGGTATCGAAGGTATTGCACGTGATCCTGGGATTCGAACCAAGATTGCTGTACGTTCAAACCAAGAGGGGTTGGATCCTGTTGGGTCGGCTGTTGGTATGAGAGGTAACCGTATACAAAATGTGTTGCGGGAACTGGGAGAGGAAAAGGTAGAGATCATTCTTTTTGACGATGAAGCGCGGGTGTATGTTGGAAATGCGCTTAGTCCAGCTCGTGTTCAGAATGTTCATATCGATTTGGCAGAGCGTGTCGCTGACGTTTTTGTTCCCACAGATATGGTCTCGTTGGCCATTGGCAAAGAGGGGCAAAACTCGCGTTTGGCAGCGAGACTTACGGGGTTCAAGATCAACATACGTGATGCCGCAGAGCCTCTTGAGGCTCGGGACGTTGCCGGGCCGGAAGATGTGGCTAGAGTTGATGTGCCTGAAGGTGCTGAGGAGACAGGTGATGTGGACAAGTCGGATTCGGAGCAATCTTCGATAGGAGCTACCGATGTTGCTTCGGCATTGGCTGATGACACCAGACCGAGTGAAAGTATGACGGATGTTGTAAGTGGAGACGCCGTTTCGGTTGAGACGGACGAGCCTAATAGTCGCAAACCAGCTGGATCTGAGGATTGATCATCGCCCAATATGAGCCAATGCGTACATGTGTAGCTACACGTGTCAAACGTGCCAAAAGTAAGCTGATCCGGATTGTGCGGACTCCCAGCGGGGACGTTCAATGTGATCCTTCAGGTCGGCTTGACGGGCGCGGTGCTTACGTAACTCTTGATGACACAAGTGTGCAAATGGCGCTTGCAAAAGGCATCCTTGACAAACATCTTCAATCTCGGATTGATGACGCAAAGGCTAAAGACTTGATTAGGCAGGTTATGTGCGAAGTTAGACGGCGTCGATTAATAGAAGACGGTGGCGTCTAGGATGGCAAGGCGTCGTCGACCTCGTCGTCGTCCTCCAGACCGCTCCGCGCAGCGAAAGCGTGTTAAACCGACGGCTGCTGTTGTGGAAGAAGCAGAAAGCCCGGTAATAGAGCCCGAAACGATTGAGCTTCGACCGGTTGCTATTCCAGACACCGCGTCGATTGCGGAAATTGCAGAACGGTCTGATGTTCCTGCTACGGACATCATTATGGAACTTTTAAACAGGGGTGTTTTGACGACGATCAATGCGGCGATAGATAGGGATACAGCCCGTGTGGTGATGGCGAATCTTGGCGTTGACGTTGTGGATTCTAAAGATGTTACGGATGAAAAGTCGGTTGGCTCAGTCGATCCTCAACAAGACGAGCTACCCGATGCCTCTGCTGATGAGGCTCTCGCTATAGAAGATCCAGCAGAAGCAAAGACTGGTGAACTGCGGCCACCAGTTGTGACGGTAATGGGCCATGTAGACCATGGCAAGACGACACTGCTCGATGCTATTCGGCAGACCAATGTGGTCGATAGCGAGTTTGGAGGGATCACTCAACATATTGGTGCTTATCAAGTTACTGTCAAAGGACAGCCAATTACATTCATAGATACGCCCGGCCACGAGGCCTTCACCGCCATGCGAGCTCGTGGGGCGCAAGTTACAGACGTTGCAATTATTGTTGTTGCGGCTGATGACGGAGTAATGCCACAGACGGTAGAAGCGATAGGTCATGCTAAGGCTGCCGGGGTTCCCATTATTGTGGCTGTAAACAAAATTGATTTGGAAGGTGCTAATCCAGATCGAGTACTACAGCAGCTCACGGAACATGAGATCGTCGTCGAAAAATTTGGTGGTGATGTTGTAGCGGTTCCGCTATCAGCTCTTCAAGGCGAGGGTATTGAAAATTTACTTGAATATGTTCAGCTGACAGCTGAACTGGAAGATTTGAGAGCGCCGATAGATGGGCCGTCAGAAGGCATCATTATCGAAACTCGACTAGACCGTAGCCAGGGAGCAGTTGCGACATTTTTGCCGCAGCGAGGGACGCTCACGGTTGGTGACTCAATATCCACGGGCTCAATTTCCGGACGAGTGCGAGCGTTATTTGACGATACCGGTGGTCGGATAAAGTCGGTTGGTCCAGCTACTCCTGTGGAGGTTGTTGGACTTGAGTCAATGCCAGATGTTGGTGATTCCCTAACGGTTGTCAAAGATGATCGGAAGAAGCGACGTCGGAAGGATATAGCGACTAGGGGCAGCGGGGATCAGGCAATGCGGCTTAGTCTCGAGTCTCTAGCGGCACAAATGACTGCTGGTCGATTACAGCAGATTAATCTTGTAGTGAAAGCGGATACGGCCGGATCTGTGGATGCGGTCGTCAATTCTATTAATCAACTTGGGGATGATCGGGCCCGTGCCATGATTATTTATGAAGGTGTCGGTCCGGTAAGTGAATCAGACATTAATTTGGCAGCAGCCGGGAAGGGCTTGGTTTTGGGGTTCAATGTTCGAGCGGATGTGGCTGCAGAAGCAGAGGCAGATCGCCAGAATGTTCAAATCCGGTCCTACCGGACAATCTACGAGCTGATTGACGATGTGGATGCGTCGTTGAAGGGATCGATCAAGCCGGAAGAGGTAGATGTTGTTGATGGTCGTCTCGAAATCAGGGGTGAGTTTAGGAGTGAGCGTAATCGGCAGATTGTTGGTGGAATGGTTTTGTCGGGTCGTATGTATACCGGCGCGGATGTACGTATTCTTCGTGCTGATGAGGAAATTGGAACAGGAAAGATCACTACGCTGAGAAGATTTGCTGATGAAACAGAAGAGGTTAGAGAAGGTTTTGATTGTGGTTTGGCTATTACGACAACCGTCAATATTCAGCTCGCAGATATTGTTGAAGCCCATCACACTGAAGAGCGGATGCCCTAATCTGGAGGCCAAGTTATTTCCGCCCGCCGCGCGCAACGTATAGAAGCACAAATCGCGCGAGAAATCAGTGATGTACTTGAAAGGCGTCTCACTGATCCCTCGATCGGGTTTGTAACTGTTCAACGTGTTGCGATTACACCCGATCTTTCTCGGGCTATAGTTTTTGTTGCCCCTATGGGGAAGGCTGAGCAAGCTCAAGTCTCACTTGAAAGCCTTCAGCGGGCAGCAGCGTTCGTGCGGCGAGAGCTCAGTCAACGAATCCGGATGTATCGAATTCCGGAAATTCGATTCCAACTTGATCCGGATATGGTGACAGAGGAGTCGATTGCTCAAAGATCGTCAGGTAACGACGTCACCGAAAACGCTGACGATAATTCAATTGATGCTGATGATGGGCAAGGGTGATTTCAGGTCGCCAGATGAAGGCGGATTTGCAAACATTTTTAAGCCGATCGGTATGCGGTCAACTCAGGTGGTCGGATAGGTTCGTCGGGCTTCAAAGTTTCGTCGTGTAGGGCACTGTGGAACGCTGGATCCTCTTGCATGGGGAGTGCTTCCGATTGCTTTGGGTCGAGCAACCCGATTCAGTCGCCATGTATTGGGCATGGATAAGACGTACGAGGCGGTAATGCTTTGCGGTGTTAGCACTGCCTCTGATGATCTTGAAACCAATCCAGTATCGATGGTCGAATTAGCTCCGAATTTGCAGGCGGTGGTCGATGTTTTGCCGCTTTTCACCGGGGCTATTGAACAACTTCCGCCCGATTATTCCGCCATTAAAGTCAGTGGTGTTCGTGCGTATCGTGTTGCCCGGGAGGGTGGCCAACCATCACTACGTTCGCGGTGGGTCAGGGTGGATAAACTTAAGCTGATTTCGGCTGCACGAGTACCAATCTATATGCGTGGTGAGAGCTTACAGGTTGGGAATAGCCCGGATTCAATCGATGCGTTACTTGTTGGTTTGGAGATCAAGTGTTCGTCGGGCACCTACATTCGAGCGCTTGTTAGAGATATAGGATCGCATTTAGGTTGTGGAGCAACGCTGTTTGGCTTGGTACGCACGGGTGTTGGTCCGTTCACGCTAAGTAGCGCAACCGAAATATGGCAATTGGACCTTGCCGCGCGTGAGAATTATCTCGAAACTCTTCTCTATCCGCCTGATGTCGCTGTCGAGCATTTGCCGGCCACTGTGGTTGGCTCTGATATCGGGACCCATCTCCGGCACGGGAGAAAGCCCATGCAGAGGCAACGGTCATTGCTTGGGATGCATCGTTTATATGATTCGGACGGTCAATTCTTGGCGTTGGCGTCGGGAGAAAACGGCGGCTGGATACCAAAATTGGTTTGGCAATCTGCCGAATGAGTGACTACAACCGCGAAAGCGGTGTTCGTGTTACGCGAGACATTGAAGAGTTCAGGCCGTTGGGTGAGTCTGTGCTGACGATTGGTCGCTTTGATGGGGTGCATCGGGGTCACGTTGGTTTGGTTCGTGCTGTGATTCGTGCCGCAGCTGTCGATCACATGGAACGGTCAATTGTTGTAGTGCTCTGGCCTCCGCCAGAATGGGTGCTCAGGCCTTCAGAATCCAGAGCCTTATTAACCACCCTGGAAGATCGTCTAAACCTCCTGAGTGACCTCGGTGTAAGTGAGGTTGTGGTTTTACCATTTGATAAAGAGCTTTCTGCGCAGGAGCCTGAAGAATTTGTCCGTTTCCTTAAGAAAAGATTCTTGATGCGAAAGTTGGTGACCGGACCCAATGCTGCGATTGGTCGTAACCGGTCGGGTACAACGTCAGCTCTCGCACGAATTGCAGAGCGTGTTGGTTTTGACCATGTGACGGTGCCACCACGGGGGATGACCGGAGAGATTTCCAGTAGTCGAGCTCGCCAGGCGCTTGAAAACGGAGACATTGTCTCAGTCACAAACATTCTTGGACGGCTTCATAGTCTTGAAGGCCCTGTTGTACACGGAGATTCTCGTGGCAGGCGTCTTGGCTTTCCGACCGCGAATCTTGAACTTCCCGAATGGATGGTGCTACCGCTTGATGGTGTGTATGCGGCTTCCGCGGTTATTCAAGGCGAGGGGTTGGTATATCGAGCGCTGGTAAGCGTAGGAATACGACCGACGTTTGGATCCGGTGAGCGAATGTTCGAAGTCAACCTTATCGATTTCGACAGGGACATTTACGGTAGGCGCCTGAGGGTATTTATCCAAAAACGTATTCGTGGGCAGGAGAGTTTTGAGGAAACGGAAGAGCTAGTAGCTGCTATGCGTGGAGATGAGAGGTTTGTGCGCAGTATGCAGCCGGTAAAAGGGTCTGACCTGTTGCCCTTTGCGGCTCGATGATGCTGTTCATCACGTTGAGGTTAATAGTATTGACGTCTACGGTGTGGCATACGACCTCACGTCTGCCAGAACCTATCGCCTGAGGGCTGGATGTTCTATAGGCGACGTGTTGTAAAGAGCAGAAAATTGATGCGCCATGGCAACCGAACGTCGAAAAACCGACGGGACGTTACGCGAACGCGTGTCTCAATTCTGGTGGTATCAATGATCGGAACAAAATGAAGCCAATCGACGTTTTTTGTGATCTTTCGGATTCAGAAACAGAAGATATTCACAACCAGATGTCCACGTCGACTATAGAGTCCGGAACGATTATTTATCGACCTGACGAGGTCGCGAATGAACTGTTTTTTCTCAGGACTGGAGCAGTTGATATTTATCAGGTGTCCCGAGATGGAAAAAGATATGTGCTGTCCACGGTTACCCATGGAACTTTTTTCGGGGAAATGGCGATTGTTGGACGGTCAGTAAATACAACGTATGCGGCGGTAGTGGAACAGTCGATTCTGAGCAGGATGGATAGAGCGAGCTTAGAGCAGATGGTCACCAAATATCCTCTTGTAGGGCTTCGGATAATGCAGGCGCTTGCTAATCGGCTAAATGAGGCGGAGTCGCAATTGGAAACCCTTGCGCTTAAGTCGCTTACGGCGCGCTTAGCGAGCCTAATATTGGACCTAGGGCGAGGTTCGAACTTGCTGATTGTTGGGTTGACTCACAAAGATCTTGCTGAGCGTGTTGGGACGTCGCGCGAGACAGCGACTCAGGTACTGAACGAATTAAAGGCGGACGGCTTTATTGATATCGGCCGTAAGCGGATTCAGGTGTTGGACTTGAAAGGTTTGCAGGGCATCGCGGATTCTTATTAGAGCCTTGGTGTCGAAGTCGAAGCACTTTGCTTTGCGAACCGGATGTGGTTGTGGACGGGGTGACATTGGCTTCTAAGACGCGCATTATTGTCGGGCTAGGTCTTTGTGCTGGGAACAGGTAATTGGAGTTTGCAAATAGACCCTCTGTGACGTCTAGACAGGGGATGGTTGCTGCGGCTCACCCTCTTGCTGCGGCGGCAGGAGCTCGTGTGCTGGGTCAGGGCGGTAATGCTTTCGATGCAGCTGTGGCCACAGCTGCTGCTCTTGATGTTGTCGAACCATATATGTCCGGCCTGGCTGGCATGGGTGTAGCTACGCTTTATGTGTCGAAGGAACAACGTGTCCGAACCTTGGATTTTATTCCTGCGGTTCCCGATCGATTCGATCCTAGTGCCCGATGTGACACAGATCTGGTTGCCGGTGCTCACAGTGTGGGGCCACCTGGAAATCTTGCCGGCTGGTTGAC
>CAZFVB010000038.1:0-12533 GCA_964522375.1 uncultured Chloroflexota bacterium
ACCAAGCTGACCATCAATTGGTCCTGGGGGATCCGGCGGGGGACCTTCTGGTACCGCAGCCTCCGATTCACCGCAGGCAAGAAGCAAGACGCCCAAAGCCACAGTAAGCATCACGGCACATAACGTCGGTCGCATCATCAAACTTCGAAACATATGATCTGCCACCCGCTGTCCACATCGGTTAATCGTCGAGTTCCAGTGTACCGTTGAGGAAGCTCCTATGGTCCCGGATAACCAACAAGGGCCTCTAGTCAGTAGCCTGCGACCAAGGGGGGAGACGCCCGTAAACACGCCGTCCCCGACCAGCACCCTGGTCGGCCCTACTCTGCAACATCACGCTATCCAGAATGTTGACCTTGAGCTTCCGCCAACGCATTATGTCGGTATTACAGCGACTCGTCCCCAGTGGCGTGGTCCAGGCTGCACGTAATGCATGGAGGCGTTCCCAGGCATGAAGTCCATGACAGGCCACCTTCGACAACAGGTATCACGGCTAATCACCGTCGCGTTGCTTTTGGCACTAGCTACCAGCTTTGTCGCATGCGGCGGCCAAGAAGAGCCCAAGAAAAGCGGTCAGTTTAAGATGAACCAGGGCGAGTGGTACTGCAAGGGCTACAAGGAAAATAGCCCCGGCGATGCGAACCTTCTACCGGGAGATTTCTACTGGGTTGGGACGGCTGGCCAGGAGTGTCCGCGCTAACGCTGTAACGCTCGGCTCCGACAATTGAACGGCGTAGCCACAGTGCAGACCTCAGTGTGCTGGCACGACACAGGGCCAAGCACTCCATGAACTACCCCTGTCGTATTACCGACGACGTTGTGGCCCTGGGCCGATGGTGGGGTGTCCTGGTATACCTAGTGCTTGGTGCCAAACCGATGCTGGTGGACGCTGGTCCATCAGGGCACGCCAGAAAGATTATCGAAGCCATCCGGCGCGTCGGAATCGACCCATCCACCATCACGAGCATCGTCCTCACGCATTTCGACTATGACCATTCCGGCAGCGCACATCAACTCTCGGTCGAGTTAAATGCTCCGGTTTCGATTCACAAGGCTGACGCCTCGCTTCTTATGCAGCCCCAAACATGTCCGGGGCTTCGCCGATTCCTTTATCACCCACCAATCCCTCGCCTCCTCAGGTGGCGGCCGCTTCAAGCAGACATAGAACTATCGGGTGGTGACACCATTGGAGAATGGAAAGTTCTGCATACACCTGGCCACACCCCCGGAAGCATCAGTCTCGTTCGTGACACAGTTGGACTGGTCGGCGACGCGCTGGTTTACCGCAACCGCCAACTGCAGCCGAACGTATGGCATCTGTCCACGAATCACGCGCAGGAATTAGCTTCGGCCAAGCTGCTCGCAAACTCCGGCCTCCAAATCGTCCTGCCAGGCCACTATGCACCGAGCACACAGCCGAGCACCGTAGAGCGCTTGGCTCGCAAGGTTGGCTCATGAGTCCATTTAATGATGGTCTTCACCCACTTCACAATCTCGGCCTCAACCTAAATCGGGGTTCCAATCGAGCGCCACCCCCCAGTACGTCTCCGGATGATTGAGTAATCCGTCATAGGCTCGACCAATATGATCGGGACGCATCCGGTGAGAAATGAGCTTGTCGAACTCCAATCGCCCAGACCGCACAAGGTCAAGCACAGTAGCCGCATTTGAGGCCACAGAGCGACGAATCCCCCGACCCGGATTTCGGGGGATTCGATGTTCGAGCGCGCCCTTAATCGTGACCCATTGATAGTGAATCGGTTCAAGAAACCTGTTGAGATCCTCGGTATATTCTTGCCGGGGTGAACCGAGCAGGATGACCTCCCCATACGGTTTCACGGCTCGAATGCCAGAAGCCGCAATGGCGGCATGCCCGACTGCGTCAACGACCACACCCACTCCACCTCCCGAAAGATCACGCAACTGTTCTTCAATCATCTCTGAATCTTCACCAATCACGTGTTCAACCCCAACCCGTCGGGCTAAAGCCCTACGGGACTCAACCGGGTCCACTCCAATCACACGAGCGCCAGACAGCGCAAATAGTTGCGCCGCGAGATTCCCCACAAGACCCAGACCCAAAATGGCCACGTGATCGTTAAGATCGAACTCAGAAGTTTGCAGAGCCGTCATAGCGACCAGGCCCATCCGCATAGCTGCCGCAACGTCTCCCGATATGTCTTCGGGAACTGGAACCAGGAGACAGTCGGGGTCATCTGTCGGGACCCAGTAGTGGGATACATGCTTGGCCATGGTGAACACTCGTTGACCGACTTCCAGCTCCGCGGCATGTGCTCCGCACGCCAGAACCCGGCCGCAATTTGCGTACCCGGGAACATACGGATACGAATTCCAGTTGCCCGGGATATACACACCACGATCACGACCAGTAAAGTTCGCCAATTCAGTCCCGGTGCTGATAAACGACCATTCGGTTTGAATCAAGACATCACGTGACCTCGATTGCTCCGGCATCTCGAATTCTTCCATCGTCACATCCAGTGCCCGATGAATGACCACTTTCCGGCCGGTCAACACGATACGGTCACGACAATGCAGCACCCAATTCAGTTAGTGTCATCCGGGCCCCATCACGAGCAACCGACGTCTCCGCCGCGATACCAAGAACCGTTGACCAATACGCTGCCTCGAGACCAGCGACCGGGTCTTGCTCACCTCGAAATACTGGTAGCGCATCAGCAAGCAACCGAACATCACCCCCACCGTGGCCGCCTTCACGAACTTCGACCTGGCGAAGTTCGTCACGACCATCTCGGCGTCCGCTAATCCGGTAGTGTCCAGCACCGTCACGCCCCTCAACCTTGCCATCATCGCCCCACACACCGATCTCCCGTTCTGTATATGACGCAAAGAGACAGAGGCTGTAGCTCGCACGAGCACCATTCTCGTACTCAATGCTTGCGGTGGCATGATCCACCGTGTCTTTCTCAGAATTAAACACGCAGGTATCAAAGATGTAGCCACTGGTGGCTTCAGCATCGTGATACAGCGTCTTGAGGCGCCCCTCACGAATATCCACGTACTCCGGGCAAGTGTCGGCCGCATCGCACGTTAGACATCGTTCTCCGGCCCATTCCTTTGGCGTAAAAACCGCTACCCCACCGGTCGCACTAACACTGACCGGGCGAGCATTAAGCATCCAGTTCACGATATCCAGCGCATGTGTGCTCTTATGAACCAAAAGCCCACCCGAGTTGGCACGGAGCCGATGCCAACGACGGAAGTATGCTGCACCATCACGGTTATCCGCGACAGTGACAAACCGAGATGGACCAATCTCTCCCTGCGTAATAGCCGCATGCATCTCTTCATAAAACGGGACGTAGCGCAGCACAAACCCCGTCATTAACTCACCACGGCTAGCCTGCGCCGCCGTACGAATCCGGTTGCAATCGGCAATGGTGGTAGCGATCGGCTTTTCACATAGCACGTGCTTGTCTGCACCAAGCGCCGCACACGCGAAATCAGCGTGGGTGGCGTCAGGGGTGGTAATGATGACGGCATCCACGTCAGGATTATCGAGCACAATCCCCGGATTAGTATCCGCATGCTCAACCTCGAGATGCTGTGCCCCAACTGAAAGTCGCACGGGATCGCTATCGCTCACGGCCACAATTTCCGCTTCATCGCCGTAAACTTCGCCGATCGCTCGGCCATACGACCCAATACCTCGCGACCCGGTACCAATAATTCCGAACCGAATCTTGCCGGCAGACATTAGAGAAACTTGTTCAGTGGGAACTCAATAATCCCCACGGCTCCGGCACCCATGAGCCGAGGTATCAATTCGCGAACCTCCCGCTCCTCCACCACGATTTCCACGCTCACCCAAGGCTGTCCATACAAATCGGCCACTGTAGGTGCCGTTACACTCGGTAACAACTTAATCATCGCGTCGAGACGATCCCGCGGCACATTCATCTTGAGCGCCACTCGGGATCCCGCATCAAGAGCCGCCTTAAGCATCATCGAAATCTGGTCAATCTTGGCTTTCTTGTCCGGATCCGCATACGCCGTCTTATTGGCAATGACGTGGGGGTACGAGGTGAGTAACGTCTCGATCACTCGTAATCCGTGAGCCCGCAGCGTTGATCCGGTCTCGGTCGAATCCACAATCGCATCCACCAAGCCTCCGGCCACCTTCGCTTCAGTTGCCCCCCATGAAAACTCAACTGTCACATTGACGTTTCGTTCCTGAAAATATCGTTGGGTGAATCCAACCATCTCCGCAGCTATCGTTTTACCCTCCAAGTCATCAACAGTTTGAACGTTTGAGGCATCGGGCACGGCAAGCACAAGCCGGGTAGGCCTGGTACTTCCTCGGGAATACGGGAGCACTTCGATAATTTCAACATCGGACTCGTTTTCTAGTGTCCAGTCTTTCCCGGTAATTCCAGCATCGAGTGTTCCAGCCTCCACGTAACGCGACATTTCCTGGGCTCGCATGAGCGTGCACCGAAGCTCGTCATCATCAACTTCGGGAAAATAGTTCCTCGAGCTAATTGAGATATGCCAGCCTGCACGTCGAAATAGTTCAATCGTTGCTTCCTGCAGACTGCCAACCGGCACCCCAAAATCGAGCGGTTTCATCTCGTCAAACTTCCTCCATGACACCCCTGTAGGCGTCTCCTCAGGATATCGCTCGGCTTACACCAAAGACACAACATCGACCGGAACTTCCGCACTGTTCGTGGCCGACTGACTGAAAAGCCTTGAGAGTGCCTCCCGACCTTCTGGACCCATGTCACGCGTACGTTCAGTGACATACATTGCCGTAAAGCGCTCGGCCACATCTCGATCGACGCCAGGACCAACCGCGCGGGCGTACGCCTGCGCATCAGACGGGTGCGTTCTGGCGTACTCGATCGATGCCGCAAGAGCTGCAGCAACCCACCGATGCCACGCGTCACCAAGGTCGCGACGAACCACATTAATTCCTAGTGGGAGTGGCAATCCTGTTTCGGCAAACCATGCTTCTCCAAGATCAAGAATCTTCACAAAACCTTCGCCCTCATATGTGATTTGACCTTCGTGAATAACAACACCAGCATCAGCTCGTCCGTCTTGGACAGCTTCAAATACTTGGTCAAACGACAATTGAATCGGTTCAAAGTCTGGCAAATACTTCTGTGCCAAAAGAAACGCAGTCGTTTGAGAACCGGGTACAGCCACACGTCGCCCAGCGAGGGCGCTGACCGGCACCTTCGTTTGCGCAACGACAACCGGACCATAGTTCTCCCCCATCGAAGATCCGCATGCCGTGATTCGATAAAGATCTGCCACGCCCGGGTAAGCAGCCGCAGAAATCTGCGACACGTCATAAGCCCCCTTAGAGGCACGTTCGTTGAGCGATTGAATATCGGCGTGTATTGGTTCAATTGTGACCGGTTCCGGCCCCTTTACATCTACTAACGCATGAGACAACGCGTAAAACATAAATGCATCATCTGCATCAGGACTGTGGCCAACCGTCAGGTGACGCATGGACTAAACCTCAAGAGCATCCTCATTAAAAACTTCAAGCACCTCGTACTGCGTGTTCCGTTGCGCGGGCACAAATCCAGCCTCCCGAATCATCGTTCGCATCTCGTCAACCGAAGTTCGCACATAGTGCCCAGCTTCCTGCATCACGTTTTCATCAAACAGCGTGCCCCCAAAATCATCTGCCCCAAAATGTAGAGCCACCTGGCCCGTTTTCTTCCCTTCACTAAACCAAGACGCGTCCACATGGTCGATGTTGTCGAAATACAGACGTGCCGCAGCAATGATCCGCAAGTAATCGTTTGCATTCGCCCGCAACCCTTTCAGCTTGCGACCCAATGGCGTCCCGCCCGGAGAAAAACTCCAGGGCACAAAGGCATAGAACCCACCGTTACGATCTTGGAGATCACGCGTCCGCTGGAAGTGCTCCACGCGGCTGGGAATGGTTTCACCGTGCCCGTACATCATCGTCGCGGTCCCCCTGAAACCAACTTCGTGGGCCGCCTGATGAATCTCGATCCACGCGTCCGCATCCATCTTTAGCGGACTAATTCGATGTCGCTCCTCGTTTGTGAGCACCTCCGCACCACCACCGGGAAGTGTCCGTTGCCCCGCTTCCCAAAGTGCCTCAAAAACCTGGTGGTAGCCAAGACCCGAAACTTTCGCCATCTCGTAAATCTCGGGAGCGGACCAATAATGTGGCGTGATTCCAGGAAACCGTTCCCGGGTTTCCCGAACCATCTCTACGTAATAGTCCAACGGAAGTTCCGGATTTAAGCCCCCTTGCATTAACACGGTTGTGCACCCAAGACTGGCCGCACCAGCAACCTGCGTCATCATTTCTTCAACCGTATGGGTGTATGCGTCGTCAGCCGTACTTGTATGGGGCCGGTAGAACGCGCAGAAAGAGCAATAGGCGTCACAAAGATTGGTGTAATTCAGATTTGTGTCAACGACATATGTCACCGTCTCGCCAGGATGCCGCTGATGTCGAACGCGATCCGCCAATGCCCCCATTTCAAGCAACGGCGCGTCAGTCAGAAGGTAAAGCAGGTCCTCCTCACCAATGCGGTCACCCGCATCAATCTTTGTCGTGATGTGGTCCATCAGGCCACACTCTCGACCGAACTGATTCGCATATCGAGTTCCTTGAAATGCTCAAATCCTTCCCAGATTTTCTCATCAAAGCGATAGCAAAAGGTCTGTATATACGTTTCAACCTCGCCCGGAGAAAGCTCCATGTCCTGGCGGCGAGCATGGATGATGGATGGATCGGCAAGATTTCGTGTCAGATTCGATTCAAAATAATCCATGATTTCTGTGCACTGCGATGGCAAGACCCCACGTCGAACCATCCAGCACGCGAACACAAATGGATGACCCGTCCACGCATGCCATTCCGCCGCTAAATCCAAGACATGTGGATACGTCTGAGTCTCTGGTCGACCTACTAAAGCTCGATCCCCAATCAGCAACATCGCGTCAGGCTCTTCATCAAGATTCACAAACACAAAGTTGTCAACACCGTAGCGAAGACGCAGCAGGACCTTCAGTAACCGAACCGATGTAGCTGTTTCATCAATAACACCTATTCGAGTTGCTCCCAAGGCCCCAACTGGATTCATTGATAACAGCAACACACTTCGAGCCGCCCCAATTGTGGCAATACCCATATCGCCGATCGGCGTGAAAATCTCGGGATGATCAAACGCCGCAACTACCGGCAAAGGCGCCAAATCAACCTCGGCACGAAGCGCGAGATCGACCATACGTCGAGGCACGCTAGCAACTGCCTCCTCGCGAACCCGATCGTCTGCGAAAAAGGGCTCCGTATTGAGGTACGGGATACGGCCAATCCTAAGCGTCATACACCTTCAGCACGTCGTAGGTCGCATTGCGCTCAACTGGGACCTTACCGGCCGACCGAACCAATCGAACGATCTGATCTCGCTGTATCCCCAACGGACTATCCGCCATGGCAGCATGCGCAATCCGCTCGGTTCCAATCGTGCCATCAAGGTCATCCGCACCAAAGTTAAGACCGATCGACGCTGTGCTTTCTCCACTCATAACCCAGTACGCCTTAACGTGCGGAAAGTTATCGAGCATGAGTCGGGAAGTGGCCAGGGTACGCAAGTCATCGATGGGAGAGGCTTGACGAGGCACCAGCATCGTGGTCCCCAGTTGATATTCCAATGGAATGAAACATAGCCACCCGCCGCTTTCGTCCTGCGCCTCGCGTAGCCGAACCAAGTGCTGTACCCGTTCAGCATGAGTCTCAATATGCCCATATAGCAGGGTCGCGTTGGATTTCAACCCAAGCTCGTGAGCCAGATGATGAATCTCAATCCATCGGTCTGCGCCCACCTTGCCGCGAAAAAGTTCTCGACGGATCCGTTCCGAAAACACCTCAGCACCACCACCCGGCATCGAATCAAGACCAGCTTCAATTAACCGCGTCAAAACCTCCCGGTCAGACAACTTGAATCGCTTGTGAAAGTAGTCGATCTCAGCCGCCGTAAACGCTTTCACCTGTACCGAGGGTCGCTCAGCCTTAATGGTCCGTATCAATTCCTCGTACCACTCAAACGGAATTGTTGGGTGGTGTCCTCCGACCATATGAACCTCATGAACTTCGGGAAGGATCTGCCCCACAATATCCTCGATCGAAAACTCATAGGCGTGCTCATCGCCGGGCTTGGCCTGGAAGTCACAAAACTTACAGGACAGCACGCAAATGTTTGTCGGGTTCACGTGCACATTAAACGTGAAATACACACGATTACCCGATCGCCGCTGGGCCACGTAATCAGCCATGCGACCCAGGCCAATCAAATCCTGCGTGTCCAGACAGGCCAGTCCATCGGCCTCCGTTAGCCGATCACCGGAAGCCACCTTGTCCCACACCGGCTCCAGGGCCGGATCTCGAAACCTAATCTCGGGTTGCGTCTCGACTTTTAACATGGCTTTCAGGCCACCACCGGGGCTACATCATCAATAGTGATGCTCTGCAGCAGTAATTGCCGCAAGCTCGGATAACTCTGCTGCAAGGGTGGGGCTCCATCTTCATGCAACCAATGAATAACGACTTCGTTCAGCGCCCCGAACCAAGCCGTTGCGATGAGGGCAGTGTCGCACGGTTCAATAATTCCCGCTTCTACACCCGCATCAAGTTGCCTGGCAATCACAAGGACAAATTGCTTCCGAACAAAGATAAGGTCTTCACTGAACATACGACCTGCACCAGCAACCTCCAAGAGCACGAAGCGCGCCAAGGTTCTGTGCTTGACAAAAATATCGATAAGCGCGAGCAAAGCCGCGTCAAGACGATCTATCGGCGACTCGGCCGATTCGATTTCCTGTTCAATCCGATCCACGAGATGTTTACCAAGCTCACGAATCAATGCGCGGAAAATCGCTTCCTTACTTGGAAAATGGAAATAGGCAGCGCCTTTTGACCTCCCAGCCTTATCAACAATGTCATCGACCGCCGCACCGTGATAGCCCTTTTCCCCAAAAACGGTGAGCGCCGCTTCCAACAAAGCACGTCGCGTCGCGCTTTTACGATCGTTACGCCCATCTCCCGGTAAGTGCAGACCCATCACACCCTAAAAACCGACTGGCCAGTCTTTTTACCCCGGCAACAGGTCGCTGTCAATCAGTACTTAGCTCTAGACCTGAACCTTCGCGTAGGTCACGCGTAAGTGGTGAAAATTATCCGAAGTTAGTGGCACCGTCACAGGCATCTCCTGTTGACGCATAACCGGTACCGCCCAAACACCAAACCGATCACCCACCTGAATCGCCCGGGTCGTAACCCACACGGCTGGAACTTCCGCATCGGATGACATGATGGTGCTGGCGATATGCTCAGGACCCCCAACAGCGGACGAAAAAATAATGGATACCTGGGATCCGGAAACCGTCTCAAAACACATGTCCCAAAGCTCCGCCATAAATGCTTGTTCCACATAACGCATGGCCGCAGCCCCATAAGTGTCAGGGTCACCTTCTGGCGCCTGGCTCATAAACCGTGCTTCTGCTGCAGCAATCAGAACATCGCGCGACTGCTCAAAATCTGGACGAGCGGCCTCTAGCCTTCGCTTATAGGCCTCCATAGGATCGTGATTCATCATGGCTACAAGCGTCGCCATCGTCACTTGTGGCGGAACGGCTAGCACCGCAGAAACGTGAAAGGCCGGACCCTCGGGCATAGCCGCGGCAGCAGCGCCCGTATCCTCCTGAGTTGCAGACGCCTCGTTCGACACACCAGCACTCGTCCCTGAAGGACCCATCGGCTCTCCGCCCGGCCCGAGCAACTGCGGAGCATCATCGTTCGTCTGAGTCATCGCCTTACCCTCCGGAACGTGGTCACGTGCCTCAGAATCCGCGTGAAATCCATCGAACGGCAAAAAACAATGGCCATAGCAAAAACGTAAAGACAAGAATTAATGACCAGGACGGATAGGGTGCCCCGTCCACAACATCTAGAAATACAAAGAAAGCCGAGATCACTAACCAGCTAATGGTCGAGCTTCGAATCCGCCCCCACAAACCCATGGTCATAAATTCGAGATCCTTGTTTGTTTCACAGCGCTCTGTCTTCCCTAAATCTGCCGCACCATCGCCAACCGCGCAACGTTAAGGTTCATCACGACGCCATCGGATCACGCCGTCAATGAGGGTCATGCTCGGGTTGAGCTCACCATCAAGCAACACCAAATCAGCTGGGCTACCAACGCAAATATCCTGAGCAGCTAAACCCACCGATAGACGCGCGTTGGTCGATGCCATCTGGATGGCCTGTGCAACTGAAACTCCGAACCAGGCCATAGCCCGACGCATCGCCGCGTCCATGGTCCCCGAACTACCTGCCAGTTGGCCAGACTCAAGACGAACCGATTCATCGTCCACCTGAAGCGACCTCCCTGCCCATTCATATGCACCGGGAGGTCTACCACCGGGCGGTACACAATCACTCACCAAGACAATTCGACCATGGGTCCGGGTTGCCAACAAAATTCGAGCGGACGGTGCCTCGACATGCAGTCCATCAAGCACAATCTCTGCATCAATCTCACCATGGTCTAAAAGAGCTCCCACAGCTCCAGGGTCGCGATGGTGAAAGCCGCGCATCGCGTTATAGGCGTGGGTGACTCGTGTGACTCCTTGGCCAAACACGCCACTCGCAGTGCTGTACGACGCATCTGTATGCCCAAGGCTCAGGATAAGACCTGTACCAACTAGCTCGCCCAGATCCTTCGGGTCCAATCGTTCAGCCGCAACCGTCATGAGCCGAATCGGCACAGCGCTTACTGTGCACAGTTTGGTCCATAACCCCATATCAAACCTGGAGAAATTCACGGGATCAAACATCCCGGGTTGCTCGGGAGAGAGGAACGGCCCTTCCATATGAACACCGAGAATCTTTGCTCCAGCCGGGTCGCCGTGGGCTCCGTGGAGCGCCTTCATCATGTCAGCAGGACTTGCAGAAATCATGGTGGGCAGAAATCCAGTAACACCCTGTTGAAGCAAGCCACGGGACAATGGCCCGAGGTCACCCGGGCACATGACATCGAGCCCATCACGCCCGTGAACATGAGTATCCACAAACCCAGGTGCTAACAGGCCGGGACCATGAACGACGAGAACATTGGAATCTTCCTGTGACGAAGCTTGGTCATTTCTTGCGATTCGACCGTCCACGACAAGGACGTCACGGTTAACGTTGACCACGCCGCCATTCGCCACATCTACGTTCTTAAACAACAGCGACCGACTCATTTGGCAAGAGTGCTCGCCAGTAGCTTGGGATGCAAGCCTTGAAGAAGACGATTACTAACGCAAGTGATGGGCAGATACGTGCCAGAGAGAAGGCCGTTGAAAGACTGAGATGCCAATCGGAGACCCGTCAGTACACAGAACTACATGTGCGATTTGCCCAGCACTTGCCTGAGCAGCCCTACGCTCACTTGGAAAAACGTCTTTCCGAAGTATCATCGACTAATACGCAGAACATTTTTGTCCATATCGTCCGTAGGAATTTGACTCATGCCTCTGGTACCAATGCGCGTGCTTCTTGACCACGCAGCTGAGAACGATTACGGCGTGGCTGCATTTAACGTGAACAACATGGAGCAAATTCAAGCCATCATGACGGCGGCTAGCCGCACTGACTCCCCGGTGATCATCCAGGCAAGCCGGGGCGCCCGTTCGTACTCAGACGATGCCTACCTAAGACATCTCATGCTGGCTGCGGTGGAACTTAACCCCTTGATCCCGATCGTGATGCATCAAGACCACGGAAACAGCCCCGCGACCTGCGCAAGCGCCATCGAGCAAAATTTCACAAGCGTGATGATGGACGGATCACTATTGGAAGATGCAGCAACACCGTCAGACTACGAGTACAACGTTCGCGTCACCAGAGAGGTCGTCGAACTGGCTCACCCCCACGGTGTGAGCGTAGAAGGCGAGCTAGGTGTTCTCGGAAGCCTCGAAACAGGGCAGGGCGAGAAAGAGGATGGGCATGGGGCCGAAGGTGTACTGTCGCGCGACGAACTCGTAACCGACCCTGAACAAGCAGAGGACTTCGTAAAACAAACCGGCGTAGATGCCCTGGCGGTCGCGATTGGAACGAGCCATGGTGCCTACAAATTTTCCCGAAAACCCGACGCAGGTGTGCTCGTAATGGATTGCATCAGGGAAATTCACCGAAGGCTACCGGACACCCATATCGTGATGCACGGAAGCTCCTCTGTTCCTCAAGAATTACAGGACCTCTTCAATTCATACGGCGGCCAGATGCGTCAGACCTGGGGTGTCCCTGTTGAGGAGATACAAGAGGGTATTAGGCACGGGGTCCGCAAGATCAATGTCGATACAGATAACCGAATTGCCATGAGTGCGGCTGTCCGACAAATTCTCATGCAGCACCCTGACGAGTTCGACCCACGAAAATATTTGGCCCCCGCACGAGACGCGATGACCGACGTATGCATTGCTCGCATGACTGCCTTCGGCATGGCCGG